>NZ_NCTH01000006.1:0-224268 GCF_002105475.1 Vibrio sp. ArtGut-C1 | reverse complement strand
TGGGAAAAGAAAATCGAAAACTACGAGGCCATGTTGCATTTTGCTTGTGGCCTCATTGTTTGGAATAAATCCCTTTTGGGATAGGTTCTAAGTCGGATAACTCCACAACGGTTCTCGTCAACCGCTTTATTCATGATGAAGCCTGCTACGATTGTGACACAACCTTCGGCCTGCAGCTTGATTACTTTTACAAGGCATTTCGAGCATCCGCACAGATAGTCAAGCGTCCGCAAGATCATTGGAGCTCGCCCCAATTAGAGTGGGCATATTTAGCTTATACCTATAAAAATGTAGAGATACGTGGGGGACGATTGAGGCTGCCGCTGTTTTTGATGTCTGAGTATAATTATGTCGGTCACGCTTTTACCCAAGCTCGACCACCAAATGAAGTGTATGACAGCATATTAGGCATCACCGCTTACAATGGTTTATCCATTCGCTGGAATCACGACCTCAATGAGCAAATCATGCTTACTGCAATGCCGTTTATAGGGTTTAAAGACAGCAGTGATGTCACCCTCAACGAAGATACTGAACTGAAGATCGAATCAGACAACACAGCCGGAATAAACTTAACACTCAGCGGAAATGCCTACCGTTTGAACTTTTCTTATCTACATGGCGATTATGACCAAACTACGGTTCTCTCCAATACCAAGCAATCCACACCTGAAGGGGGAGCCATGTTAATTGACCGCTTGGTTCTAAAAGAAAAAGGCAACACGATTGACCAGTTTTCTCTAGGAGTAAGGTATGAGCTTGATAACCTTGTGATAATGGCTGAAGGACAAAACAGCAACATTTCCTCCTCTTGGTACGCAACAACGAGTTACAACGTGAATAAATTGACCCCCTACATAGTTTACGGCCAGCAGTTTAATAGCAGTGATACAAAGAATGGGGACAGCTATCTGTTTGGAGTGAGATACGACCTAGATTATAACGTGTCACTGAATGCTGAATGGCAAAAGTTTAACGCCCATAATAACGATACTGGCGCGTTTTCATCAATACCAGAAGATAACAGCGCCAACCTTTACACCCTGATGTTAAATTTCGTTTTTTAACTTTTCTATACTGACACCGTATAAACCGTGGGAATTTACCTTTGTTATCGTTGATACATGTTGCGCGTGATTTGACGCTCTTTGTAATAGAATTCTTTGTCATGTTCGTCTATCTCTCGCAATACACGACACGGGTTCCCTACCGCAACAACATTACTTGGTATATCTTTCGTTACCACGCTACCAGCACCAATTACGCTGTTTTCTCCAATCTTGACGCCAGGCAATACCACTGAGTTAGCGCCGATCCATACATTATCACCAATATGAATAGGGATATTGAATTGCGCAACTTCTCTTCTGAGCTCCGGTTCAATCGGGTGGCCTGCCGTTGCTAGTGTCACATTGGGCCCAATCATGACGCTATTGCCAATGTAGATATACGTATCATCGACTAGGGTTAAGTTAAAGTTTGCATACACGTTATCACCAACGTATGTATGCCTCCCCCAATTCGCTCGAAGCGGCGGCTCAAAATAGCAGTTGTCACCAACAGCGCCGAGCAAACGTCGTAATATTTCTGTACGCTTTTCAGATTCAGAAGGCCGAGTTTGATTGTAATCGTAAAGAACTTCTAAACACTGTGTTTGCTGCTCGACTAACGCTTCATCATTACAAAAATATATTTTCTGACTATGAAGCATTGATTCACTATCCATAATATCCTCCGTTCTATCTCAGTAGCTTCAGGCTGCTGGAACACCTCGCAATACGAGTTCCTGTCAAGATTGGCTAACAGAATGCATGATGTCGTTTTTTGCAATAAGTTTAATGACATGCTTGCGAGGCATAACGCAAAATACCGAATAACTTGAAAGAAATATGTGAATCAGACGAGTAAATAACACAAAGCTCGATGCAGAGTTAGCTTTGTTTGTCTCGTTTCATTTTCAAGCGCTTTTCTTTACGTCGTAACGCTCGGAAAAACTTCGACTCCTCGTGATACCAGCCGATAACACTAACCGGGAAGCCCACTAGCATCATGATAAAAAGATCCGCGGGCAGTTGCTCCAAAATATCACTCAAGGAGTGCAGCTCACCAAAAATGAATAAACCAATGACTTTACCAAGCAATAGTGCGCAACAAATCATAAAAAAAGACTTCATGATGTAATGCCATTTGCCTTTTTTACGCTCTTCTCGCCAATAGGCATATTTATGTTGTCGGTCGTACATTCATCCCCCAAGTGACAATGTCACTAGCCACAAACATTCAGGCAAAGTAACAGGCTTTAGCTGCACTCTAATGATAGTGTGAATTAGAAGCGAATGCTTGTCATGGCAATGAGAAAGCGGCACATCATGCTGCGCATTTTACGACTTTATGGACGCTAGCATGATCGCGCAATACAGGGAGATATCAGCTTGTTAATTACGGAGTGAGTTAATGTTTTCGGAACACCCAAATTGGACCAATAAGAAGAAACTGCAAATCTTCGAAAAAAGACGGTTTCTTTCCTTCTATTTTGTGACCAATGAACTGCAAGATCCACAGGACACCGAATAGGAGCATCGAAATATGCAGTACGGGCAGCGCCAATATCTCCAAAGACCATATCAGGCCGATGCACGCTAATGTATACCCTAACATCATCATAAAGACGCTGAGAGACAAACGAAAATAGAAAACCCATACGGGTATGACAGCAATCCAGACCCAGTTAAACTCGAAACCCAAGATGGAGATTTGAGGTATTGACCAAATTAGACCGACCACAGATAGGTAAATACCCGGAACTGCGATTGTGTGAATCTTTTGGTTGATGGGGTTTTGATGGCTCTCCCCATATTCTTTTAGCCATTCAGATAATGCTCGCATATCATTCCTACTTTTCCGCCTACTTATTCTTATATAGCTTGAGGATGGAAAAGGTGCGAATTTTTCTGTAATAGCTATTACTGACCAAGCAATGCTCGTTGCACTTTTGGTAGTTTGGCAACGACGAGAGTATAAGAGCGTTCACATAAATCCTGAATCAATCCATCTTCCACATCACCATTAAAATAAACCGTTATCCAGTGACGCTTATTTAGGTGATAACCAGGAGTGATGTCCGTAAACTGCGATGTTAAGACTTCTCCATCTTCTGGTTTTACTTTTACGCTGACATACTCCCGACCGTTTCTCTCTGCAATAATCGCAAACATTTTACCTTTGATTTTGTATACAAGCGCTTCTGGCCCAAATGGGAAATCACTCTCCGCACACATAAAGGTACTTAAATAACCTTCTAACTCTTTGCTTCTCATTCCGTCCCACCCTTCCTGTATCTTTTACTCAAACAAAGGCAATAGTAGTCTTAACGCCTGGTTAACCTGCGCTTTCTCATTGCCTTCTAAACCATGTAGCAGCGATTGCTGAACGTCCACATGCTCTAAGATCAACTTGTCAATTAAGGTTAAGCCCTTTTCAGTTAACTCAACGGTGACACTGCGTCTATCTTCTTTACTGTGTGTTCTGGTAATAAAGCCTTTCTTCTCGAGTTTATCTAATCGGTTCGTCATCGCGCCCGAAGTGAGCATCATCGAATCAATTAGCGCTGAGGGAGTAAGGCAATATGGTGAACCTGCTCGGCGAAGTGTCGCCAACACATCAAATTCACCCATCTTAAGATCGTACTTCTTATGTAGGTCAGCGACCCGACACTCCATGTGCTTAGCAATTCGCATTAGCCGACCCATAATTGCCATCGGTTCAGTGTCGAGCTCTGGCTTCTCCTTAGCCCACTGCTCTACCACTCTATCAATTGCGTCCATGGTTTCTCTCCAAACGTCATTTAATTTTTATTTTAACATAAAGATACTTTACAAAAAGTAACCTTACCGATATCTTTACAATTAATTATCTCAACGTAAAGATATTTAACATGAACATTTTGCTTGCAATGATCCCGGCTTTTTTTTGGGGGACAACTTATGCTGTTACTCAGTTTACGCTTCCGGACTGGCCTCCCGTTTTACTTGGTGCGCTAAGAGCATTGCCTGCGGGTCTTTTGTTGCTCGCAATAAAGCCATCTTTCCCGAAAAAGAGTGAATGGAAAGTGCTGCTTGTTTTAGGAACTATCAACATCGCTTGCTTCTTTGGTCTCATTTTTGTCATGGCGTTGACGCTTCCTTCTGCGATCTCAGGTGTAGGTATGGTATCAGTGCCCGTTTTTGCGATGCTGTTTGGCTGGGCAGTCTATAAGCGCCAGCCAAGCGCAATACAGGCAATAAGTGGAGCGACTTTGATTGCTTTGGCTTGGTTCTTATTTGATCCTAGTTCTATTTCGCTCAACCCTATGGGTTTGCTGGCGATGATCTCCGCCATCATGTGTATTGTGGTAGGCAGTAGCGTAACGAAATCACTAGGAACGAAAATGCATTGGTGGACAGTATTAACATGGCAGCTCATTTTGGGTGGTGTGATTATGTCTGTCGCAACAAGCGTGCTAGCAATAAACAATCCAGAGCCATACGTTACAGCCATTCAAAACTTATCAATGACGAACACCCTTGGGCTGCTGTGGGTGATCATTCTGAACACTGCATTAGGCTACGGCATGTATGTTTGGCTATTGCAGCGTATGTCGGTCGTTGACTTTACTTTTGGTGGCATTGCCAACCCCGTTGCGGGCATTGTGTCAGGTTTGCTGCTATTAGGTGAGACTTTCACCCCTCTCCAATACAGCTTGATGCTAGGGATGATTGTTATGTCATTGCTCCCTCAATTGATCGCTTCATTAAAAACTAAAAAAGCCGCCCTTTCTTCCTAAGTAAAATCCTAACGCCCGATGCTAAAATCGGGCGTTCATATTCTCTGTAAACTCTGTTTGAATTCTAAGACTTCAACAGGTTTTTTATCGAACAGTGAACCCGAAAAGGTTCAGCAATAAAAAAGGTGCCGAAAGACACCTTTAATAATGAATACGCCCCATTATGCCTTACTTTAAGTCATCGCAAGGTTGTTAATAGGCTCTGGTTTAGCGTAGACATACCCTTGAATAAGGTAAATAGAATGCTGAGCCAAATACGCGACTTGAGCCTCGCTCTCTACACCTTCTGCAATCATCTCACATTCCGCTTTCTTTGCTGCCGAGACAATAGAATCCAACACTTTCAATTTTTGGTCATCAGAGCCTATTGGGTCGATGAACATCTTATCCACTTTCAAGCATCGGATACCCAGATCTTGCAAATAAGAAAAGCCGCCATACCCAGTCCCAAAATCGTCAATTTTGAACTTGTAGCCTTTATTCGCCAGATACAAAATCTCTTTTTTCGCTGCCTCTGTATCTTTTACAGGAATTCGCTCGGTCAACTCAAAATGCACTCTCTTCGGACATGGCCAATTCAGTTCTGACAGTAACTTAGTGAGTTCACCTGACTCTAAATGGGAAGAAACAATATTGATGCTGACCCACACATGCTCAGGTAACACACTAAGATCTTGTATGATTTTACGAATAAGCTGATTCGTCATTGGGACAATCAGACCACTTTCTTCTGCAGCGCCAATGAACATGTTTGGCGGCACCATACCATCACGGCGAGACCACCGAATCAGTGCTTCATACCCCACTGTTACACCATCACGGCTATCGACAATCGCTTGGTAATAAGGGACAAATTCCGCATTATTAATCCCATTCTGGATCAAGCCTTTGATAGACTTTCTCAAGCTCTTACTGGACACATATACAAACACAAAAGCCAACCCCATAAGCACACTGACTAGGCCTCCCCATAGAAAGACTCTTTCCTGAACATAGCTCTTCAGTTTCTCGCCACTGTGTATTTTGATGAGCATATTGGCTTGAGAATCAGCCGAAAAGAATAACTCCTTTGAAACTGCCGCTTCTTCTGCTGCAATGGTTGGTTTTCCTCGACTTATTGTTAAATCTCCAAATACAGGCTCATCATATATAAACTCGACGAACAAACAGTCTTCACAAGGCGTTTTTATCACTTCTTTGACCCAACTATTATCGAGAACCCAGACAACTTCAACATGTTCATTTTCATAAATGACCATCCACTCAACTTGATCTTGGTGTTCCGGTAAAATAAGTGATGCAAAAAAGTTTTCGCCAAGCTGAAATCGTTGCGCACTGGATAAATGAGATACTTCGCGACCAATCGTGGAGCATGTTTTACCGTCATTCGTTTCCATCGCAATAAAACGGATGTAACGATTATAAAAACGTGGATCGCGTAATGTTCTAACATCACTATTACTGCACGTGAAATCTAACTGCGCAACCTGCTTTACAATCGCCTCATCCAAATACATGGATCGTTGGTGTAAATAATCGACATAGGTGTCTATTTTAGTCTCTTTGATATAGCTGATGTAAAAATTGGCTATTGAATTAAAAGCCACAACAAAAACTGCAATGGGAACTAGGCCAAGCAAAATGGCATTTCTTGTTATCTTTGTAATCAAAGCTCCTCCTAACGTTCAGCCAAACAACTTAAATTAAAGAGTGACATGAACACTATCTCACGTTCACACACCAAAAAGTGAGGATCGAATCTCAATAAGAAGTATAGAAGCGCAAGGCTTGCCACAGAAAATGAGAGTACTGCTGCATATCCAAGATAGCAACTCTCTTGAGTGAGACTTACCGACGATAATCGCGAGAAAAGAGGGGCTTATGCTCAACATAACCAATGTATAAAACGACTTTTTTGCCATCCAATGACTCGCCACAGTCACTAACTTTCTAATTGACCTTTGAAGGCACTAGCAACACACTGCATGATAAAATAGGAAAAGTTACTTAGAGCTTTTTACCAGCATTACAGGCTTATCGACCAGGGAGGGTCATGAAATGAAATTAGCTCAATTAAATATTGCGCTTGCTAAATATCCTTTGGATGCACCAGAAATTAAAGATTTCGTAGACAATTTGGACTTAATTAATGGTATAGCTGAAGAAAGTGAAGGCTTTATCTGGCGTCTAAAAGACGACTCCGGTGATGCAACAAGCATTAAATTATTTGATGACCCGAACATGATTGTAAACATGTCTATTTGGGGAAGTACTGACTCACTTAAAAACTTTATGTTTCGTACCGGTCATAGAGATTTCATGCGCCGAAAAAGCGAATGGTTTCATCGTTTAGCGGAGGATAGCTATGTTCTGTGGTGGGTAGAAGACGGTTATATACCAACACCACAAGAAGCCTTGTTACGCCTTCAGCATTTGCGCGAAAACGGAGATACGCCATTTGCTTTCACATTTAAAACAAACTTTACAGAAGCAGATCTTGTGTAAAGTACGCGTATGACAAAGAATCGGCGTTCAAATTCACACTGACTAAAGGTTAATTGGTGTGAATCACTGTCAGTTCTACCGACTTACTCGGAAAGAAATGCAAGTGAACGCATAAAATGCGTTCACTAGGTTTATCGTTCATAGGGTGTTCTATTTCAGAAATAAAGTTCATTCGTGCTAAATTTACGGTACCATGCATAATTGACCAAATTGTAGTTATTCATGATTATACCAACTAAGACTCCCTCTCCCCTGCCCTCTGATGTATCTTGCTCTAACTGTAAGGCTTGTTGTTGCCGTCTCGAGGTTATGATTATTTCAGATACTGGCGTACCTGAAGAGTTTATTGCGCGTGACCAGTATGGAGGCGAAACAATGATGCGGCTAAATGATGGTTGGTGTGCAGCTTTAGACAGAGACACATTAATGTGTACGATTTACGAAAATAGGCCTTGGATTTGCCGCGAATTCGAAATGGGCTCCAATGAATGTTTAGATGAACGAGTTAAATTCTTGTAAAACCACTCAAATTTACACTGATGGCAATGCGGAGTATTTGTAGAAAGTGTGCAAAGGAAAAGTAAGGTGTTTAAATCTGAGTATCAACAAATTATGGATACAAAAAAGCCCACCGTTTGGTGGGCTTTTTCTAAAATTTGGTGGGTCCGGGCGAACTCGAATCGCCGACCCCTACCATGTCAAGGTAGTACTCTAACCAACTGAGCTACGGACCCAAATTTTGTGTTCCTAACCATTCAATTCAGAATGGTGCGTCCGAGTGGACTCGAACCACCGACCCCCGCCATGTCAAGGCGATACTCTAACCAGCTGAGCTACGGACGCATTTCTCTGGAACGACGAGGATATTAGCTATAAGCGAACGACGGTGCAAGCACAAATTTACCAACTTTGAACCGTTTGGCGAAAATGTAAACTCAACACGCGTTTTCAGATGATTTTATCGACAAGGACTGAGCCTGCAGGGTTTAAAAGTGTGATCTATATAACTTTTATTATCTCACTTAATTGTCGTAAGGCACTTCACTGAGCATCCAAATCTGTAAGGTTTGCGATACCTTAGGGCAAGTGCCGAACAAAATCTGATATTTAGGTTTAAATGGTTCGCCGATATAGGTTGTACGGATCAACTCTCCTGTTTTGACGTCCACTTGAGTGCTCACCCTGCCTTTGAAGTTTTGAAATATGACAAACTGCTCACTGTGGTAAACCATTTGTTCTCGGTAAAACAAGAAATGATCTTGGGGTGTCTCCGTTAACTCACACTCCAGTGGTTTCAAATTAGGTATCGCACTAACATTAGATGCGATGAACAACGCTGACAAAATCCATCCGTATCGCATATGGCTTCCCTATTCTGCACTCTTTTTCAAAGTATAGGTCTTGCCTTGAGGACTGATACAAAAAAGGCTTTGATCATCTCGAATCAAAGCCTCATCAGTTTTGCTGTTCAACTGTCGTCTTTAGTCGTCCGACTCAAACACCACATTGTAATTCTCGGTGTAAGTACAATTTGGTTGGCGGCTGCAAGTAAAGAAGCGTCGACCTTTGAATTCACCTTGGCTTGCGGTTTTAATGATCATCGGGCTGCCGCATTTTTTACAAAAGCGTACTTCCTTGTCAGGCTCAATCAAATCAATGTGTGCAGCAAGCAAACGACGTAATCGCCCAACTTGATAACTGTGCTTTACAGAAGCGCCGATTAAAGGCAGGTTGGCCGTCTTACAAACATGAATCAGTAACTTTTGTCTTTCTACCTTGCCCTTGCTTAACTCTTGCCCGTTATCCAATTCAACGATCACACGCGGCTCTAGCGTCCTAGGATCACAAATAACGTAATCAAAATAACTTCGAGATATGCGATTGTTCGCGACAAAAAACTGCTTCTTATTTTTGATTTCTTTTGGCGTAACCAAACTGGACATGTTTACTTTCGCGAATACCACCGCATGTTCACCTACCGCTGCCCTCAACGCATTATAGAATGCGCTCTCTTGCCCCCTGAGTAGCGGTCCTTTCGAGCGATAAGGATAATCACGCGTGTCGTCGTGCTTAATCACGTACTTTTGAATAACAAAGAAGAATAAAACCAGAAGAACAACAATGATAAAAATGTTGGTCATAAATAAAGTGCATCCAAAACAACTCGTTGCTCAAAGCGTAAATGGAAATGCTATGCAGAGCAACAAAACCTCGCAATTTTGAGGAGCCACGACGATAGCGAGAAACAGAAAATTTTGCTCCCCAATAAAAACGAGCCAATCACACACTCGGATTGGCTCGTTTAAATTTTGTTAATACATTATGATGCTAAGAATCAACTATTAGCGTCTGGCTGATTCTCTGGCATCGCATCAATAAATGCAGGCAGTTGATTGCATGCTTGCACAACAGCGTTAATGGTTGGGTAAAGAGAAGTATCTACACCAAAGCGTTGTGCGTTATAAAATTGTGGTACCAGACAAATATCGACAATAGATGGCGAGCTTGTCAGGCTAAACTTACAATCACCATTTAGTTTACGATGCTTCTGAAGTTTCTCTTCTAATGCTGCAAAACCTTTGTGGATCCAGTGATGAATCCAAGCGACTTTGCGCTCTGGCTCGCAAGCTAACTCCCCCTCTAAATACTGTAGAACTCTCAAGTTATTCAGGGGATGAACCTCTATTGCAATATCCTGAGCCAAAGCTAGTGCTTGATATCGAAGCGGCGTTTGCTCGGGGATCACAGTGACATCCGGATAGTATTCTTCTAAGTATTGAATGATGACCAGTGACTG
The DNA here is from genome assembly GCF_002105475.1 of Vibrio sp. ArtGut-C1. Lineage (NCBI taxonomy): Bacteria > Pseudomonadati > Pseudomonadota > Gammaproteobacteria > Vibrionales > Vibrionaceae > Vibrio > Vibrio sp. ArtGut-C1. The sequence goes on along the minus strand of NZ_NCTH01000006.1, from coordinate 214,144 downwards.
GGTTAACTGAACCTCCCCATCCACCAGTACAGGAACCAGTTCAGAAGCGTTTAATTCATGGTACTCGTCACTGTGTTGTTCGCCACCATTGCGCACCAAGTGTACCGATTTTGAATCATACGATAACTCTTTAAGATTCAAACAAATACGCACACGATACGCCGCTGAAGACCGCCAATATCCGTACAAAACCATGCTATCGCTCATATCGTCTCCCAACTGGCGCTCTTAATGCTTGAGATATTGGCTAACTTGTTGGTCAATCGAGCCAAAGATGTTGTTGCCATCCGCATCGAACATTTCCAATCTGATTGAATCTCCAAACGACATGAAGTTAGTCGACGGTTTACCATCACGAATGGTTTCAATCATGCGAACTTCCGCGATACATGAATAACCAACACCACCCTCCTCAATCGAAGTGCCATGTTCGGTGCCTTGCTTATTAGATACCGTGCCAGAACCTATGATCGCCCCAGCAGATAGCGGGCGCGTTTTAGTCGCATGAACAATTAAGTCTGCAAAATCAAACGTCATATCGATACCCGCATTTGGGCGACCAAACGGCTTGTGGTTGTATGTCGAGACCAATGGTAAATGCACTTTGTTTTCGTACCACGCATCGCCTAGTTCGTCAGGTGTTACTGCCACAGGAGAAAACGCAGAAGAAGGTTTAGATTGGAAAAAACCAAACCCTTTAGCTAATTCTGCGGGAATTAGTCCACGCAGCGACACATCATTCACCAGCATGATCAAACGAATCGACTCCTGAGCCTCTGCAACACTTGCGCCCATCGGGACGTCACCAGTTACCACAGCAACTTCGCCTTCGAAATCAATACCCCATTCATCACTGGCAAACTCGATGTTGTCACAAGGACCAATAAAGGCATCAGAGCCTCCTTGGTACATCAACGGATCCGTCCAAAAACTTTCAGGCATTTCAGCGCCGCGAGCTTTTCGAACCAACTCAACGTGGTTTACGTAAGCACTGCCATCTGCCCACTGATAAGCGCGAGGAAGCGGCGACTCGCAGTAATGCGCTTCAAACTCTTCATACCCTGCGACCGTACCGTTGTTCAGTGCGACGTACAGCTCTTCCAGTTGCGGTGCTAGCGCATCCCAGTTATCAAGTGCCACCTGCATCGTAGCTGCCAAATTCATTGGGTGGAAAATTTCTGTCGCAGGTACGCAGCGCGTTAAGTCTTTGCTCACGACCATCAACAAACCGTCACGAGTGCCATTTTTCTTGGTTGCTAATTTCATCCTTGCCTCTTACTTCTCTTGCCAGCTATAGACGTATTCTTTGTTTTCTACTTTTTCCAGTTCATCCGAGAACTGAAGCGCGTGGCGCGTATCTATCATCACCGCGACTTCGTCGGTAAAAGTCTTCTTATGCTCTCGCCCTGCTTTGAAAGCTTTCGGGTGTGGACCATGTGTAAAACCTGCTGGATGGAATGTCACCATACCCGCTTCAATGTTGTCACGACTAAAGAAGTCACCTGCATGGTAGAACAAGACTTCGTCATAATCGTCATTGTTGTGATAGAACGGTACTTTGAGCGCTCCGGGATCACTTTCAATCGGACGAGGAACAAAGGTGCACACCACAAATCCTGCTCCTACAAATGTAGTATGTGCAGAAGGCGGTAAGTGGTAACGATGTGACATAAGTGGACGAATATCACGCCAGTTCACTTTTACTACCGCCAAATCACCATGCCAGCCAATCGCATCCAACGGGTTGAATGGGTAAGTGATAACACTGACTTTATCGTGGCGTTTCACCTGAACCTGTGTTTGATTCTCAGAATATTGATCACGGAACTGATCGTTGATCGACGGCGTTTCCAAAACCGCTGGATCAAACACCGCGTGGTTTCCAACCATGCCTTTTTCGGGCAATGTATAGGCCGCATCGGTGTTTTCGATCATCAAAATGAACATCGGCTCGCTTGGCTCTAAACGCCAGCTCGTCGAGCGTGGGATCATGACATAATCCCCTTCGCTCACTTTCAAATGACCATAATCACAATACAGATCTGCCGTACCTTGGTGGATGAATAGCAGTTCGTCGCCATCCGCATTTCTCACCAAGAAGTCCATTTTTTCATCCATACGCCAGACACGAACTTTACAATTCGCGTTGTGTAATAGATGCGGGACTGCCCAAGGGGTAATATGGCTGGCTTTCTCGACTAAATTAAAATCGAACGCTCGTGGACGTAGCTCGCCCTCCCACTCAGACCATCCCGTTGGGGCATGTTGATGATGAAAATGTGTTGCGGGGCCGAAGAAGCCACTTCGACCTGCCTCACGTTCATAAATTGCCTCTTCCGGGAAGTCAGCATGCGCTTGTTTAGAGCACACTCCCTCCCGGTGAGGGAATGTGATCCATTTATGCATCGCTCAATACTCCTCGGCGAATTTGGTCTTCTTCTATCGATTCAAACAACGCTTTGAAGTTACCCTCGCCAAAGCCTTCATTGCCTTTACGTTGGATGATTTCGAAGAACACAGGGCCGATAACGGTTTGAGTAAAGATTTGTAGCAAGATGCCATCTTTCGTTGGCGCGCCATCAATAAGAATCTGTAAATCACGAAGCTTGCTTACATCTTCACCGTGGCCTTCAACACGCTGATCGACTTTCTCGTAATAAGTATCTGGCGTTGGCATAAAGTCCATGCCTCGCTCACGCAAGGTTTTGACCGTTTCGTAGATGTCGTCAGTGGTCAATGCGATGTGTTGAATACCTTCGCCATTGTATTCACGGATAAACTCTTCAATCTGTGATTTATCATCTGACGACTCATTGATAGGAATTCGGATTTTGCCGCAAGGTGCGGTCATCGCACGGCTGACAAGACCAGTCAGCTTACCTTCGATATCGAAATAACGAATTTCGCGGAAGTTACCAATGCGCTCATAGAAACCAGACCAGACATCCATGTTGCCTTGCTTAACGTTGTGCGTTAAGTGGTCGATTTCGTAAAGACCAACATTCGCTTTTGATAAACGCTCATCAGCATCATCATAAAAACGAAAATCGACATCATAAATACTCTGCTTTCCATAACGATCGACAAAATAAAGCAAGCTTTCACCGATGCCATAAATAGCAGGAATGCTTAGCTCCATCGGCCCAATTTCCGTTTTATATTCTTTACCGCCATTCTCTAACGCATGCGCCAGAGCAACGGTCGCGTCTTTCACTCGAAATGCCATGCCACAAACCGACGGACCGTGGACTTTGGCGAATCCCTCAGCTTGGCTATGCGGCTGCGCATTCACAATAAAGCTAATGTCACCTTGTCGATATAACCACGCTTCTTTTGAGCGATGCTTTGCAATTTCCGCAAAACCTAACGATATAAACAGATCTTTAAGCTGTTGAATGCCTTTGTTGTCTGCAGCGGTATATTCAACAAACTCAAATCCGTCTGTTCCTAGTGGGTTATATGCATCAACCATGACTTTCTCCTTGTCTCAGTAGCTTTTGTTTGGACTTATTTTTCTAACTTGGCGCAGGTCTTGAGAAATTGGAATACGTTGGGAGAAATCTTTACCTTGGCGATTTTTACGCACAATTGTAAAATATATGTTACACACAGGGAGCGCGTCGAATCCACTTTCGTAAACATCAAATAAACTGCTTACTTTCAATATATTAGATTGATATTTTCGGCTTTACGCCAACACATAAAATGTAAATAAGTTGTTACTTTGTCATTTTATCTTGGCAACGTAACTCAAAAAGTAAAAGGGGATGGAAAATCTATTGCACCCTATCTCTATCCGATTTATTCATTTGATCCTGCAAAACATCAAAAGTAATGTTTCGTGACGCTTCATACAGTTCGAAAGGCTCATCGGTCAGAATCGTGTCATGGATACTCCTTTATTGATTCACCTCAGTTTTATTCAAAAGTAACTGTGCCATAAGTGGTGCTCTGTTCCCTATCGAGCCCTAGCCACAGTGCTTCACGCTCGATCAGAAAAAGAGACATCTAATGACACACATCAATCAAGAACGCCTAGTTGAACACTTTTGCCAACTAGTACGTATCGACAGCGAATCAAAAAACGAAAAACAAATTGCAGAAACACTGGCAGAACAGCTAGGCGAGCTAGGCTTTACCGTGCACAAGCTTCCAGTGCCTGAGCATATTTCTAACGGTTTTAACGTGTACGCCCGTTTAGACGGCAAAAAAGACGGCTCTATTCTAATGAGCTGTCATATGGATACGGTCACTCCAGGTATTGGCATTGAGCCAATCATCGAAGACGGCGTTATCCGTTCAAAAGGCAATACGATTCTTGGTGGCGATGATAAATCTGGTATTGCTGCCATCATGGAAGCCGTTCGTTGTATTCAAGCGGAAAACCGTGAGCACAAAACGTTAGAACTTGCTTTCACCGTGTATGAAGAAGGCGGTTTATTCGGTTCACAATACTTCGATATGTCACACGTCACTTCAACGGAAGCAATCGTGTTAGATACGGGTGGTCCTATTGGCACTATTGTGACCGCAGCCCCAGGCCAGCAAAAAATCGTGGCAACAATCAAAGGTCGACCAGCACATGCAGGGCTTGCGCCAGAAGAAGGCATCAGTGCTATCATGGTGGCGGCAGATGCCATCAACCAAATGAAGCTGCTTCGCATCGACGAAGAAACGACAGCCAACATCGGTATGGTTAACGGCGGTCAGGCCACAAACATTGTTATGCCTGAATTAAGAATCGTGGCGGAAGCACGCTCCCTGAATGGCGATAAACTAGATGCTCAGGTCAATCATATGATCTCAACATTAGAGTCTGTCTGTGAAAAACACGGTGCAGAAGTCGAAATTGAATCTAGCCGAGCCTACGACGCTTTTGTTATTGAAGAAAACCACCCACACGTTAGCGCTATAAAAGCAGCGTTTTCAGAGTTGGGAATTGACGCCTTCACAAAAGGCACTGGCGGCGGTAGCGATGCTAACAACTTTAACAAGAAAGGTCTCACAACGGTCAACCTTTCAACTGGCATGGCAAAAGTACACACGACAGAAGAGTTTATCGCGGTAAGTGATATGGTCAAAATCACTGAGTTCGTAAAACATTTCCTAGTCAGTTAACGTCGTACCTTTTGAAGAGCAGACGAACTACCCTCCCCTTTTAGCGCGCGCTTGAAGGGGATTTTTTATTTGCGCGAAACAAAGCCTACCCCGTAATGCAGACTTAGCACCAGCTCCATATCAATCCCCCCAGCTCACTTTTTGATACCAAATAGCCCAACATTTGGCACCCTGTTACAACATTGTTAAAACTCGATTGTGTGGACAATTTATACAATATACATTTCTAGCATCTTTCAGGATGAAAAGAGTGAGACAAGGATGAAATTACCTAAGTTGCTTCTGTTAGCATCGATGATGAGCCCAATACTGGCAACATCAAGCTATGCCGCGCCGTATCCCGCAGGTGTGACCCTCGATGAGACACAGGAAATTACGCTAAACAATGGGGCTGAAGTTACTTCTATTGACCCAGCCAAGCAAGCCGCAGAGCCTGCATTTAATCTCGGCCGAGACCTGTTTGAAGGTCTGGTCATTCAAGATAAGCAAGGTAAAACCATTCCTGGTGTTGCTGAGTCTTGGTCAGTCAATGACAACAATACGGTTTATACCTTCCACTTACGTGATGCAAAATGGTCCAATGGCGAAACGGTCACTGCGCAAGATTTTGTCTACAGCTGGCAACGCTTACTGAATCCAAGCACTGCTTCACCATACGCTTGGTTTGCGGCCATTCCAAATATCGAAAACTCGCAAGCGATTATGAAGGGCGAAGCCGAACCCGAGTCTTTGGGCGTGAAGGCGCTGGATGAAAAAACATTCCAGGTAACACTCGAAGAGCCTATTCCCTTCTTTACGAAACTATTAAGTCATCCAGTGCTTGCCCCCGTTCACAAAGCGACCGTTGAAAAACATGGCAACCGTTGGACCCAGCCAGAACATATCGTTACAAATGGGGCGTTTACTGTCTCTGAATGGAAAGTTAACGAAAAAATGGTGATGGTTAAAAACCCACATTACTGGGACGCAAGCAATGTAGTGCTGGAAAAAGTCACCTGGCTACCAATTGGTGATGCAAACGTAGTGCTAAACCGCTACCTAGCCGGTGAGATAGACCAAGCAGTTTCCATTCCTGCCGCTCAGAAGAAAAAGTTAATTCAACAACGCCCACAAGAAGTGGCAAGCACCAGTGCCTCTCTTGGTTCCTCATTCTATTACCTCAACACTCAACAAGGACCAACAAAAGACGCGCGGGTCCGTAAAGCCCTCTCATATGCCATTGACCGTCAACTGTTAACGAGTGCTATCTTGAGAAACGGTGGGATTCCAATGTATACCCTTGTGCCACCTCAAACAGATGGTTTTAAATCTCACACTCCTGAGTTCGCGACTTGGAACCGCCATAAACGTATCGAAAAAGCGCAGCAATTACTGTCAGAAGCTGGATACGATAAAAGCAATCCGCTTAAGTTAACGTTTACCGTACCAACTTTCTCGATGGACGTAAAAATGGCAACAACCATGGCAGGCATGTGGAAAAGCCGATTGGGTGCGCAAGTCACGATAAAACAGCTAGAACCGAAAGTGTTCTACGCACTTAAAGAGCCGACCGACATTACTCGCGGCGGCTGGACGGCCGACTACAATGAAGCCTCTACATGGTTGGATATCTTCGTTTCTAGTGGCGAGTACAACGATTCTCGTTATAACAACCTGCAATACGACGAGTTAATGGCTCGCTCAAAGACCATGAGCAACCCATCAGAACTGTATCTACAAGCAGAAAGCATGCTGATTGAAGACATGGCCATTATTCCTATTTATCGTCCGGGTAACGATCAATATCTCATCAAGCCTTATGTGGGCGGCTACGAACTGACAAACCCTGAGTCTTCGTATTACCGAAAGAATGTCTATGTGAAAGCCCACTAAAAGCATGTTTTCGGTCTGAGTCGGCAAGTTCAATGTTTACTTGTCGTTCCTCATATATCTCGGTGGAGAAGGCAACCTGAGCTCAGACCATTTTTTATTCATAACCGTTCGAAGTGATTTCGGATGACCAAAGGATGATGGATCATGATTTGGTACATTGTTAAGCGATTAACTATCGCTATCCCCACGCTTCTATTCATCGCACTCGTATCATTTTGGCTGATGCACATTGCACCAGGGGGACCATTTGATATGGAACGGCCTATGCCAGAAGTGGTACGTGCGAATATCGAAGCAAAATTCCATTTGGACCAGCCCTTCCTTACTCAGTTTTGGATTTACATTGGTAATTTCATACAAGGAGATCTCGGTCCGAGCTTCGTTTATCAAGACTTCAGTGTTACACAGCTCGTCGCACAATCATGGCCAGTTTCAGCAGTATTAGGCGTACTCTCCTTTTGTATTTCCGTTCCACTTGGCATGTTGCTTGGCACCATTGCGGCATTGAACCGAAATAGCCGCCTAGATTACGGCCTGATGACACTTTCGATGACTGGAGTTGTGGTTCCAGCTTTCGTGCTTGCTCCAGTTTTAGTCATGATCTTCGCTATTCAGCTCGGCTGGTTCCCTGCTGGTGGTTGGGAAGGAGGAAAGCTGGCTTTTCTTGTTCTTCCCGTGCTCAGCCTGGCGATTGGCTCCATTGCGAGTATTGCGCGTGTCATGCGTGGCGCAATGATTGAAACGCTCAACCAACCATACATTCGAACGGCAAAAGCCAAAGGTTTGTCCACAACCTACATTTTATTCCATCACGCTTTGCGACCATCCCTGATTCCCGTCGTTGCGATGCTCGGCCCTGCGTTTGTTTCTGTCGTGACAGGCTCGGTGATTATCGACATTTTCTTTGGTACAGGTGGCATGGGACAACACTTTGTGTCTGGGGCTCTCAACCGCGACTACGGCCTAGTAATGGGCATTACTCTGATTGTCGCTTCACTCACTATCTTCTTTAACCTTGTGGTCGACTTGCTATATACGATTATCGACCCTCGTATACGCGTTTAGGAGTCCGGCATGTTAACGATCAAAAAACTGGATACACAAGCTCTTCAAGATCAAGTCGTCGACAATATTGAAGCCGTCGAAGGTCGCAGTCTTTGGCAGGATGCATGGACTCGATTTCGTAAAAACAGAGCCGCGATGACATCAGTGTATGTTTTGGCGTTCATTACCTTATGCATCACTTTCGGCCCCTCTCTTGCCGCTTTTGGCCATGATGAAATTGACTGGGAAGTGCTCATCGATCCATACGAGCTAGGAAAACCTTCACTGAGCAGTGGTCATTACTTTGGTACCGATGATCTCGGGCAAGATGTCTTTGCTCGCACGATGCAAGGCGGCAGGCTCTCTATTTTGGTAGGTTTTGTTGGCGCCTTAGTCGCCGTTGTTATTGGTACGATTTGGGGAAGTATTTCCGGCTATCTTGGCGGCGTTGTCGATAGCGTAATGATGCGCATTATTGAGGTGCTCGATTCGGTGCCATTTATGTTTATGGTTATCCTGTTTGTTACCCTTTTTGGCAACAACATCTACCTGATTTTTATCGTGATCGGAATGGTATCTTGGCTGGGCATTGCCCGTGTTGTACGTGGTGTCACCTTCGGTCTCAAAAAGCGAGAGTTCATCGAAGCCGCACACTCTATTGGGGTTTCTAAATTGACAATTGTCCGACGCCATGTTCTGCCTAATGTGCTTGGGATCGTGATGGTTTATTCCTCCTTAATGGTACCAGGATTCATTATGTTCGAATCGTTTTTAAGCTTCTTAGGGCTTGGTGTTCAACCACCCGACACGAGCTGGGGAATCCTAATTTCCGAAGGCGCAAAAACGATTGACGTGGCATTGTGGATGCTGCTTTTTCCATCTCTGTTTTTAGTTGCCACCCTCTTTTGTTTTAACTTCATCGGCGATGGCTTACGTGATGCTCTTGACCCGAAAGACCGATAAGGACAAACCCATGCTATCTATTGAAAACATGAACGTGCGCTTCGATACGCCAGATGGGCAAGTGCAAGCGGTCAGTAATCTCTCCTACTCGATTAAAGCAGGCGAAACTCTTGGAATTGTTGGAGAGTCAGGTTCGGGAAAAAGCCAGTCTGTCTTCGCGTTAATGGGGTTAACCGCGGATAACGGCGCTGTGTCTGGCAGCGCGATGTTCCACGATGATGATTTACTCGCGATGTCGAAAAAACAGATCAACCGCATCCGAGCAGAGAAAATCGGAATGATCTTTCAAGATCCGATGACGTCACTCAACCCATTTATGAAAATTGGCAAACAGCTTTGTGAAGTTCTCATGATTCATAAAGGAATGACCCGAAAACAAGCAAAAATTGAATCGATTCACATGTTGGATGCGGTGCGTATTCCCTCTCCCGAGACTCGGATGAATCAATACCCTCACGAATTATCTGGCGGAATGCGTCAGCGAATCATGATAGCGATGGCATTGTTGTGTAAGCCCGAGTTGTTAATTGCAGACGAACCAACTACCGCGCTGGATGTGACCGTTCAGGCTCAAATTTTGACGCTATTACGAGACTTACAACAAGAGTTCAACACCGCAATTTTACTGATCACTCACGATATGGGCGTCGTCGCCGAGATGTGTGATCGCGTATTGGTCATGTATGGTGGTCAAAAAATGGAGCAATCCGATACCGAGACATTGTTCGCTCAACCTGCGCACCCCTACACTCAAGGCCTGCTAAAGGCGATTCCTTCCATCACTGAAGATATGCCGCATTTACCAACCATCCCAGGTAACCCACCAAGTGCGTTGATTAACCATCAAGGGTGTCCGTTTAGAGAGCGGTGCGAGCATCGAGAGACACGTTGCCAATACGAAACCCCACGGTTTTCCCCATTGAACACGAGCCAGTCCATTGCCTGTCACGTTAACGCACCCAGCGTTATCACTCCTATTCAAATAAAAGCTTAAGGAGGCATTATGAATAAAAAAGAAGTCCTCATGTCTGCTCGTGATTTAAACGTCCACTTTCCAGTGTCGCGTCACCTTATTCCAAGTCGACGTAAAATCGTGAAAGCGGTCAATGGTATCGACTTAGATGTTTATCGAGGTGAAACACTTGGCATTGTGGGGGAATCGGGCTGCGGAAAATCAACGCTTGCACGCGCCTTACTTCGCTTAATTGAACCTACACATGGCGAGTTGACTTGGAAAGGTCAAGACATGCTCGGGTTTAGTAAAAAAGAGCTTTCCTCTCGACGTAGAGAATTTCAGATGGTGTTTCAAGACCCATCCGCTTGTTTGAATCCGAGATTAACCATCTCAGAATGCATCGCCGAACCACTGCTCACCCATGAGCCACAACTTAAACGAGCAGAGGTAGAAAAGCGCGTCATCGCTATGATGGATAAAGTGGGTCTCTTGGCGAGCCAGCGAAACCGCTATCCACATGAATTTTCCGGAGGTCAATGCCAGCGTGTGGGCATTGCCAGAGCGTTAATTCTTAATCCAGATTTGGTCGTGTGTGATGAACCTGTTAGTGCGCTAGATGTCTCCATACAAGCTCAGGTCATCAATCTTCTAGACGATCTTAAACAAGAAATGGGGTTAACACTGGTGATGATTGCGCACGACTTAAGCGTGGTGCGCCATATCAGCGACCGCGTTATGGTGATGTATCTTGGTAAACCTATGGAAGTAGGACGTTACGATCAAGTATTTGATGATGCTCAACACCCCTACACCAAAGCACTGTTATCTGCTGTCCCGATAGCTAATCCGCAATTAGCACGTGACCGTGAAATACAACTATTGCCCGGCGATCTTCCTTCTCCACTTAACCCACCGAGCGGTTGCGTTTTTTGTACTCGATGCCCAGAAGCCACAGAAGTATGCGGGCAACAGAACCCAATAAAAACAGGCTCGGAGCAGCATCATATCTATTGCTCAAATATGACTTTAGGAACCATTTAATGAACAATACTAACTCAGTAAACCAACGCCTTACGTTATTGCGTGAGGCAATGTCCTTTCACAACGTATCTGCATATATCGTAACCAACAATGACCCACATAACAGTGAATACTCAGCGGATCATTGGTTAGCGCGAAGCTGGATTTCAGGTTTTACCGGCTCAGCAGGCGATGTCGTCATTACCCAACAAGGTGGTGGCCTGTGGACTGATGGTCGTTACTATATTCAAGCTGAAGAACAGTTACACGGCACAGGACTTGAACTGTTTAAAGCCAAACAACCAGAAACGCCGACAATTGCCAAATGGCTAGCTACCACGCTCCCTGAAAACAGTATTATCGCGGTTGACGGGCGCGCCATCAGTTACGCTTATTATCAAGGCCTCAAACAAGCCTTTGAAGCGAAAAACATTAAGATCATTCTCGACCTGGATTTACTCGCACCGATTTGGCTTGAAAGACCACCTCGCCCAAGTGCACCCGTATTCGAGCATCCCACCGCTTTTGCTGGCGTTGACACAGAAAATAAGTTAGCGAGAATCCGTTCTTGGTTAACCGAGAACCAAGTAGATAGCTTATTAGTGTCAACGCTAGATGATGTCATGTGGACAATGAATATTCGAGGTGGTGATACGAATTATTGCCCAGTTTCTGAAGCTTATCTAATCGTAGAGCAATCACTTGCGACACTGTTTATTGATAAAGCCAAACTGCCTCAAGACGTTGAAAAGTCGTTGACCGAGCAGAGTGTACACATTCGCCATTACAACTACGTAAGTCAGTATTTGAATCAGCAATGTGAGGGATTATCGATCGCTTTTAGCCCGACCCACACAGACAGCTTATTGGTGAGTTCGATTGAACAGAATGTGAATCTAAAACCAATGGCTTGCCCTGTAACGGCAATGAAGGCCATAAAAAATGCGACCGAACTAACTAGCCTAGAGCAGACATTAACGGATGATGGTGTGGCAATAGTAAGGTTTATGAACTGGCTAGAAGAGCAAGTCCCAAGCGGACTCGTTACAGAATTGTCTGCTGAGGCACAACTGAATCACTATCGCCGTCAAACCCGACATTATGTAAGTGACAGTTTCCGCACTATTGCAGGCTTCGCAGCTCACGGGGCAAAAATGCATTATGCCGCCGATGAAGAAAGCAATGCAGTAGTCAATGAAAGCAACTTCTTTCTCGTCGATTCTGGTGGTCAATACCTTGGCGGGACAACAGACATCACCCGTACTTTCCACTTCGGGTCACCGACCGTTAAGCAGCGCAAAGATTATACCTTGGTGCTCAAAGCGGTCATCCGACTGACTCAGACTCGATTCATGAAAGGCTCTACGGGTGCCAATCTTGATATCATGGCGCGTGGCGTCTTATGGCAACATGGTATTGATTACAAGTGCGGCACTGGACACGGCGTAGGCATTTGCTTGAATGTTCACGAAGGCCCACAAAATTTCTCGCAAAGCCACCACGAGGTTGAGCTAAAACCAGGTATGGTCATTACTAATGAACCAGGCGTTTATCGCGAAGGTGAGTACGGGGTAAGAATAGAGAACATTCTTAAAGTTGTAGAAGTAGAACAAAATGAGTTCGGCACGTTCTACGGTTTTGAGACCATCACTCTTGCTCCAATTGCGACCAACGCCCTTGATTTATCAATGCTAGATCAAGCAGAGCTAGACTGGCTTAATCATTACCATTCACGTGTCTATCAGGCGCTTAGCCCTTTTCTTGATACGCAAGATAAAAACTGGCTGCAAAGCACAACCCAACTTATTGAGAAATAGGATATAAGCCAGTTTTATAACGTTTTCATTTTCATCTCAAACTCCTTGTTTGCCAGCCTTCGGGCTGGTTTTTTTATAGAGATAACGGCGTGAAAAACAAAAACGCCCCGCAATGTTAGCGAGGCGATCAATTAAATTAAAGTGATGCAGTTAAAATGCCCTACTGACGACACTTCTGAGCATCAAAATCAACGACAATGGCGGCATTCTCAAAGTCACCAGAGACTTTAACGTAGCCCCAGTAGTTACTCTGATTTGACAACGTAATACACTCTCCATTACCAATATTATCTGACCACCCGTGAAGATTAGTACCATCCGGCCAACCAGAGTTACTGTATTCAAGCTTTAGGTTGCCCGTACCGTTTCCCGTCGTTATCGCCAGATTTGAGCTCTCATTCACAGCTGGCACGCTCAGCCAAATGGTTTGTTGATTTGCCAAGCAAACAGGCTCTCCTGCTGTTAGGCGTCCACCGCTTACTTTACTTTGCACCGCGCAGTCTTGTGGCAATGTGTCATTACCGCCCAACGCTGAGATAACAACAGTATGAGTGGCGGTTGCCGTCAAGCCTTCACTGTCTGTCACACTTAGGCTGACCGAATACTCCCCTTCACTCCCATATTGGTGCGTCGGCTTGGTTTGTGTACTTGTCGAGCCATCACCGAAGTCCCATAAGACGCTGACGACCTTCCCGTTTGGGTCTGTACTGTTTTCACTGCTAAATGTAATGCTTTCACCGACTTTCCCCTTGTTGTTTGCGGTTATGACTGCATTAGGTGCACCATTTGAGACAAGGGCTTGCTGCCACTGCTCAAACTCACTTTGATATAAATTCGCCCATTGGGTGATCGTTGCTTTGTAATTGCTCCAATTCCCTTGGCGTGTTTCCACCAGCATTTGGTTTACGTCATCTTTATGATTTTCAAACATAAAACGTACAGCTAAGTACCCCCAACGATAAATTCGATCGACATCAAACCCATCATAAGTAGTCTCGAAAATCTCACTTAAGGTATACGTCGAGCCGTCTAAAATCGTCTCAAGTGCTGCTTGGTTGTCATTTTCTTGAGCGACATACTCTGCAATACCTTCACTCCACCACACTATTTTTTCAGTTGGATGACTAAACCCTCCATAGAGATCAAATCGACCATCTAAGTAATGCACATATTCGTGCTCTAGGTTCCAGACAAAGTGATCCGCGTTCGCATAAGAGGCTTCATAAGCAATAAAGTTGGGAATATTCCCCGGCTGGGAAGGGTCGCCCTCCAAATACATACCGCCATTGTCAGTACTAATATCGAAAATTGGCCCTGCGTACTTACCATAATCGGTGCTTGAATCGAAGATATTGACTTGGAGCTGAGTGTTGTGATCATCTTTTACTGGCTGTTCACCAGTTTCTAATGACTGATGAAAGTAACCCTCTTCGTAGCCCATTTTAGAACATGCGGCCGCGTGTTGCTCTTGCGTCATATTCTGAGACAAAATTCGGATTGTCGGGCTACAAGTATAAGTTTGCGATAGCACCAAGCCTTTTAACTCAGTTTCGAAATTACAAATTCCGAACTCACTACAATCTGCGTAATATGAGGCGGTGTCTGCCGCCGCAAGCCAAACCGCGTCACCCCGACCATACATTTCATACTGTTCAAAGATTCGACTTAGCTGACTCTTCACCACAGAACTCGCGTTACCCGTATACTTGGTCAGACGCCCGAGCTCTCGCCCCGCATTCGCAGCCATAAACTCATCTTCAGTACCGATTGATGACGCCCTCAGAGCAAAATCGCCTAAAGCTTTGGCAAGGTCCGTTTGGTTGCCAATTATTTGCACAAATTGCTCGTTCCACTGCCCACCAAACAAAATAGTGAAAACACCATTAACCGCATTGCGCATATACCAGTGCTGGGCGTATTGATCATTCCAACGTGTAAGCCACTGGGTCACTTGCGGTAAGTACGCGTGCTGCAAGCCGGCACTATCCATAGTGATGATGACCTCACTAAGCACTTTGCCGTGACGGTCGCTGTTCTCGTAGAAGCTTGCGTTGTTAACAAACGCATCCACTGATTCTTTCACCGCTGGGGTGACCCATTCAATAAATGAGATGTTGTCATTGTAAAACTCGGCGTAATAACCCGCGCGTAAGTATAAGAACAACGTTTCTAGTTCATCGCTCCCGCCACCCGTATACCCCTTCGCCAACGTCGTAGTGTGCTTAGCGATGTTGTACATATGATCGGAGCTAAATACCGACTCTTGAATCCGACTTTCAGCAGAGAATAACTGGTTCACACACGTCGCGCCCTGACTTAAAATTTCGCTGATCAATTGGTTACTACTTTCGGTAATCAATGCCTCCAAATCACAAGCAGTGCTCGACTCATCAAGGCTTTCAAGTGACTGTACTCGAGTTACCTTGGAGGGCTGAATTGGGAGAGTTGCGGTTGGTTGGTATTCAACTCGATTGGATTCAACACCGTGTGTATGAGCCGAATGTGCATGTTGCTCTGTAACTTGAGAAACTGGCTCGCTTAACGCAAATACGCCAGTGCTGGTTAATGTTGTCGCAATCGCGACACTCAAAATCTTCAGTTCCATCTAATTTCTTCTATATTGAGTTTTCCTTAGATGCATTACGTCTTTTGCATCGCCACTGCCCTTATTACTGCAAGAGCATCTCCATATAATCTACTCGCAAGACAAGAAGAAACATTTTGTTAACAACTGGGTGTGGCGGTATCAGTTTTTGGTACCAGAAGGAACACGGAGTGAGCTTTAAAAATTCGTATTTGTTAAAAAATAGAGATGAGCTAGAGAAGAAACGTGTAGTTAAACGGGTATACCCAGCACGTTAAATGGCTAGGTATACTCCAAAGCGGGTCGGTAAAAACTCGCGAATCAAAGCCCCTAAAGAAGGAATCGGACAATGGGCTAATACTCTGTAGGTTCTAGGCTGCTTTGTGGTCGAAGAGTGCGGTAATTTGTTCTTTTAACGCGTGCAAAAATTCGGTATTTGGTGTGTTTTCAAGGTACATTTCATACTCTTTAGAATTATAAAAGTACTCATGCGCTGATGCGTTAAGGATCTTACTAAAAGACAGTGTTTCCAATTCATCTTCAAGAGCACGGCAACTCAATTCACCATACCCTGAGTCGCTATCTTTAGCGAATTGGGTTTCAATGTTGCTGATATATAAAACACAATCCTTGATAAAGAGCTCAACGTTACTTATGCGCTGTTCGATATCTTTAAGCTGACCGCTGTTCCACTTAGACTTTTCTTGCTCGAGCTTATCAATAAGTCCACTTTCACGTAGTCTGGTATTGTTATCTTTAATTCTTAGTAACTCATCGAGCACTTTATTAAACTCAGACTCAGCCCTAAGTCTTAAGATTTCCAACTCCTTGGAGAACAGCTTTGCTTTTAACTCACTTGCTTGATACAAGCCAGATATAGCAGCATTTCTTTTAACTCCAAACATAAAAATCCACCCAAAAGATACTTACTAAAAAGTAGCACACAAAAAGCAAGATAGAAGACGCGAGGTTTTCGTCAGCACGCTACACATTACTACCTAATCTCGATTGTAACGTAATAAACAGAATTTTCATCACTTAGAACCACCAACTATTTGAATGAAAATCACACAGTTACTTTGATAAAAGTATTTATTTTAGAAAAGGCAATCCCAAGTATGTAACGGTATAAGATTGACACTATAAAAACAAAAACGCCCACACTCTACCGCCAAAGTCAAATATCAATGTCAGAGATTGGACAAA
Organism: Vibrio sp. ArtGut-C1; assembly: GCF_002105475.1. Classification (NCBI taxonomy): domain Bacteria; kingdom Pseudomonadati; phylum Pseudomonadota; class Gammaproteobacteria; order Vibrionales; family Vibrionaceae; genus Vibrio; species Vibrio sp. ArtGut-C1. Next base: position 197,565 of record NZ_NCTH01000006.1, on the reverse strand, counting down.
ACACTAACTATTGCAGTAATGAAAAGCCACTATTTCATTGAGAACCAAAATTTCAACATACTACATCGGACTATGCTGATCATAGACGGGGTTACTGATGAAACGTTAGAATGCCACTACTTTAGTAATCTTCCATAATATTTATGACCGACGCTGATATTGAGCTACAACACCTTTGGTTAGAAGTCCAAGCCGAACGCTGGCAAAACCTGCCACGCTTTTTATTCAGTTACTACTGCTACAAGCACAACCTTGTCAGTAAAACCAACAAAGTTTGCTGGGAGACGGCACGTGCAAACCTGCCCGCTTCAACATTAATAAAAAAGCGAAAATACGCGGTGGTTGAACCGTTAGTCCCTGAGGAAGCCGTCGTTGGATTATTGAAAACCATCAGCAAAGATGGGGAAATGACGTTTGACGTGATGGGAACCACACTTGATGCGTTTTTACACTATGTTGTGATTAGCAAGGAAGAAAAAGCCCGACTTAAACCAAACATGCCAGCTAGTTGGTATCAGCAATCGAACAAGTCGCCTTTGGCACGTTTCGAGCAGGCTGGCATTAAGCTACAAGAGTGACATGTCAGTCATCGCTGACGATAAACAAAAAAGACAAGCGCCTACAATGAGGCGCATTTGGTCAAAAATTGAGGAGCCCCTAAACAAAAGTGCATAGCGAGCAACAAAGAAAAAGTTTGGTTATTCTTGAATGCCTCGAATGCGTACATTACGCCTACGTAGAACTTCTAAAGTCACGAGCAAACACACCGACATAAAAATCAACAACGTAGCGACCGCCAATATGGTCGGACTAATTTGCTCTCGAATTCCTGACCACATCTGCCTCGGAACGGTTTTTTGTTCTGCCCCAGTCAGGAATAACGCCACCACAACCTCGTCGAACGAGGTGCCAAAGGCAAACAAGCCGCCAGAAATCATCCCCGGACGAATCAGCGGAAAGGTAATGTGTCTGAAAGTATAAACAGGGTTTGCTCCTAAGCTAGCCGCCGCTTTTACCAGGCTATGATCAAAGCCGCTTAAGGTCGCAGTAACGGTAATGATAACAAAAGGCGTACCTAACGCGGCGTGTGCCAAAATGACGCCTAGATAAGTTTGTGATAAGCCAAGGCGTGTGTAGAAAAAGTACATCGCAGCAGCAGAGATAATGACTGGTACGATCATAGGTGAGATCAACAGCGCCATAATCGTATTGCGAAAAGGCAAATTACTACTGGCTAAACCCAACGCCGCCAGAGTTCCTAGCCCTGTTGCAACGAGTGTCGCCATAAAAGCAATGAACGTGCTGTTTTTCAGCGCCAACAGCCACTGATCACTAGTAAACATTTCTTGATACCAGCGAGTAGAATACGCTGCCGAATCAAGGTTTAGCATCCCCTCGGTAAAAGTAAAGTAAGGCGTTGCATTAAACGATAACGGGATGATGGTCAGAATTGGAGCGATTAAAAAGAACAGCACCAACCCACAAAAAACTAAGTAACCTGCGTAAGCGACTCGCTCTACTTTTGATGCATAGTTTGGTAATGCCATGGTTATCCCCCTACCTTAAGGTTGTTAATGCCAACCACACGGTTGAACATATAAAACAGAACCAGTACAACGAACAAAAGCAGTCCACCCAATGCGCCAGCCATCCCCCAGTTCAGTGATGTCTGCATATGATAGGCAATCATATTGGATATCATCTGTCCGCTTCTTCCACCAACCAAAGCGGGCGTAATGTAGAAACCAATAGAAAGAATGAAAGTGAGCAAGGCCCCCGCACCTATCCCCGGTAACGTAAGCGGCATATAAACTTTGATGAACGCAATGAAAGGCGTCGCGCCTAGAGAGCGAGCGGCACGGAAATAAGTTGGGCTAATTCCTTTCATTACGCTGTACAGAGGCAGGATCATAAACGGCAGCAGAATGTGAACCATAGACACCACCGTTCCGAAGGTATTGTGAATCATCTGAATTCGTTCGGAAGTAAAACCCGACCAAATAAGGAGATCATTAATGACCCCTTGGTTTTGCAGCAGAACAATCCAAGACGTGGTTCTGACTAATAATGACGTCCAAAATGGCAGCAGCACAATGATTAAAAGTAAGTTCGCGCGCTTATCAGGTAAATTGGCAAGCAGGTAAGCAACGGGGTACGCCATCACCAAACAAATTAAGGTGATTGAAATAGACATCCAAAAAGTTTTAAAGAAAAGGTCGACGTATATTTGGCGTTTTTCTGGTTGGGGCTCAATGTCTCCAAACTCATTCACTTGCAAGTCTAGCGCAGCAAGATAATGACTGAATGTTAATGCGCCACTAAGATTCTTAAACGCCGCCCAATATTTAGGATTAGCCCATCGCTTATCCAGCTTAGCCAGCTGTGTCACCGAGCTCGGCAGCGACGCCAAACGAGACAACTTTCTACCTGTTTTCATCAATAAGCTGCGCATACCAGACACTTCAATATTCATTTGGCTGGCTATTTTCGGTAGCTCTTTGCTTTGATAAAGCGCAAGTACTTCAACAGAGAATGCCTCAATGACTTCTTGATGAGGCAGACCTTGATAATCCCAACTTTCTAATGCTTGAATAGTTTGTGGTAGTGACTGGGATATTTCTCGGTTATCCACGCTTCGATAAAGCATATCGAGGATAGGAAAAGCAAACGTAAGCAGAATAAAACACACCAATGGCGTTGTGAGCATAATGGAGCGAAGCTTTTTTCGGCGCTCTGCCTTTTGCAACTGCGCTTTCAGATTGGTTTCTTGCTGATGAACTTGGCGTTCGATCTCCAATACAGAATCTAATGCGGTTAGCTCTCGACTCATGCTGCTACCTCGCTACTTTGAGTTTGTGTCCCATCAAGAGCATGGCAATCGTCACTTTGCCAACCAATACGACAAATTGAGCCAGGCGTTAACTGCAAGTGTTTACGATTATCGTTAGGTACTTTAACGATGAAGTGACCAACGCTCTCTACTTCGACGACCAGACGGTAATGATCACCGTGATAAATCAATTCTCGTAGGACGCCTGAGACTTGGTTCTCACAAGACGCTTTCTCTGGTTGAATAACAATCTTTTCTGGTCGAATGGAAAGTGTTGTCCTCTGCCCTTGCTCAGATACTCTGACAGGTTTCGCAGTAAATAACTCTTTCCCAACGAGCACTTGGCAATACTTTCCGTTCCACTCTTTGACTAAACCTGAGAGTTGGTTGTTTTCTCCGATAAACTGCGCAACAAACGTATTACTCGGAGATTCATAAAGCTCGGTTGGTGTCGCGAGTTGTTGCACTTCGCCGTGATTAAAAACCGCAATACGGTCGGACATAGTGAGAGCTTCGTCTTGATCGTGCGTCACATACAAAATGGTGATGCCAAGCTTTTCATGCAAATGTTTAATTTCCATCTGCATTTGCTCACGCAGCTGCTTATCTAATGCGCCGAGCGGTTCATCCATCAACACAAGTTTAGGCTCAAACACTAACGCTCGCGCTAGCGCAACACGTTGTTGTTGACCACCTGATAACTGCTTTGGGTATCGAGTCGCAACATGCTCAAGCTCGACCATTCCTAATACACTCTGAACTTTGCTTTGAATCGTGTCACTGTCGAGTTTTCGCACCTTTAAAGGAAACGCAAGATTCTCGGCAATGGTCATATGTGGAAACAACGCATAGTTTTGAAACACCATACCGATATCGCGCTTGTGCGGCGCGAGATGATTAACGGGAACACCATCGATATAAATGTCTCCACCGGTCGCTGTTTCAAAGCCCGCTAGCATCATTAAGCAAGTGGTCTTGCCCGATCCTGACGGCCCCAACATAGTAACGAACTCTCCAGGAGCAATATCTAAGTTGAAGTCTTTCACCACCAAATTCGTGCCATCGTAGGTTTTCTTAACGTGTTGAAAGCTGACATAGTCCTTGTTTTCCGTGCTCATGACTTCCCTCTTCTCATTTTTTGAATATTACGAATGAGTAGAGCGTCAGTTAACGCTCTACTAAACAGCACAATTACAGATTGTATTTGGATAGGTCTAAGCGGGTTTCTAACGCATGTTCAACCATTTGAATGACTTGTTGACGCTCTTCACCTTGTAAAAGTTGGCGTGGCGCACGAACTTGTTCAGATCCACGTCCGCAGATTTGCTCGGCCAGTTTAATGCACTGAACCAGCGTAGGAATGGTGTCTAAACGCAGTAGCGGTAAGAACCAACGGTAGATTTCTAACGCTTCAGCATAACGACCTTGGCTTGCCAGTTTATAAATCGCGACGGACTCTTCTGGGAATGCGTTGGTTAAACCAGAAATCCAGCCGGTCGCGCCTAGCATCAATGATTCAAGAGCGATGTCATCAACACCACTGAACACGGTAAATCGGTCATCAAATTTATTGTAAAGCTCGGTGATACGACGAGTATCAGTGGTCGACTCTTTGATAGCTACAATGCTTTCAAACTCAGCCAGTTTCGCCATGATATCGAGGTTTACATCGACACCATAAGCAACCGGGTTGTTGTAAATCATGATTGGCATTTCTGGCGTTGCTTCTGCTAGCGTGCGGTAATATTCGAACGTTTCGCTCTCAGACGTGCGGTAAACCATGGCAGGCATCACCATACAACCATCGATACCAATTTTGTACGCATCCTGCATGTAATCAACAGCTGCTGTGGTAATAGACTCTGCTGTACCAGCAATCAAAGGCACACGGCCATTTACGACTTCTTTTACCGCTTGCAAGACCTGGCGTTTCTCCTCCGGGTACAACGCGCAGTTCTCACCGACGGTACCCAAGCAGATAATGCCATTCACACCATCTTTAATTTGGTTATCTATAACAGTTTGCGTTGCGTCTAAGTCGATTGACTGATCTTGACGAAATTGCGTACTGACCGCCGGATAAACACCTTTCCAATCAATTTTCATGAACTACTTTCCTTATATGTATATTGTATGCAATTTAAATAAACGAGCAAAAATGCTCAGGCATGGCTATCTATGCCATTTTCTAACAACACCGCCTTTACAGCGGCCAAATCAGCCAAAGCACTGCCAACTGATTTGTATAAAGTAATGACCTCATCGTTTTGACGTCCTGAGATTTGTTGGGCGCAAAGCTGCGGTAATTCCCCTTTGATATCATCTGACGTGAACACGCCCTCTTGAATTGGAATGAGAAGATCGCCCGCTTCGGCTAATACATTAATGCGGCTATCGACATACACCTGCGCTCGTTGCACTGCTTCGGAGTCGCATTCACGCTTATCCAAGTCATGATTACCGACCAAATCAATATGGGTACCCGGCTGCACGTCCGCGCCATTAAACAAAGGCTCAGCTGATGCAGTGATACAACTGATGATGTCAACGTGTTTGATAACGTGGTCCACATTTTCTACGACTGAAACGCGAAACCGACGCTCATCGGGAAGCGACTGATACTCTGAAGATGACACGATGGCATCTACCGTCGCCTCGGCTTTGTCTGGGTTGCGCCCCCAAATGTAAACCTGCTTAAGTGGGCGAACCGCAGCGTATGCCCACGCAAAATAAGGCGCAAGATTGCCCGTTCCGCAGATCAACAGACGATCAGCATTGGGGCGCGCTAAATAGTCCGCTGCCAACGCAGAAGCTGCGGCGGTGCGCCAAAACGTTAAAACTTTACCGTCTACGAGTGCGATCGGCTCACCATCGTTTCGTCTAAAAACAAGCAGCTTAGATGCAAGCGTATCTTTGCCGTGCTCAGGGTTATGCGGGAAATACGTAAAGGCTTTCACCGCAATCAACTCCTGGTTCCAAGCAGGAAGTAGCGCAAACGCCTCATATTCTCCCTCTTCTAAGGGCATAACTCGGCGTTGAGGTATTGTCGCTGGCCGCGAGTACATTTCACGCATCGTTTCAATAAGAGACTTCATTGTTAAACATTGCGCGACTTGCTGTGCTTCGATGACTTTCATCATTTCTCCGAAAACATAAATACAGTTGAGGAAAAGTACGGAACCTCGCTTATGGATGAAAACTCGGCCCCACACACAAATTAACGCCTAATTAAGCAGCCAAGTATTAAACTCTTCATTTAGTTCATCCGCGTAGTCTGACCACCATTCATCGTTTATCAGGAAGGCGGTTTGGAAGTTTTGAGGGGCGGTAGGAAGGTTCGCTAAAATGTCTGGGTTCACCTCCGCCGAAGACGATTTACGCGTAGGCCCATAGGCAACGTACTTAGCTTGATCAGCTAATGGTTTTGTTCCTGAAGAAAAAGCGATGAAGTCCAATGCAAGCTTTGTGTTCTCACTCCCTTTGGGTATCGCCCATCCATTCATGTAACCCATTTGACGGTCCCATATAATTCGAAATGGTTGACCTTCATCTTTACGGGCATTGTGAATTCGGCCGTTAAACGCCGAGGCGATCACCACTTCTTTGTCTGCAAGCATTTGAGGTGGCTGGGCTCCTGTTGTCCACCACAGCACTTCTGATTTGATCGTATCCAACTTAGCAAAAGCACGCTCACGCCCCGCTTCGGTTTCGAGCAGGCTGTAGACCTCTTCTGGCTTTACACCATCAGCCAATAGTGCCCACTCAAGATTGCCCTGAGGTTGTTTTTGCAATGCACGTCGACCTGGAAAAGTTTTTAGGTCAAAAAGATCGGTCAACTTGCTAGGCAAAGCCTTACCTTTAAAAGCGTCTTCGTTCACCGCTAATACTGTGGACACAACGATGGTATTGATTGCGCATTCGTGAATCGCACCATCAATGAAATCCTCTTGTGCTGGTGTTCCATCTGCGCCCGGAGGCAAAATACTTGGGCTCACTGGTTCTAATAGCCCTTCTGCACAACCACGAACAATGTCCGGCTTGTCGAGAGAAACCAAATCCCAGCGCACGTTGTTCGCTTCCACCTGCGCTTTAATTTCGGCTAATCCGCCGCTGAAATCCTCGGATACGATCTCTACACCTGTTTTTTTAATGAAAGGCTTGTGATATGCCTCCACTTGGCTCTTGGTGAATGCACCACCCCAAGATACGACCGTCAATTTGTCTTCAGCATAAGCAGAAGTCCCCAACAGCATTCCTGAAATCAACAGTGCCAATGGTGCTTTGGTCATTCGTGACATGTATTACTCCTTTTGGTTGTTTTTCTGGAGGCATCCGAGTACGGCTGTTGGACACCAGTTTTTGTTAAAATTAAGTTAACATTAGAATTTAATATATTTTATACAATATTTAATATTAAATTTTTTCAGGCAAATCGTTGTAGTGAAAAAGGTGAAAGATCAATCGATGTCGGCTTTCCTTCGATAAGCTCTAAAAGGAGATCTGCCGTAATCGCCGCTTGAGTTAATCCAAGGTGTTGGTGGCCAAATGCCAGTAATACATTTCCATCCCAAATGCTATCAATAACCGGTAACGAGTCGACTGTTGAAGGCCGATTCCCCATCCACTTTTCTCCTTGCCTGAGTGGATGTAACCCCGATTCAAACATCTCATCACCTAACTGAAAAAGCATTTCTGAACGTTTCATATTGGGTGGTGACTCTACATCGGCATACTCAACAGTGCCTGCCAAGCGTAGCCCACCAGACATCGGAGTCATGATGAATTTTCTATCGGCAGAGCTAATAGGAAATGGCAGTACATCACGCTTGTCATCCACCATTAGGTGATAACCACGCTCGGCTTGAATAGGCACTTTAACTCCGGTTAGTTGCCGTATCAAAGGCTTAGAATGTACACCAGCGGCAACAATGATTCGGTCAAATGAATGTGTTTGAGACTCAACCAGCACATCGCCATGTTTCGCCAACGCAGATACACCTTTTTGTAAAACCTTACCGCCAAGAACTTCAAAAGCTTCATTTAGCTCAACACAGAGCTGATAAGGGTCTAGCGTATGACCGGTTTCGGGAAAAAAGACTCCGATACGAACCTTATGGCTGAGATCAGGTATCCGCTCTCGAATCTCCTCTTGTGTCCAAACTTGATGCGTCACACCGTTTTTAGCCAGTGAGTTAAGCGTGCTTTGATAATTCTGAAACAGTTTCTCGTTTTCAAAAGTGAGCAATGAACCATTCATTTTTATTAGATGCGCTTTTCCGATTGAATCAAGCACGCCACGCCAACTTGCCACTGACCGCTCGTTAAGACTCTTAATCGCGTTTTTTGCCCGCTCCGCGGCTGATGGCTTTGTTTGTAATAGAAAACGAATCATCCACCCGATTGTGTTTGGAATATCTTGCCAACGGATCGAAACCGGACTTTTGGGATCTAGCAGCATTTTAGGTAATTGTAGAAGCAGCGCTGGCGTTGCAAGAGGGAAGATTTGCTCAGTCGCGATATGGCCTGCATTTCCCTTAGAGCATCCATTCCCCACGCCATTGGGATCAAAAATCGTGACTTGATAACCTTGCTGCTGCAATTTCAAGCCAATTGATAAGCCAATAATCCCCGCACCTATCACGGCGATCCTTTCCTTTTTGGTTTCATCCTTGACCAACATAAATATGCTCCGAGTCACACTTGAAAACGTAGATTGTATACAATATATTTTACATTACGTTAACATCACTATTGTTTAATTCAACCATTTTTTCAGCAAGGAGCGAAAAATGAGACAAGGAACTTTTTTCTGTATTGATGCCCACACCTGCGGCAACCCAGTTAGGCTGGTCGCAGGCGGTGTGCCTCCACTCGAAGGCAATACCATGAGCGAAAAGCGCCAATACTTTCTTGAGCATTATGATTGGATTCGTCAGGCACTCATGTTTGAGCCTCGCGGACACTCAATGATGTCGGGGTCAGTTGTCTTGCCTCCTTGCAGCGATAACGCAGACGCTTCAATTCTGTTTATTGAAACCAGTGGCTGCTTACCAATGTGTGGCCACGGCACCATTGGAACCGTCACCACCGCTATCGAGAATCGCCTTATCACTCCCAAAAAAGAAGGTCGTTTGATACTTGATGTCCCAGCAGGACAAATCGAAGTGCACTACCAAACAAAAGGTGACAAGGTCACGTCGGTAAAGATATTTAACGTACCGGCTTACCTTGCCCACCAAGACGTAACCGTGGACATAGAGGGCTTAGGTGAGCTCACTGTCGATGTTGCTTATGGCGGAAACTATTACGTAATCGTCGACCCTCAAGAAAACTACGCCGGACTTGAACACTACTCTCCAGATGAAATTTTGATGCTTTCTCCAAAAGTTCGCGAAGCGGTATCTCGAGCGGTTGAGTGCGTACATCCAGAAGATCCAACAGTGTGCGGTGTTTCTCACGTGCTATGGACCGGAGAGCCTACTCAAGAAAACGCCACCGCTCGAAATGCTGTGTTTTACGGTGACAAAGCGTTGGATCGCTCGCCATGTGGTACGGGAACAAGTGCACGCATGGCGCAATGGCATGCAAGGGGCAAACTCAATCAAGGGGAAGACTTTGTTCACGAAAGTATCATCGGCAGCCTATTTCAAGGACGTATAGAAGGCATTACCGAAGTGAATGGCAAAGCCGCTATTTTGCCAAGTATTGAAGGATGGGCACAAGTATACGGTCACAACACGATATGGGTAGACGATGAAGACCCATATGCGTACGGATTTGAAGTGAAGTAATAAGGATAGTAAGGAAGAATGATGAACCCACAAGAACCAACCACTTTTTACGCAGTCAACGCCTTTACTGGTGAGCCTCTACCCACAGCGTTTCCGGTGCATGGAGAGCAAGAAGTTAATCAAGCCGCCTCAGCCGCCCAAAGCGTTGCGCGTGAGTTTCGCCAACTAAGCAATGCAAAGCGAGCGAGCTTACTTTGCTCTATCGCCTCTGAATTGGAAGTGAAGAGTGAAGAAATCGTTGCTCGTGCTCATTTGGAAACTGCCCTTCCCGAAGCACGTTTAAGCGGTGAAATAGGACGTACCGCGAACCAATTACGACTATTTGCCGAGGTCGTGAGATCGGGCAATCACCATCAAGCAATTTTCGATACGCCAAACCCAGACCGTCAACCACTGCCGAAACCAGATATTCGTCGTCAGCAAATCGCAATTGGCCCTGTCGCCGTGTTTGGTGCGTCTAATTTTCCGCTCGCATTTTCTACGGCAGGTGGTGATACGGCTTCGGCACTGGCTGCTGGCTGCCCTGTGATTGTAAAAGGCCATACCGCCCACCCTGGCACCAGTCAACTTGTTGCTGAGTGTATTGAGGCTGCACTTGAGAAAGAGTGCTTACCGCAAGCCATCTTCACGCTATTGCAAGGCAACAAACGCGCACTTGGCCAAGCACTCGTTACCCATCCAAAAATTAAAGGGGTCGGGTTTACAGGCTCAGTCGGTGGTGGCCGTGCGCTGTTTAATCTAGCTCAGCAAAGACCAGAGCCAATCCCCTTCTATGGCGAACTAGGGGCGATTAACCCAACATTTATTCTCCCTTCAGCCATACGGGCAAACGCATCATTGGCTGAAGAATTTGTGGCTTCTATGACTTTGGGCTGTGGACAATTTTGTACAAAACCAGGCGTTGTATTTGTCTTGAATAGCCCAGAAACGCAAGCCTTTATCGAAACCGCTCAAGGGTTAATTCGACAACAATCAACGGCCACTTTGCTAACGCAAGGAATCCGAGAAACATATGAATCCGAAGTGGATAAGCGAACTTCCGAAACAGGCATTAACGTCACTCGTTCTGAACAAGCAGAAGCGACCAATGTCTCACCAGCACTGTTCGTGACGGACAGTAAAAACTGGCGTAAAAACCCGCAATGGGAGGAAGAAATATTCGGCCCTCAATCGTTAATCGTAACCTGTGAAGATTTCGAAGACATGTTGAAACTGAGTGATTCACTGACTGGCTCGCTCACCGCAACCCTTCACACTACCGCTGAAGACGAAGAACAAGCGAAGCAACTGCTTCCAAGTTTGGAAGAAATCGCGGGACGCATTGTATTCAACGGTTGGCCAACTGGCGTCGAGGTTGGTTACGCTATGGTTCATGGTGGACCATATCCTGCTTCAACCAATTCTGCCTCAACATCTGTCGGAGCGGAGGCTATTCATCGTTGGTTGCGTCCCGTCGCTTATCAAGCTTTACCAGAATCTTTATTGCCGGATTCATTAAAAGCGTCAAACCCACTGGGTATTCAACGCGCTATAGACGGCAGAGTGTCCCAATAAGCTCACCAAATGGCTCAAAAAGGCATCAACTGATGCCTTTTATTTCACTCTACTTCTCAAAACCTTCTTTCCTAGTTGGTTTGTGCCAGAAAAACAATAAACTACTAAAGTAAAATGGATTGGATACAATATTAATTTAACGGGAGACTTCAATGTCACAGAAACCTGTTTTTAAAACGCGCACTCAGCTCGTTGAGGAAGCAATTCGAACTCAGATCTTGAAGGGCGAGTTAAAAACTGGTCAACCTTTACGTCAAGATGCGTTAGCAAAAGAGTTTAATGTTAGCCGAATTCCTGTGCGTGAAGCGTTAGTTCAATTGGAAGCACAAGGACTCGTTAGCTTTGAACCTCACAAAGGTGCGACGGTCACTGAGCTATCTCCAGAGAAAATCAATGAGCTATTTGAACTGCGCGCTGTCGTGGAATGCCACATTTTAGAGCGTGCGATTCAAAATATGACAGACGCTGACCTTGAACGCGCGCGAGAAGTTCGCGAACGTTTCGAGTCAGTAGTGAACAGTGGCGACGAAGTAGAAGAATGGAGCAACTACAACTACGAGTTCCACAAAGCCCTATATGCGCCAGCCAACATGCCTGAAACTATGGACGTCATTTACAACTTGAACACAAAGTGTGACCGATACATACGTATGCAGCTATTGTTCACAACAGGCATTAAAAAGGCAGAAGAAGAGCACTTAAGCTTGTTTGACATGTGCAAAAATCGCGATATAGAAGGCGCCAAGTATCTGCTGAAAAAACACATTCTAGAAGCAGGCACAGCGATTCGAAACCTGCTGCTTGAAAGGCAAAATATCAGCCAGTAAACGGAATAACGAATAAGGTGATATTCAAGGATGAATGTTGGACCAAAGTTTTTACTCGCAGCGCTACGACAAAAGATTAAAGAAGAAGGGCTTTGCTACAATTCCTTGTCAGAGAAAAGTGGCATCCCTCTATCTAGTATTAAACGCCACCTACATAATCCGGCTTTAGGTTTGGATAAAGTACTTATTTATCTGAACTACCTGAATACCGATCTCATCGAACTCGCAACCTTAGCCAACGAGCTTCAGCACCAAAACGAGCAAATGCTAACAGATGAAGAGAGCGCCCTTTTCGTTGAGCATCCTTATTTACTTGATTTTATTTATATGCTGACTTCTCGTGATATTAAACCGCAAGAGATAGCCCATACTTACGGACTTTCTGATACAAGCTTGCGATTCTATTTGCGTATCGCGGAAATTCTAGGGTATGTGGAGAACTTCGGAGACGGCTTATTTTACCGTTCTGGTCGTCGATTTATTATGGAAGAAGGTACCGCATTGGACACCTTATTCAAAGAGCGATTTCAACAAGAGTCGCTTTCTCATAACATCAACCCAGGTGTATGTATAGGTCGCATTAGGCTCACCGAAGAGCAAAAAGTGCAAATAGAGGACGAGCTTTGTAATAAATTAGCGAAACTTAACGCAGTTAACACTTCCAACAACGAAGGTGAACTAACAAATATATTAATGCGCTGCACGCCTGGCGCTCAGATATTTTTCGCAGATGACTTGCCGGATATTGATGGAAGCCTGTTAAAGCACGTCGCCCAATTGACTAAAATAAATTAAAACATCAGATTAAAAATTTACCCCAAACCTAGAACGCATCATTTATTCCTGCCAAATCTCTAATAAGTAGAGTTTCCCGTCCCGAAACTTACTTTCTATTTAGCAAACAACAATTAGTCGACTAAGAGAACCCTCCATTTCATCTTTGTTTTTTCCTTATTATTACGTTGAAACTACTAAGGAACTTAAGGAATAACTAATGGATTTATAAGAATAAAAGATAAACATTTTTACGTTATTTACCTCACACTATTTAACTATAAATTTGCAGACGAACAAATTAAATTAATACATTCATCTAGCTAATAAAAAAGCAAAACAGATAATTATAATTCTATTATTTATAAGGACATAGAAAAGTGAAATTTAAGTATTCTTTAGCAACGGCAGTCACTCTCGCATTATTACAAGGTTGTGGCGGTGGCGGCGGTGATGGTTCATCTACTCCGTCAACTAGCAGCGCAACCGGACCAACATGGAAAGCCGGTGATTTTAGCCAACCATCAAGCTCGTTTGTCAACCAATGTGAAACCCCACGAGTGGGTCGAGACCCATATAACAATTATGCCGCCTATCCAGATAAATTAGGTTCTGCTTTACACGAAAAACTCTTTTTAAGAGCTTTTACTAACGAAACTTACCTTTGGTATGACGAAGTTCCTGATAATAATCCAGCAAACTACAAAACCGTGACGGATTACTTCAACACACTGGTCACCTCTGCTACTACCACGACTGGTAAACCGAAAGATCGCTTCCACTTTACCGTCCCTTATGAAGATGAGATGAAATCATCGCAATCTGGTTTAGTCGCTGGGTTTGGTTTTAACTGGGCATTCCTACGTGGCGTACAACCTAGAGACGTTCGTATCTCCTATACTGAAGAAGCTTCTCCAGCTGATAGAAACGGCATTGCTCGCGGTGATAAGCTTCTAAAAATCAATAATATTGATGTTGTTAACACCGGTAGTCAGTCCGACATTGATTTTATTAATAAAACTCTATTTAACCCTGACATCAATCACGATTACACCTTCACATTTGAGAGTGTTGACGGCCTAGAGAAAACCGTGACGCTTACCGCCTCTGATGTCATGACTTCTCCAGTTAAAAATGCCAAAGTGATCGCACACAATGGTATGCAAATTGGCTATCTACAATACAACTCATTTGAACCAAGCGCTCAAGCCCCGCTTATTGAGGCGTTCAGTACGCTCTCGGCAGAGAATGTTGACGAGATCGTCGTTGATTTGCGTTACAACGGCGGTGGCTTAGTCCTTCAGTCCTCGCAAGTAGGCTACATGCTAAGCGGTGCTGGTCAGAACCGAGTCTTCAGTGAGTTGATTCACAACGACAAAGTGATGCGTACCATTAAAGATGGGGATAACATCTATCGCTTTACGAATCTAGCAATAGACTGGGCAGCACAAAAGTATTCGGACCAAGTGCTGCCGACACTGAACAAAAAGCGCGTATATGTGCTGACTTCAGGAGGCACGGCTTCCTCAAGTGAACTGTTGATCAACGCTTTGCGCGGCATTGATGTTGAGGTTATCCAAATAGGCTCAACAACCACAGGTAAACCGTATGGGTTCTCAGCAGAACAAAACTGCGGCACTATGTACTACACTATTCAGTTCAAGTCAGCGAACGAGAAAAAATTTGGCGACTTCTCTGATGGTTTTATTCCTACTCCAAAGAGCCAAATCAATACCGAGCTAGGCTTAAACAATAGAGTGGAAGGTTGCTGGGTCAATGATGACCTAACAAAACCATTAGGCGATCCGTCTGAAGGTATGCTTTCTGCGGCACTAAACTACATGGAAACGGGAACCTGTCCGCCAGTCTCCTCTTCAAGTTTCAACGCCATGCCGCGTAACATTTCATCTCCGGAGTTAAGCGATCTTCGCTCTCCGCTACGAACAGAGGCAATTCATGTTGAGATCAACTAACTTTTTACGAATGCTGATTCGGGTTGCGCTTTTCTTAGGCACTTCGATTTCTTTGATAGGATGCCAAGCTATGTCACAAGAACCCGTTGAAGCATTGAGTAAAGAGAACTCTCCGGAAACAGTCATAGAGATTCAAAACGCGATCGCAGAAATCCAAGGGACACCAGCACCTAGAATCGCAAATAACGTATTTGAATCCTCACCGCATTTGTTGATTGAAAAAGGACGAGTAAAAGGGAACAACAATCAACTGTTGGATGGCAGCTATACGGATCTTCCAGACCAATATACGTTGCAGATCAGAGGTGAAACCTGTGGCTTGTACTATGCCAAAACAGATACTTTTGTCTCTCTCAGTTCACTAGATTGTGAGCCCATCATTAAGTTTTAGATCTCCCAAAATAGAAGCCCGCTGATATCAGCGGGCTTTCTACTTTATTGCTCAATGTGAAACAGTCAACGTTACTTTAATTCAATCCATGCTTTACGCTGTTGCTTATCCATGTATGACCAAGCTACAAAGCGGCTCACTTTCTGCCCTTGACTCATTTCAACCACACGAATGGCTTTCACACCCAATTTTTCAAGCTGCTTGCGCATCGGACGAACGTTGTCTTTTTTGGATATAAGTGTTGTAAACCACAAGACCTGCGCGGCAAAAGCTTGGCTTTCATTCGCCATTTTTCGGATAAACGCCGCTTCTCCACCTTCACACCACAATTCAGCGTTTTGACCGCCAAAATTCAACTCAGGCTTACTTGTCTTTACTTGTGCGGTTTGAGGTTTTAGCCCTTTCTTACGCTGGTTTGCTTTTAGATTATCGATTTTACGCTGGCTGCCCATAGCGGCATCTTCCGCCGAACGGTGGAATGGCGGATTACATGTCGTCACATCATAACGATCATTCGGTTGAATGATACCTCGATAAATATTGGCATCATTGTGTTGCTGTACCAGTGCAATTTTTCCCGTCAAAACACGATTGTGCTCTACGATCGTTTGAGCCGATTGGATGGATTTTGGATCGACATCGCTGCCCGTATAGTGCCAACCGTATTTTGTTACACCAACAATCGGATAAATACAGTTTGCTCCCACGCCAATGTCCAACGCTTTCACTTTTTGGTGCGCGTACTGACCTTTTACTTCACTATCAAGTAGTTCTGCCACTCGGTGAATGTAATCAGCGCGGCCCGGAATCGGTGGACAAAGGTAGGTGTCGGGAATGTCCCAGAACTCGACACCATAATACGCAGCAAGCAATGCTTTATTGAGCATTTTAACCGCGTTAGGATCAGAGAAGTTTATGGAATCTTCCCCTTTCGGATTTTTGATAACGAATGGCTTTAACTGTGGTTCACTTTCCACGAGTTTTTTAAAATCGTAACGACCTCGATGAACATTACGCTCATGCAAACCATTCTTCGCTATTTTTATGAACTCGACTTCGCTCTTTCCTGCAGGCTGAGGGGATTTGCGCGCAACTTTGTCTTTAACACGCTTCGGCTTGGCTTTATTCGCGTCTTTCTTCTGACCCGCCATTGAAGCCTTTGGCTTTGCTTGCTTCGCGTTGTGATTATTGTTCTTCATTCAAATTCGCTTTTAAATCGAGGTAAATCATAAACAAACGAGCATCAAATTCGAGTTGGTGATACTCAGGCTCCATGTAGCAACATAACTGATAGAACGCCTTGTCGTGGTTTTTCTCACGAGTATGTGCCAACTCATGTACCACCAGCATTCTTAATAGTGGCTCGGGCGCATCTTTAAATACATTGGCAATGCGAATCTCGTTTTTCGACTTCAGCTTGCCGCCATGGTTTCTACTGATAACACTGTGCAAACCAAGCGCGTTGTTTACCGCGTGAATTTTCTTATCGTAGACAACTTTACTGATTGGCGCGGCTTTCTTCATGTAGCGGTTTTTGATTGCCATGGCGTACTCATAGAGCGCCTTTTCGCTTTTGATTTGGTGCCTATCGGGATAACGCTTTTCGAACCAAGGAACAAACTTGCCACTCGCTATCAATGAGCTCACCTGCTCTACGATGTTTTGTGGGTAGCCTTGAATGTATCGAAGTGACGGATGCATAGAATTAACGTCTGTTATGACAAAATAAAGGCGCTCAATATACCTGAGATAAAGGACAGTTTCACCTTAGCTTTCGCCTTTCATTTATGGTGAAAGGCCGTTAAACTTCGCCTCCCAATGATAATGGAGAGAAATTCAATGAAACGTGTCGTTCTTTGCGTCAAAGACAAATGCCCTCACTGCAAAGATGCTCAACGTTATCTGGATTCGAAAAATATTAACTATCGTTTGTGCAATGCTAAGATGCAACGCGGTCGCAAAGAACTTGATGCGCTTGGTGCTCGTTCAGTGCCAGTTTTAAAAATTGGTGATCGGGTAATGATTGGCTGGAACCCAAAGAACTTCGAGAAGATGTACAAAGGCGACTAGTGCTCGAACAATGAATCTGCGCTGCGTTTAAACGTAGCGCTTGATAAAGTCGATAAACGTTCGATCTGCTATTGATAAATACCCCTGCTTGCGCCAAGCAAGTGCCAGATCCAGCGTCACTGGTGGTTCAAACGGCACGCCAACAACGCCTGACTCATGTTGGGTCACCAATTCCAGTAACGCGGTAATCGCAAACTCTTGTTTCACAATACTCAAAATCAAAGGCAGTAAGTTGGTTTCGAATGATGACTTCATGGTAAACCCATGCTCCTCACTCACCTGATCCAAAAATTCACGGTGAAAATAGCCATGCTGAAACATAACCAAATCGTGTTCAAAGAACTCATCAAAAGTAAGAGATTCTCTCTGGGCTAACTCATGCTCAGGTGAAACAACTGCGACCATTTGGCTAGTAAACAAATGGTCAGTTTCTAGGTCATCAGGCACGTTATCACAACTGATCACACCGATATCGAGTTGACCATTGAGCAGCATACGACGAATCGATTGAGTCCCAGCTTCGACCAAGGTTAATTTTAACTCCGGGAACTGGCTTTTAAACGCCATCACAATTCGTGGAAAGAAATAACTGCCCATCATTGATGGCGTTCCGAGTCGTACTTCTCCTTTCGCTAAGCCTTTCAACTCATTAATCGCGAGCTGCGCGTCGTGCAACTGTTGAATCACCCGCTTGGCATGTACAAGTAGCGTTTCGCCCTCTTTCGTTAAGCTGATTTTTTTATCATCACGGCGAAATAGGGTAACGCCCAAAGACTGCTCAAACTTTTTGATAGAAATGCTTAATGCGGGCTGGGCAATATGCAGGGCTTTCGCCGCATGGGTAATATTTCCATGTTCAGCGACCGCCAGAAAATGTTTAAGTTGTTTCGATTCCATTAGATCAAAAATATATGGTGTCCATATTTTTAATATATTTTTTTAATTTATAACGAACTGATAGATTGATCACAGTCTCTCCATTTGCTCACATTAGGCAGGATTCATGGTCAGTTTTGGCACACCGGAATACAAACGCATTACGCTCTCGCTAGCGCTTGGTTCCTTCTTGGTTTTTTCAAATTTATACCTACTACAGCCAATGCTGCCCACTTTTGCTCAAATTTTCACGATCTCAGAAACGCAAGTGAACTGGTTATTTGCGGCCTCAACACTCGCTCTCTCTTTTAGCCTCGTTCCAATGGCTGTGTTGTCAGAATCAGTGGGAAGAAAGCCAGTCATGATGGTTGGTCTGTTTTCGATTCCTACCCTTTCCGCTTTGATGCTGTTTGGTGACTCATTTCTGTTTTTGGTGGTATGTCGAGCACTGATCGGTGTCGCGCTCGCAGCTTTTGCTGCGGTCGCCGTAGCTTACATGGCAGAAGAGCTCGACAAGCACGCTTTCTCGATGGCAATTGGAACGTACATTGCGGCTAACTCATTAGGCGGTATTGCAGGGCGTATTAGCGGCGGCTTATTGGCGGACAATTTCAGTGTTGATGTTGCCATTGAAGTTATGATGGTGTTCACTCTTCTTGGTGTCATTGGTGTTCACTATTTATTGCCAACACAGCGCAACTTCACCCCGTCATCAAGCAGTTTGCGCCATCAAAATCGTGCGCTTATTGGTCATTTTAAAAACCAACGCGTGTGGTTCGCGATGCTGATAGGAGGACTCAACTTTGCTTTGTTCGTCAACCTTTATTCCGTAATGGGTTTCCGTCTGGTGAGTGAACCTCACAATGTGCCCGTCGGGTTGGCCTCACTGATCTTTATTTGTTACTTGGGAGGGACTTTCTCCTCTCGTTGTGCAGGCCACTGGAGTAAACGTTATTCCTCAATCCTCGGTATGTTCTTGGGCGCGATAGTGAGCATGACGGGGATGTGGATTGCGGCGGTTGAAAGCTTGACTGCAATGCTATTTGGGTTGTTGCTGATAAGTTTTGGTGCCTTCTTTACTCATACCCTCGCCTACGGTTGGGTCGGTCAGAATGCCACTCGCGCCAAAGCCACCGCGACAGCGCTCTACTTAGTGCACTACTACGTAGGCGGTAGTTTGGGAGGATTCTTACTTCTTTATTGTTGGCAACATGGTGGTTGGTCGAGTGTTCTCATGGGGGGAAGCGCAGTCTACCTAGCAATGTTTGCTGCGATTGCGTATTTGAAACATATCGCCGAAAGAAAGCATACAGACCAAACACCTGACGCAGCGAGTTTAAAGAGTAGCTAAGGTACGCTCATTTGCGTAATACCTCTCTGATTACTTGGATAACCAACTCTGCTATGCTTGCGCTACTTTAATAAAAACCAGAAAGTCGTATGTCAACGCATTCAACACAAAACACAGATATCGAAGCGATCACTCAACAGGTCGATCAATGGCTCAACGATGTGGTAATCGGGCTCAACCTTTGTCCGTTTGCTGCCAAACCGCAACGTAATAAACAAATCAAAATTTTTGTTAGTGAAGCGACTCAAGAAGAAGCGCTTCTTGAAGATATTTTATTGCAGCTGATTGAGCTGAGTAACACAGAACCCGAACAGCTTGAGACAACGTTGGTTGTGGTTCCCAACATGCTACAAGATTTCTGGGACTACAACTTTTGCATAGATTGGGTTGAAGGATTAATTAAGCAGCAGAACTGGGAAGGTATTTTCCAAGTAGCGACTTTCCATCCTGATTACTGTTTTGGCGGCGCAAGGCCTGAAGACGACGAAAACCTAACCAATCGTTCTCCTTACCCGATCTTCCATTTGATTCGCGAAGAGAGTATGGAAAAGGTACTAAAACACTATCCTGACCCTGAATCCATTCCCGATTCAAACATCGCTCGTGTTTCCGCCCTTTCAGAGGAAGAACGTAAAAAGCTGTTCCCTTACCTATTTCGTTAAGCACCACCATTCCCCAAAGGCAGATTTATCACCAGTTAGATGCAATGCCCTTGGGGTTCAAAGTGCGGTTTGATATCATTGCCGCTTCAATCGATTCAATGGAAATTAGAATGCAACTGTCAAAGCTAACCCAAGAGATTTTTGATCACTTATACCGTGATATCACCGAGTTCCGTAGTACGTTCGACTTACCAGTCGCAGACGCTGCAAGCCTTGATGCGCAAGCAGACACACTACACACCTCTTTGGCGATCGAAGAGCTAACAGAGCTAGCAGAAGCAGATTGTAAAACTGAGCAAGCAGATGCCATCGTAGACAGCGTGTATGTATTAATGGGCCGTCTCGTTCATCTTGGCCACAGCAAAGTAGAAGACAACCTGGCGATCAGCTACTTAATTGATCTTCTATTAAACGTTGCGGTAAACCGTGGTATCGAATTTATTCCTTGCTGGGATGAAGTGCACTCAAGCAACATGAGCAAAGTATGCCGTAACGAGCAAGAGTACTCAGAAACAGAGGCATTCTACGCGGAGCAAGGCATCAAGTTGATGGCGGTACAGAAAGGTGAATACATCATCGCGAAATGCGCCGAAGATTTCGTATCGGAAGGTAAAACCATTCGTAAAGGCAAAGTACTCAAATCAGTTTACTACCGCCCAGCAGATCTAAAACCGCTAACTCAGTAAGCGTTGAGTTTGGCTATCTCGATTAAAAAAAACGACCTCAAGTAGGTCGTTTTTTATTGTCTCTTAAATACTAATCAAAGATTAAATAAGGTTGCTCATCTACGATGACCTTTTTGACTTGAGTATTGAATACTTCCCCGAGGGCTTCTTCCGTTAGCACAGTATCGGCATTTCCTGATGAGTGCAGCACACCGTTGTTAAGCAGCAATACTTTATCTGCGTGCTTTAATGTGCGGTTGAGATCGTGATTAGCAACCAATACTCCAATTCCCTGCGCCGCCATAGCGTTAATCAATTGATAGAGCAGACCCTCTTGCGCAATATCTAACGGTGCTGCTGGCTCATCCAAAATTAAAAACTGCGAAAAAGGATTAATGGTACGCCACACCTGCAAACATACACCTGCTAATCGGACACGTTGCCACTCACCGCCGGATAATGTTTGAATACTGCGATGAAGCTTATCTTGCAGCTGTACCAGCTCCACCACCATATTGACGGCATCACGCACTTTGATATCCGCAATCTCAGCACCACTTGGCAGAGATAAAGCGAGATACTGAAACACATCAACATTAAACGCTGGACGTGATTGCTGACACAAATAACCTCGAACATGAGCTTGCTCTGACAACGGTAAAGTAAGCAAGTTTTTGTTGCCAACGTACACTTCACCACTCATACCCTCTCGGTGGCTTAACGTACCAGAAATCGCAGCCAATAACGTACTCTTACCGGAACCATTAGGCCCAACCACATGTACGATTTCGCCAGCTTTGCATTCAAAAGAAAGAGGCAATAATCGACTACCAACCGACATATGTTTAACGTGCATCATGACTCTTCACCAGCATCCAGATGAAAATAGGTGCGCCAATCGATGTTGTCATGACACCTAAAGGTAACTCTGCGGAGTCCAATAACAGTCTTGCTCCGATGTCAGCAAATACAAGCAACGCAGCACCAGATATTGCAGAAAGTGGCAATAAATAACGGTTTTCCGTACCAAAAGCCAAACGCAACAAGTGCGGTACCACCAAACCAACAAAACTGATGATGCCTCCCAAAGCGACTGAACCACCTACCAAAATAGAAATGGCAAGGATCAACTTCCAACGCATTTGATGCACATCGACACCCAATTGGGTCGCATGAATCTCACCAAGCATCAATTTATCAAGCGACTTGCCTTTACAACACAACCAGATAAGCACCGGCAGCATCACCAAGGTAACGGTATGTTGATACCAACTTGCACCGCCGATGCTGCCCATTAACCAATACATCAGTTGGCGTAAGCTGAGATCATCACTAAAGTAAAATGCCCACGTCACAATCGCGCTCGATAAAATACCCAATGCGACCCCAACCAAAAGCAATCGAGCCGTCGTCAGGTGCATTGCCCTTGCTATCGCCACCAAAACAAACGTGAATAACATCGAGCCTGCAATCGCTGCCAACATAAAAACAATCGGGGTAGGAAGAACAGGTGACGCGAACATGATTAAGACCATTGCTAAGCTTGCACCACCAGATATACCGAGTACGCCTGGTTCAGCCAACACGTTCCCAAGCAACACTTGTAACGTCGCGCCAGATACCGCTAACGCAGCACCAATAATTGCCGCAGACACCAACCTCGGTAAACGCAAGTCCACCAGTAGCTTATGTTCAAATGCAGATAAAGATTGAAAAGGAGAAAGGAAAATTTCTCCGACCATCAAGTGGATGGCAGAGAGTACAGCGAGCACGATCGACATAACCATCAGGTTACGTTGCCAGCGTCGTTCCTTGTTCAGGATAAGTTGTTGAAAATCCATAGCGGCCGATAAAAACAAACGAGGCTTAACCTTACAGTTAAGCCTCGGTAAATTGCAATTAACTTCTCAAAGCAATGTTGGATTAATCGTAAACCAACTCGCCCTCTTCAAAACGGGTTTTCACTTCACAAACCATCAGAGCTGCACGTTGACCTATTGCGACATGGCGGTTCGGGAAGACAATCGCTTCGTTTTCGTTCTTCGCCATTAATGGTTTGTCGCCATCATGACCAAACACTTCGCCGTGAACAAATGAGGTGAAGTTTTCAACATTGTCGTCGAACATAAAGTCAAAGTCTTCGTTCAAGCGAACGATTGTGCGACTTACTCGATATTTAATGCATGGTTTTGGTAGGTGTTCTGGCTTCGTTTCCGCAATCAAATTACGTAAAGACAAATCAAACGCAGTCAATTTGTCGAGGTCATTTTCACCAATACGAGCCACACGTCCAAGCTCCATCGTCAGAGCCTGCGCACCAAAGTTCTCGGCATTGTACCAGCTAAACGTGCTCGATGGTGAGTTTGACAGGAGCACAGCTTCAATGTGCGCACTGTCCAAGAAATCGATCAATGCCTTGCTGCGCACAGGATGACGAGTCTTAGGACTTACTGCAAACGTATAGTGCTTCGAGCCTCTAATCGCGCAGTGTAAATCAAGGTGCCAGCGTGTTGTCGGGTCGGTATCCTGATAAAAATCTCGAACAAGCAGCTTAAGCGTATCGGCGATGACAAGCTCTTTTGTCTGCTTGTGTTCTTTTTCGTCAAACA
Source organism: Vibrio sp. ArtGut-C1 (assembly GCF_002105475.1). NCBI lineage: Bacteria > Pseudomonadati > Pseudomonadota > Gammaproteobacteria > Vibrionales > Vibrionaceae > Vibrio > Vibrio sp. ArtGut-C1. Next base: position 174,192 of record NZ_NCTH01000006.1, on the reverse strand, counting down.
GACGGTTGAGGTTTTCTTCAAGGAATCGCGTGTGCGCCAGAGTGGATTCTGGGTGAGCGATAATGAACAGACAACGGGTATCGACCGTCTGGAACCCAGATTCTATGTCTTGAATAATGGAATCCACCAGCTCCATCGGTGCGGTTTCATCTCCGTGAACCCCACAAGAGATGATGATGTTCTTCGTATCCTGAGTATAATTCGCAGGGATTACTTCTAATACACCACGCTGATAGAGTTTAAGTTTTACACCGTTAGAAAGCACCTGCTCCGCTGGTGCAACATCGATATGAACATCTAACGTGTCAGTTAAAAACGATTGGCGAAAGAGAGACTTCGTCATGCGTTACTCCTTAATAGCACGGCGGGTATGTTAATAAATTGTACAAAGGATTTTTGTTGCTGCGATCTCACTTATGAGTAGAAATCACTATTTCCCTCGAAAATCCGATACCTTTTCGCGCCAGGCACTCAAATCAAGCATTGAGGCGTTTAATTTTTAAACAATTACAAAGTGTTAGGGCTGTGAACTTTACCACAGCCCTGATTAAGATCATTATGATTTGATCAAATTTTTGTAGCTATAAAGCAGATTATGCATCAACAATGCGAAAAACTTAGCCGCGCTGTGCGAGCAAACGCTCAAACTCATCGACTTTTTCACGCACTAGCTCAACGCTCTGCTGCCAAAACGTTGGTTGAGTTAAATCCATCGATAGATGCTTTTCGACAACATCTTCGGCCATCATGCAGCCGGTGTCGCGCAGCAAATTGATGTAATCGGTGTAAAACGCTCCGCCTTTGGTTTCTCGCTGTGCATAAATACCCTTGCTGAATAAGAAACCAAATAGGTATGGGTAGTTATAAAAGCTCACACTATCGATAGAAAAATGTAACTTGCTTGCCCAGAAGTACGGATCCGGCTCGCTCATTACGTCGCCATACCATTCTTTCCAAGTTTCAGACATCAACTCACAGAATTCATCTGCGGTTAACTCTCCATCCTGGCGGCGTTCATAGAACGATTTCTCAAACTCGTAGCGAACCGGAATGTTGATCATTAAAGCTAGCGCAGATGACAACTCTTCCCACAACATCTCTAGCTTTTCATCAACGCTCTCCGCTTTCGAAATCAAATGATCACGAACGATGTTTTCTGCAAAGATAGAGGCGGTTTCTGCTAACGTCATTGGATAGTAAGTTTGGCAAAGTGGCAAATCACGAATAACCCAGTTATGGAACGCATGGCCAAGTTCATGTGCCAGAGTCATAAGGTCTGAACGACTGCCACTCCAAGTCATAAACACAAGTGGTGTTCGCGTTGCTGGCAGTTTGGTGCAGTATGCACCAAGGCGCTTGCTGGCATTTGGCGCGGCATCAATCCATCCGTTTTGTACCATCAAACGGACAAACTCCGACATCTCAGGGTTTACTGTTTCAAATGCTTCACAAATAACATCAATCGCTTCATCAAAGTCGTAGACCTTCGCTTCACCGCTCAAAGCAGGCATAGCCGCCAGATGATTCCAAGGTTTCATCTCATCCAGACCATGTACTTGCGCCATCAATAAACCCGCTTTCTGACCAATAGCTCGACTGTCTTTGGCTACGGTCATCATCGCATTTAAAGTTTCAGCTTGGATTCGGCTACCATGCAAACTCGGCTCTAGGAAGTGAACTTCACGCTTCGCCGAACGCTTTTTGTTTTCAGTTAAACGCCATCCTGCTAACGCATTTAAAATCGCAGCGAATGATTCTTGGTGCGTTTGCATTGCATCTTGTACGCCTCGCCACGCGGCTTCTTGACGCTCGAATTCAGAACCATAAAGAATGCTCGCCGCTTGAGAAAACCCAAGCTCTTCACTCTTACCATCTGTGTATTCAAGCTTCACTTTCAATGAGCCAGTCAGGTTATCGTATAGGTTACCCCAAGCCGATTTACCATCCACACTCATCGCAGCCAGTAACTGTTCTTCTGCGTTGCTAAGACGAGTATCCGCCAACTTTCTGGAATTCAAGATAGAAAAAGCTTGCCCACTGATATCAGGATTCTCATGATCTAACACGCGCAAGATAAACTCTTCGTCGGCATGCGTTAGCGTCAAATCAAAGGGACTGAACGCTTGGGAAAGCTCCGAAAAGATGCGGGTCATTTTACCAAGTAACGATTTCGCTTCGGCGTTTGTTGCATCAACAGAAGCATAACAACTCGCAAAATTTGCAACTGTGCCCGCTAAACGACTCGCGGCTTCATTGGTCAAAATCGCATTTTGCATGATCTCTACGTTGCCGCAATCTGCTGATTGTTTATTCAAAAGATCAATACATTGTTCCACAAGAGCAATATCGTCTTGAATTCGTGGGTCAGAGAGATCGTTATAAACGATGGACAAATCCCAACTCGGCGTTGTCATTTCTATATTTCCTTTTTATGTAACTGAGTCAATTTTCGCTTCCTGCACCTAGCAGATGGGCTTCCACTGACATCTTCCGTGACTATGCCCATAAGCAGTATCGCTTTGGGCATTTTAATATTTATAAATTAACGAGTTAAAAGAGGTACGCCAATCAAACGCACCGAGGCGTAAATTTGCTCATCTATGGTAATTGTTATATGCGTGACAGAAGCGTTTCCTATCGACAACGTCGAATACCACTTTGGGTTACGCCAATCTAACTCCAATACATGAGCAAGAATCATACGAATGACGCCACCATGCGTGACGATAAGTAGATTGTCATTGATATCGTTGATGATTTGAGACCAAACGCGACATATGCGCTCAGAAAATGTGCTTAAGCTCTCAGCGTTCGGCAACGTATGTTGTGCTGGCGATTGCCAAAAAGCATCTAGCTTTTTCCACTGCTCAGTGAGCATATCAAAAGGCATACCATCAAAATCACCAAATGCCATCTCTTGTAAAGATTCATCCGTCATTACTGGTAATAATTGCTGTTCAGCAATGATGTTTGCTAGTTCTTGACAACGTGAAAGCGGAGAACAAATCACTCCACCCACACTTCGTCCACTCTCGATCCAAGCCCGAGCAATGCTCTCTTGGTCAGCAGGCCTAACTTTTACATCCGTTTGGCCATGGAGTCCTGGTGGAGCGTCTACTTTTCCATGACGCACAAGATAGATATTGAGTGTTTTCATTTTGTTCCATCCTACTCTTTAAGAACCAACGGCAAACCAGCAGCAACAAAGGTAACACGATGGCAAACACTGGCTAGTTTTTGATTCATCCGTCCTGCATTATCCACAAAGTAACGACTAACCGCCCCCAAAGGCACAATGCCCATTCCAACCTCGTTAGAGACGAATATTAACGTCGCATCTGAACCACGTACCACCTGTATAAACTTTTCAATTTCTGCTTCTAGCCTCTCATTGGAACATTCATCACCTAACTCAAATATCCAATTGTTGAGCCACAAGGTTAAACAATCGACCAATACAACATCGGTGGTCGCGAAACTTGTCAGTAACTCAGATAAATGAAGGGGGCATTCATGCTCTTGCCACTCGCCCCCTCGTTGCTTTTGATGATGCGCTATTCGCTCTCGCATTTCTTGGTCAAATGGCAGCGCGGTTGCAACATAATGTAATGAGTGTTGAGAAGTGGTCGATAATTGCTTGGCTGTTTTTTCCGCCAAATGCGACTTCCCAGAGCGCGCGCCACCGAGTATCAATTGCTTCATAAGATGTGATAAAACCCAATCATAGTGAGATAAATAAGCAGTTCCGATAGCTGCTGCGCTGCGCCAAGACAATCCCCCGTAAAGCCGCCAATTCGCTTGGTTAACCAACGTTTGAACATCAAACGAAATACCACGAGAACAAGCGATATAAAGATCGCCTGCGTGATACCAAGCACAAGCAATGTTATGCCACCAGTAAACAACAAAATGGAGACTTCTAAAGAAGACTGGCTATTTGCCAGCGGTTTACTTTTCGACGTATCACTGTCACTGACATAAGGCATGTCATAAATAAGCGTCGCGGCTAGTGCTCGGCTTGCGATATAAGCGACGACAATGACCAACCAAAACTGCGGCAAGTTAGCCAGTTCACTCCAAAAAACATACTTAGCCAATAACGCCATAATGAGAGTGGCTGCACCATAAGTGCCAATGCGGCTGTCCTTCATAATAGAGAGGCGTCGCTCGACAGTCATGCCACCGCCAATGCCATCCGCCATATCAGTCAAGCCGTCTTCGTGAAATGCCCCTGTTAACAATAAGCTAAACACCATTGTTAATACTATGGCAACCGATTCTGGGAAAAGAATTGAGGTGAGCGAAAATACCAGAGCACAAAGCGCTCCAAGTACGAGACCAACTAACGCGAAATAACGTCCGGCCTGATTCATGCGTTCTTCACTGTATGGCAACGCTTGGGGTACGGGTAAGCGACTAAAAAAACTGATAGCTAATAGAAACAACTCCCACTGGTATCTTAACGATGACGGCGTGACGTTCTCAGAATTATCAGGGACTGACACTATACTGTAACTCCTGCACTCTCAAAGCTCGCCATCTTGTTGTAAAACTGGGCAGCAGCTTTTAACAAGGGTAAGGCAAGAGCGGCTCCGGTTCCCTCCCCTAATCGTAAACCAAGATCGAGTAGAGGTTCTGCTTTTAGGTACTCTAATACAAACTTATGTCCATTTTCTTCGGAGCGGTGGGCAAACAACATGTATTCGCGTGCTTCTTCGTCTAGCAACGTTGCAATATACGCAGCAACCGATACGATAAATCCATCCACTAAAACTGGGGTTTTAAGCCGCTTGGCTTCTAAAAAAGCGCCTACCATTTGTACGATTTCAAAGCCTCCAACCTGTGCGAGAATCGCTTTAGTATCAAGACCTCGACATCGGTTTACTCCCTGTGCAACCAGTTTATATTTGCGGCTCAACTGCTGTTGATTGATTCCGGTGCCAACGCCAACACAATAGTCAATATCTAGTGAACTCAGCGCCGATAACAGTGCGGAAGACGAACTGGTGTTACCAATGCCCATCTCACCGAACATCAATAGATTTGAGCCAGACAAAATGGTTTGCTCAGCAATCTTCGCACCATACTCTAAACCTAGCGCCACTTGTTCTGGGGACATCGCTGATTGTTTAGAAAAATTAGCCGTACCGTTACCCAACCGTTGTTCAACCAAGTTTGGATGAAACTTAAATTCTGGAACCAGCACATCAATAGGTGCCAACATGCCGCAATCTATTACTTTGAGTTGGATGCCATTGATGACGCAAAAGCAGTTGATGGCTGCGCCGCCGGCGAGAAAGTTAGCCACCATTTGCTGAGTGACTTCGCTTGGCGCAATGCTTACGCCTTCCTCTGCAACGCCGTGATCTCCAGCAAATACCAGCATGCTCGGTTTACAGATAGCGATGGAATCAACTGGCTGAGGTTTATCCTGACTTTGAATAAGAGCTAGCTGTAGTGCCACCTTTTCCAATAAGCCTAAAGAACCGACGGGTTTGGTTTTGTTATCTATGCGCGCTTGTATCTCCGCTGCAAAAGAGTCATCCATTTTTTACGTTCCTTTGATGTTGTCTGGGTGAGAGGTGTTCCATTGATTAAGAAATCTTGCTCAGCCCCAGTTTTGAGCGTCCACTATTGTATACCCTTGCATCCGCTTGGGGCAGCGCTAATCAGATTTCTGTTAGGAACGTCTACTGAGTTCGCAGAGCGTCTCACCTTTCGAGCATTCGATTATAAGTAACTCCTTGAAATCCGCTACAATAGCTTAGGCTATATTCCCATATAGGAGAAAGGACATGGATAACAACACCTGCGCCATCATCGCTGGGGCGACTGGCTTAGTCGGTTCAAAAGTCATTACAAACCTCATAAATCAATCAGGTGTTGGTACCTTATATTATCTTTCTCGCCGCCCACTCGATGGCGTCCTAGATGCGGACAATAAGCTTGTTCCTCTCATTGATGCCGACCTCTCTATCCACCAATGGGATGATAACCAACCAACACCGACCATCGGCTTTATCTGTTTAGGCACAACTCTTAAGCAAGCAGGCAGTAAGGATAATTTACGTAGAGTAGATGTTGATCTGGTGTGTAAAGTCGCCCAACAGATGAAAACGATCGGAGTCAAACGCCTTGCGGTTGTTTCTAGCCTTGGTGCAAATAGTAAATCACCATCCCATTACTTAGCCTGTAAAGGACAAATGGAACAAAGAATCGAAGCTATGGGTTTTGAGGAAATCGTGTTTGTTCGCCCAGGCCCGCTTGTTGGTCAACGTCAAAGCCCAAGAACGGACGAGAAGTTAGTGCAAACTCTGTTTAAGGTAATTCGCCCATTCATGCTTGGCAAACTGTCCAACTTTTTACCTATTCGAGCGGAAGATGTCGCCAAAGCGATGATTTATCAACTTTTCAGTTATCAAGAAGACTCGGTGGTTTACTTACAAAGGCAAGAAATGCGTGACTTACTGCATCACTACGAATAACCATTTTGTACATTTAACGTGCTAATTCACACTCTCACGCGACTTAGATCTCGTTTTTATATTCATTTTGGATCTAGCTAATACCCGTTTGTCATTTTTAAAGTTATATCGCGAGCGTTATCTTACGCCCCATAAACAAATCCGTATAAAACCCCGTATAAAAAACAACCGCCATTTCGGCAGGTTGATAAGGTCAGATTATGAATTTTGCAGTGATAGCCTCTCTAGCCGTCTTTGTTGGCATATTGTTCTTTCTTTTTAACCAACAACAAAAGAAACACACACTTTCTCGTCTCGTTTTAATCGGTCTTGTTACTGGTTCTCTTTTTGGTCTTGCTTTGCAACTCATTCACGGTGAAGGCAACAGCGCAATTGCTCAAACACTTGAATGGGTAGGCATTGTAGGCAGTGGCTACGTTGGTCTACTGAAAATGGTCATCATGCCACTAGTATTGGTATCGATGATCTCTGCAGTTGTTAAATTGGAGAAAGGTGGATCATTAGGTAAAATTTCTGGCCTGACCATCTCTGTTCTTCTAGTAACGACTGCAATTGCTGCACTTATCGGTATCTTGGTGACAACAACATTTGGCCTGTCAGCAGAAGGGTTAACTGAAGGTGCTCGTGAAACCGCTCGTATCGCCGTTTTAGAAAGCCGTGCTGGTACAGTAAGTGACCTGACTATTCCTCAAATGCTAGTTAGCTTCATTCCAACCAACCCATTTGCTGATCTAACAGGTGCTCGCTCGACCTCAATTATCGCTGTCGTTATCTTCGGTGTATTAACCGGTATCGCCGCTCGCAAAGTGATGATGGAAAAAGCAGAGTTAGAATCTCCGATTCGTACTTTCGTAGAAGCAGCTCAATCAATCGTTATGCGATTAGTGAAGATGATCATGGCGTTAACGCCATACGGCATCGCAGCACTGATGGCAAAAGTGGTAGCGACATCAAGCGCAGGCGACATCCTAAACCTACTTGGCTTTATTGTGGCGTCTTATGTTGCTATCGCTCTGATGTTTGTTGTTCACGGCGTATTAGTCTCGTTTGTCGGCGTTAGCCCTGCGGAATACTTTAAGAAAATCTGGCCTGTACTGACCTTCGCGTTTACATCTCGTAGCTCAGCAGCAACGATCCCACTAAACGTAGAAGCGCAAATCACCAAGCTTAACGTTCCACCAGCGATTGCAAACCTATCAGCATCGTTTGGTGCCACTATCGGCCAAAACGGATGTGCAGGTATCTATCCTGCAATGCTGGCAGTGATGGTAGCTCCGACAATGGGCATCAACCCACTGGATCTGCACTTTATCCTGTCATTGATTGCGATTATCACTATCAGCTCATTTGGTATTGCTGGAGTCGGCGGAGGTGCAACGTTTGCAGCATTGATTGTTCTCCCTGCAATGGGCTTACCTGTCACCATCGCGGCGCTACTTATCTCTATTGAACCATTGATTGACATGGCACGTACCGCACTGAACGTTTCAGGATCAATGACTGCGGGTACGATTGCTAGCCGAGTGCTGAAGTCACCAGAAAGCGAAACAGCATTGGAAGAAAGACGAGCGTAAAGCTCAAACTACTTCCCAAGCAATAAAACGTAAAATATCAAGCCGATGGTTCGCCATCGGCTTTTTCATTTTCAAAAATTCAACTTGCATCTTTCGTTGCTAGTCAAGGCGTTGAATGGTCTAATACTGTTATCGGTTTTGTAAACGGTAAGCAGAATGCACCAAGATAATCAGCCCACTTTTTTCTTCTTTGATTATGAGACATGGGGAACCAACCCCGCGAAAGATCGCCCAAGCCAGTTTGCTGGTGTTCGTACAGATGAAAACTTTAATATCATCGGCGAGCCTTTAGTCATGTACTGCCAGCCACCTGCTGATTATCTTCCGTCTCCTGAAGCTGCGCTTATTACTGGTATTACTCCGCAAAAAACGGTTCAAGAAGGCCTTTCTGAGCCTGAGTTTATCGCTAAGATTCACGCTGAACTCGCGAAACCAAATACCACCAGTTTAGGCTACAACAGCATTCGCTTTGATGACGAAGTGACCCGTTATACTTGTTATCGTAACTTTATCGACCCATACGCATGGAGTTGGCAAAACGGTAACTCGCGTTGGGATTTACTCGATGTATTACGCGCGTGCCACGCCCTTCGCCCAGAAGGCGTAGAATGGCCAGAAAACGAAGATGGCTTCACTAGTTTTAAATTAGAGCACTTGTCTGTTGCTAACGGCATAGAACATAGTAACGCGCACGATGCGATGGCAGACGTGGTTGCGACTATCGAAATGGCGAAGAAAGTAAAAGCAGCGCAACCAAAATTGTTTGACTACTTCTTTTCTATGCGCCAAAAGCGTAAGCTCAATGAATTAGTCGACATCGTCAACATGACGCCTTTGATGCACGTTTCAGGCATGCTAGGGCGCGAATGCCAATACACCAGCTGGATTGTGCCTGTTGCTTGGCATCCAACCAATAATAACGCCGTTATCACTATCGATTTAGCGAAAGACCCTCAACCTATTCTAGAGCTATCCGCAGAAGAGCTACACGAAAGACTCTACACTAAGCGAGAAGATCTTGGTGACTTGCTACCAGTACCAGTTAAGTTGGTTCATTTAAACAAATGCCCTATTCTCGCCCCTGCAAAAACGTTAACGGCTGAAAATGCGGAGTCTATTGGCATTGATCGCCAGCAATGTCTCGCTAATCTCGCTTTGTTGCGCCAACATCCTGAAATTAGAGAAAAGCTGATTAGCCTCTTTTCAGTCGAGCGTAAATTCGATAAAAGTGATGACGTCGATACGCAACTTTACGACGGATTCTTCTCTCCGGCCGATCGCGCAGCCATGGATATCATTCGAGAAACCGACCCGAACAATCTTGCCGCATTGGACATTGAATTTGATGACAAGCGCATTAAACCTCTATTGTTCCGCTATCGTGCGCGTAACTTCCCAGGCACATTAGACGAGCAAGAACAGAGACGCTGGGCATTACACTGTCGAGAAGTGTTTGAAAGCCAAATTGAAGAGTACATGCTGAATTTAGAAAACTTAGTTCACGAACATGAAAGTGACGAAAAGAAGATTGCGATATTAAAATCCGTGTACCGTTATGTAGAGAGCTTAGCTTCTTAACTCCTCCTAATACAAGCGCACCTTATGGTGTGCTTGTTGTTTATATACTGTCAAAATGATTAAAGAACGATTCTTACAACTGATCCAACTGCTCATTTCAATCTTCCTCATCATGGGGGCACTTGGCATCGGAATTACCATTCAAAAGTTCACTGGCGTTTCCGTCCCAGGAAGTGTCATCGGTATGCTCGTACTGTTTTTCTCTATGACTCTTGGGCTTGTAAAGGTCGATTGGGTCAAACCGGGCGCCACGCTATTTATCCGCTACATGATTTTGTTGTTCGTTCCTATTAGCGTGGGATTAATGCAACATTTCGATATGCTACTCGCTAATGCCCTCCCTATCATTGCTAGCGCAGTTGGAGGCTCACTCATTGTACTAGTCAGCCTCGCTTGGCTGCTGGACTACTTGCTAAAGGAGAAGCACTGATATGTGGTTAGTTGTTACCATTGCGGTTTTTCTTGTCGCGCGCCAAATCGCAATCAAAGTGAATAATCCTCTAGCAAATCCTTTGCTGATCAGTATTGCAGTACTCATTCCTTTGCTTACATACTTAAATGTACCGTTTGAAACGTATTATGCGGATAACGAAGGGATCAGTTTTTTACTTCAACCAGCCGTAGTTGCTCTGGCTTACCCGCTATATGAACAACTACCACAGATTAAAGCAAACTGGCGAATCATCACTTTTGCTTGCACAGTAGGCAGTGTGATGTCGATGATGACAACCACCTTGATCGCAGTCGCTTTCAAAGCAGATATCAGTTTAATCGCAAGTCTAGTGGGTAAATCCGTCACTACGCCAATAGCAATGGAAATTTCGAGTCACCTTGGTGGTGAAGCTGCCGTTGCGGCGATCTTGGTTCTGATTGTTGGTTTATTGGGCGCGATTTTGGCATACCCAATTTACAACTTAATTGGAATTAAACACCCGATTGCACGTGGCCTAACAATGGGTACCGTGTCTCATGCCTTAGGCACCGCGACATGTGCAGAGAAACAGCCCATTGATGCCGCGTTCTCATCACTCGCATTGGTTTTATGCGGCATCATCACTTCTATTTTGGCTCCAAGCTTTTTTGCTTTGGCTGTCTGGCTATATCAATAGTTAAGCGCTCTCGGTCTGCCCTCCTTCCGGCAGGCCGTGGCCTTCCCGTTTCTTCCTTATCCCTTCCAAAATTCTGTATTACCTCATCTAACAACCCGTTCTAGTAAGATCGTTAAGGCACTCTGACGAGATACACACTAATAACTTCAACATTCAGTGCAATATTACTGACTCAACGTTGCTTAGATATCTAGGAATAACGTTGTGTGGACATGTAGGCATCGTAATTAACATATCCCAGCGTCTTGGTCATATGAATATATACTGATATGGTTAATTGTGAGACGGAGATAACGCTTCACGTCAGTGCAATCGAATACATGTGTGAGCTCACTCTAATTATGTAACAGAATTATCAATTGCATTATTTATCGTGATCTAACGCACGGAACATTTCTATCCTTCACATAGAATAACTGTCCATGCAATAACAAGGATTCAACATGAAAAGTCGCATTGAACAGGCGCTAGCAGGCGCTCCAGAAGCACTTTCCAAACAACTTGCTCCTATCATCCAAGCTGATGATTTTGATGCTACGCTTTCAGTTCAACAGTTTGAGCAGTTGCTTTCAGCTACCGGTCTATCAGATAAAGAGCTTCGTGTTGCTCTACTTCCTTTTGCCGCAGCATATTCCTATGCTCCTCTTTCTGAATTTTATGTCGGTGCTATCGTTCGTGGTCTCTCAGGTCGCCTTTACTTCGGTGCCAACATGGAATTCTTTGGTGTTCAGTTAGGTCAAACAGTTCACGCTGAGCAGTCTGCAATTAGCCATGCTTGGATGAAAGGTGAACATGGTATTAAGGATATCACTATTAACTTCAGCCCATGTGGTCACTGCCGTCAGTTCATGAACGAGTTATCTACCGCAAACGAGCTTAAAATTCAGCTCCCAGAACGCGAAGAAAAGTCGCTGCATGAATACCTACCTGAAGCCTTTGGCCCAAACGATCTCGGTATCGAATCCGGCTTAATGGCAGAAGTAAAGCATCAGTTCTCATGCGATGATGAAGACACTCTAATTCAAAGCGCTGTTGAAGCGATGAACATGAGCCACTCACCATATACCAACAACCTGAGTGGCTTAGCATTAGAAATGGCTAGCGGCCGTGTATTCCAAGGTGCTTATGCGGAAAATGCGGCGTTTAACCCTAGCTTGCCGCCGTTACAAGTTGCGCTGATCCAAGTACTACTTGCGGGTGAAACTTTTGACAATATCAAAGCCGCTGCTCTGGTAGAAAACTCAGAAGGCAAGATCAGTCATTTGGCTGATACGCAATCAACGTTAGAAGCGTTGAATCCAGATATTCCACTTAGTTTTGTCAACGTATAAGCGACAATTTCAGTATAAAAAGCTCTACGGCATGTAGAGCTTTTTTATTGCCTAAAAACCAAAAGCAAACGTTTGCTTTGTCATAAAACTTCAGTATGATCTCCTGCAATTTCTGTCTCACCACTCTATTTTGTAAGGGAACACTATGTTTGGCACTGCAACCAGCGCAAATGCTACCCGTGTATTACTTTTAGGCTCTGGCGAACTCGGTAAAGAAGTCGCAATTGAATGTCAGAGACTTGGTTTAGAAGTGATTGCTTGTGATCGCTATGCTAATGCTCCAGCGATGCAAGTTGCTCACCGTAGTTACGTCATCGATATGTTAGATGGAAGCGCCTTAGAAGAAGTTATTACGAAGGAACAACCTACTTACGTCGTACCTGAAATCGAAGCTATCGCAACCGACAAACTGGTAGAGCTTGAAGAAAAAGGGCTGAATGTTGTTCCAACCGCTAAGGCAACCAAGCTAACAATGAATCGTGAAGGTATCCGACGTTTGGCTGCAGAAGAACTAGAACTGACGACATCACCTTATCGTTTTGCAGATACTTTTGAAGACTTCAAAGCCGCGGTTGAGCATGTAGGCATCCCGTGCGTAGTAAAGCCAGTTATGAGCTCTTCAGGTAAAGGGCAAAGTGTCATCAAGACCGAAGACGACGTTGCAAAGGCATGGGATTACGCACAGGAAGGCGGACGTACGGGGGCAGGTCGCGTGATCGTGGAGGGTTTTATCGACTTCGATTACGAAATCACTTTATTGACTGTAAGAGCCGTTGACGGTGTGCATTTCTGTGCTCCAATTGGCCATCGTCAGGAAGATGGCGACTACCGCGAATCATGGCAACCGCAAGCTATGTCAGAAAACGCAGTAAAAGCAGCTGAATACACGGCTGAGAAAGTAGTCAACGCACTCGGTGGCTACGGCATCTTTGGTGTAGAGTTATTTGTTAAAGGCGATAAGGTCATTTTCAATGAGGTCTCTCCTCGCCCACACGATACAGGCATGGTCACTATGATTTCTCAGGAAATGTCAGAGTTTGCTCTCCACGTACGTGCATTTACCGGAATGCCGATTAATAATATCGTACAATATGGTCCATCTGCGTCGGCCGTTATTCTTGGTCAAGGGACTTCTACAAACATTCGCTTTGACAACCTAACCAAAGCCTTAGCTCAACCTCAAACGCAAGTTCGTCTATTCGGCAAGCCAGAAATCGATGGTCGCCGTCGTTTAGGTGTTGTCCTTACGCGACGAAAAACCACCGAAGAAGCCGTTCAAGATGCTGTTGAAAGTGCTTCAAAAGTTAATATCACTTATTAAATACGAACCACTTATACAAAAATAGCGCAGCTCAAATTGCTGCGCTATTTCGTTTTACAAACCAAAAAAACCTATTTACTCTCGATTAGGTACACTTCTTCAGAGAAGCGACTTAAGCCTTTTTTCGCAATTTTAGGATGGTTTTCATCAGCTTCATCTACGTTCAAACAGGTAACTTTGTAACCTGAAAATAACTGCTCAATCTCTTCGACTGGCACGCTAAATGGAGGCCCCGCCATCTCTTCTTGAGGATAGTTGAGTGTAACAAGCAAAATACGACCGCCTGGATTCAAAAGTTGCTTGAGACGCTCTACATACTCCTCTCGCATATCTTGCGGTAAAGCAACCAACGCGGCGCGATCATAAATGATATCGGCTTGAGATACTGGTGCAGTGAAAAAGTCCCCAGTATAAATAGAGAGCTCATCAAATTGATAAAGCTCGTGCATACCATTAACAGGCGTCACGGTTGGCGTATAAAAATGTTCAGCAAAAAAGGCACGAACAGCGATATGGCTCAGCTCAACACCTTCAACTGAATCATGCTTCATCGCTAACCAAATCAAGTCTTCTGACTTTCCACACAAAGGCACTAACACTTTGTCTTCACGCTTTGGGTTTGTGTGTTGCCAATATGCAGGTAATAGCGGGTTTACATCTTCCAAGTGAAATCCGATTTGATTACTGGCCCATTTATTATGCCAAAACTCTTGGTCTCTCATTTTACTTTCTACTTGTCGGCTGATTTTCATTTTGAGAAGTAAGACTAACGATTTTTTTCAATTTGTCTATGCCGTTCATCTTTGGTTAATACAGTGGTGGTAGGATATAAACGTTCTTATAGGAACCACGCCTTTATCTGATAAACAGAATAAAGAAAAGAGAAATGGTGATCTAACACACGATTCCACTTCAAGACAAAACTGAAACCTTGGAATCTTTCGTAATGACCCCATTAATAAGTTAGTACCTGATTTGCCGAACTTAGCGACCTTTATGTTCCCTATTTTCTAAGTACAAGCAAGTTAAGGAGAGTGAATGAGCTTATTTCTTCGTACTACAGCATTGATGCTTTTGGTACTTAGCCGTGCACCGGCATTTGCCGCACTTCCAATTACCCCTGCGCCGAGTGGCGATCAAAATCGTTCAACAAGTCAAAACGAAGTTTGTTCGAAACTCTTTAAACATAGCCTTAGCGGCTTGTATGGTATTCAGTCAATCGACGCAACTCCAACTCAGCCATACACTGACTTCGACATTCTTTACAGCAAAGCTCACCAAGCACAATTTGAGCTTGAAACTATTTGTAAAAGTACCGCACTTCTTAATGATGCTCAGCCATACTTCGCAGGCGTAAAGTCCAAACAACGAGCAGAAGAAAAAATAGCTTTGGAGTTAGATGGCAAAGTCGAACGCATTACTGACCTAGCCCGTGCCACGATTGTTGCTGAAGACGTCGCGAGCTTAGTCTCCATTTATGAAACCTTAGAGCGTGAAACAACAATTGTTAAAGTAAAAAATCGCTTCAAAAAACCAGGTCCTTCAGGCTATAGAGACTTGAACTTACTCGTTCGTTTACCAAAGACAAATCTAGTTGCCGAAGTTCAACTGCACTTAAAAGCCATCGCAGATGTGAAAAGCGGTCCTGAACACGACCTATACGAAAAAATCCAGAAACTAGAACGCCAAGCGATGATGGAGAAACGCGAACTAAGCGAACTAGAACTCACTTCTATTCGCAACATGCGTGCACAGTCTAAAAACTTGTACCAACAAGCATGGCAACCATACTTAACAACGCACCTAGAAGCAGCGTAATCCATATCATTAAGATATACTCAAAAACAGAAAAACCACCGCATTGCGGTGGTTTTCGTTTATATGCGACACAAGTTTTACGCAAAAAAAAGACCACGCCTTAGCGTGATCCATTTATTCGGCTTACTGTACTTTCTTCAGGTTTTCTACACGAGCTTTTAACTTCTGACCCGGGCGAAAAGTCACTACACGTCGAGCAGTAATTGGAATATCTTCACCGGTTTTCGGGTTACGACCAGGTCGTTCATTCTTGTCACGAAGATCAAAGTTACCAAAACCTGACAGTTTTACCTGTTCGCCACTTTCCAGTGCCTTACGAATCTCTTCAAAGAACACTTCCACCGTTTCCTTGGCGTCCCGCTTACTAAATCCTAATTTATCAAACAGGTTTTCTGCCAGTTCGGCTTTTGTGAGCGCCATAAAACTTTCCTCAAAGCTATGTTAAACAATGCTACGTTAGTGTAGCGCCAGAGCAGTTTTACCCTACCAATTCAACAACATATCGGGGTTACATCAGGAAGTGTATGACAAGCTTATGATTTTCGCCAACTTTTTTCTTGGCGAACAAAAGGAATAGCACTATGTAAATTATTGTTAAACGCCAACATTTTGATATTTTTGTTTTTGTTTTCTCTTTAATAGGAAAAACATCCAGCTGATAAAACTAAAAGTAGTTTAAATATCAACATTAATCACTATTTAATAAAAATATCAGAGATTGGTTATTTAACAGACACTTGACATAGAACTTGTCGTAAATTCAGTGATTTGTATGTAACTCGATACGTAACAATTGAACTAAATGGTATGACCACCTGGCTTTGCAACTGTGCTTAGAAAGCTTGATTAAACCCACGCTTCTCACTGTTCAGCGATGACGCAATATATAAAGGTTGATAATGTGGTTCTTCGTGTATCTCCACATTAGCTCCTTACACTTCATCTAGGCGACCATGATTAATCAAATCATAAATATTCTTTTCCCTGTTTTTGCTCTTGTCGGCGTCGGCTATTTGGTAGGTCGTTACATCAAGCCTGACTTTCGTCCAATCAACCGCATTAACATTGAGGTTTTCACACCTGCGCTGGTGTTTTCTTCGCTCGTTAGCATGCCGTTAGACTCGAATCAGGGACCACTCCTTTTTGCAGCAATTGTCGCGGTTTTGGTTCCCGCACTACTCATGATCCCAGTATGTCGATTAACGTCACTGTCGTTTAAAACCTGGGCACCACCACATATGTTTCGCAATAGCGGAAACCTTGCTATTCCTTTGTTTACCTATACGTTTGGAGAAATTGCGCTATCCTCAGCAGTACTGCTATTTGTCGTGTCAGCATGCTTGCACATTAGTTTAGGTGTAATGCTACTTAGTCATGGCAACCCTTTTAAGCAAATAGTCAAGATGCCAATCTTTTTAGCTGCGTCGTTGGCTCTGTTTCTCAACGTGTCAAATGTGGGTGTATGGGCACCTTTATACGAAGCGACTGCTCTACTTGGCCAAGCGGCAGTACCCGTGATGCTTTTATCCCTGGGGGCACAAATGTGTCATTTAAGAGTGGACGGTTTAAAGGTTGGTGTATTGTGTACCGTGCAGTCGCTTGCAACTGGGGCGGTTGCATTTGCACTTATTTATTGGTTAATTCCCCTTCCAACGATGCAATTGCAAATGATGGTACTCTTCACAATGCTGCCACCAGCCGTCATGAATTACCTATTTGCGGAAAGGCTGAATATAGAGCCCATGAAAGTGGCGTCAATGGTACTATTTGGCAACTTTTTCAGTATTCTTACGCTCCCACTTCTGCTTAGCTATACCCTCTCACTCGCTGCCTAACCGCCAATAAGCTATCGTTAGCGTGTATTAGCTGAAAAACAATACGTTCCTAATCTCGGGTAAGGGTTATCCCTAGTTTGGTCTAGTATTTTAAAGTAATGAGGGGTGGTGCGAGCAGTAAGGAACTTGAACATCGATAAGGTAATCCTAAAAATAAAAAACCCTGCCAAACTGGCAGGGTTTTCATTTCTTAAGAAGATACGTTACGCGAGATTAGTCACGCAGAGACGCACCAAACTTCTCAGAAACGTGAGCAACGATAGCGTCAACCGCACCAGCGATATCTGCATCTTCAAGCGTGCGCTCAACTGATTGTAGAGTCAGAGCGATTGCTAAGCTCTTCTTACCGTCTTCAACGCCTTTACCTACGTACACGTCGAACAGTTTCGCATCTTTAAGGAACTCGCCACCTTGCTCTAAACAAGCATTAACGATGTCACCAGATGCTACCGCTTCGTCCACAACTACTGCGATGTCACGACGGTTTGATGGGAATTTAGAAAGCTGAACCGCTTCTGGAATCACTTTACTGTTGATTGCAGACCATTCGATTTCGAATACGATAGTACGACCGTTTAGACCGAACTTACGCTCAAGCTCAGGGTGAACGGTACCGATCACCCCCACTTCTTTACCATCTACGATGATTGCCGCAGATTGACCTGGGTGAAGTGCTGGGTTAGCTTTTTTGCTTTCAGGTGACAGTGCAGCGAAAGAGTACGCTTTTTCGTTAGCTGACAGTTCTAGAACTGCTTCTAGGTCGCCTTTAAGGTCGAAGAAATCAACGGTGTTAGTTTCGATATCCCAGTGCTCTTCACCACGAGTACCAGCAATAACACCTGCAAGCATAGGCTCTTGGCGCATGCCGTTTTCTGCAGATTCACATGGGATGAAACGTAGGCCGTATTCGAATAGACGAACGCGTGGCTGTTGACGCTTCTGGTTGTGAACAACCGTGTTCAGCAGACCTTGGATAAGACCAAGACGCATTGCTGACATATCTGCAGAAATTGGGTTTGGAAGCACTAGAGGCTCAACACCAGGTACAACTAATTTTTGTTGCTCAGGCTCAACGAAGCTGTATGTAATTGCTTCGTGGTAACCACGGTCAACAAGAAGATCACGAACGCGTTTCAGTGGAAGATCCGCTTCAACGTGGTTGTGCATCTTAAGTGCTGCAGCTGGGTGTTGGTTAGGAATATTGTCGTAACCGTAGATACGGCCAACTTCTTCAATCAGGTCTTGCTCGATAGCGATATCGAAACGCCATGTTGGGGCAATAGCAACCCAACCTGCTTCACCGTTTTCAAGAATAGAAGCTTCAACCGTTAGACCAAGACGCTCTAGGATTTCTACAACATCGCTATCTGCGATGTGGTGACCTAGTAGGTTGTCTAGTTTCGTACGACGCAGTGCTACTTTGTTTGGCTTAGGCAAGTCTGCTTCAGACTCAACCGTAACAACAGGCGCTACTTCACCACCACAGATTTCAACAAGAAGTGCTGTTGCACGCTCCATTGCGCTTGCTTGAAGGGCGTAATCCACACCACGCTCGAAACGCATTGAAGAATCAGTGTGAAGACCGTAGCTACGAGCGCGACCACGGATGTGGTCAGGTGCAAAGAATGCACACTCTAGTAGAACGTCTTTAGTCTCAGTTGTTACACCAGACTCTTCACCACCAAAGATACCTGCGATTGCAAGTGCTTTGTTGTGGTCAGCAACAACTAATGTATCTGCGTTTAGTTCTGCTTCGCTGCCGTCAAGAAGTGTTAGCTTCTCACCTTGCTCAGCCATACGAACTACGATGCCACCTTCGATCTTCGCTAGATCGAATGCGTGCATTGGTTGACCTTGCTCTAGAAGCACGTAGTTAGTGATGTCTACTACAGGGTCGATAGAGCGAATACCACAACGACGCAATTTCTCTTGCATCCATAGTGGCGTTTCAGCTTGAACGTTTACGTTCTTAACCACACGACCCAGGTAACGTGGACACGCTGCTGGCGCTTTCACTTCAATAGACACTTTATCGTCGATTGAAGGCGCAACTGCTTCTACTGATGGCTCAGTCACGTCAGCACGGTTTAGTACGCCAACTTCACGAGCTAGACCACGAATGCTGAAACAGTCAGCGCGGTTTGCTGTTAGATCTACGTCTACCGTTACGTCATCTAGACCTAGGAATTCACGGAAATCAGTACCGATTACTGCGTCTTCTGCTAGTTCCATGATGCCGTCTGACTCAACATCAATGCCTAGTTCAGTGAACGAACAAAGCATGCCGTGAGATGGCTGGCCACGTAGTTTCGCTTTTTTGATTTTGAAATCGCCTGGAAGAACAGCACCAACTGTTGCTACCGCTACTTTCAGACCTTGGCGACAGTTAGGTGCGCCACAAACGATGTCTAGAAGCTCTTCTTCACCCACGTCAACTTTAGTAACGCGAAGTTTGTCTGCATCTGGGTGTTGACCACATTCAACAACGTGACCCACTTTAACGCCAGTGAAAGAACCCGCTACAGGAAGAACGTCGTCTACCTCTAGGCCGGCCATTGTAATTTGGTGAGTTAGCTCGTCAGTAGTAACCGCAGGGTTTACCCACTCACGAAGCCATGATTCGCTGAATTTCATGTTGATGAACCCTCTGGATTACTTGAACTGTTTTAGGAAACGAAGATCGTTCTCGAAGAACGCACGTAGGTCGTTCACGCCGTAACGAAGCATTGTTAGACGCTCAACACCCATACCGAATGCGAAACCAGAGTATTTTTCAGGATCGATACCTACGCTGCGTAGCACGTTCGGGTGAACCATACCGCAGCCTAGTACTTCTAACCATTTACCGTTTTTGCCTTTCACGTCTACTTCAGCTGAAGGCTCAGTGAATGGGAAGTAAGATGGACGGAAACGTACTTCTACTTCTTCTTCGAAGAAGTTACATAGGAAATCGTGCAGGATGCCTTTCAGCTGAGCAAAGTTTACGTTCTCATCAACCAGCATGCCTTCCACTTGGTGGAACATTGGCGTGTGCGTTTGGTCGTAGTCGTTACGGTATACACGGCCTGGTGCGATGAAACGGAATGGTGGTTTACCATTTTCCATCGTACGGATCTGTACGCCTGACGTATGAGTACGAAGCATCAAATCTGGATTGAAGAAGAAAGTATCGTGGTCAGTACGCGCTGGGTGATCAGCGGCAATATTTAGCGCATCGAAGTTGTGGAATGCATCTTCGATCTCTGGACCAGCCTCGGTGTTAAAACCAAGTTCGCCAAAGAACTTCTCAATACGCTCTACAGTACGAGTTACTGGGTGTAAACCACCGTTTTCAATACGACGACCTGGTAGTGTTACGTCGATTGTTTCTGCTGCTAGTTTCGCTTCAAGCTCTGCACGTTGTAGCGCGTCTTTACGAGCTGCGATAGCTTGCTGAACTACGCCTTTCGCTTTGTTGATTTCTTGACCAGCTTCACGGCGTTCTTCTGGTGGTAGTTTACCTAGGCTTTGAAGTTGAGCAGTTAGCTCACCTTTTTTACCCAGATACTGAACACGCACTTCATCAAGTGCGACTAGCGATTCGGCAGCTTCAATTGCAGTGCTCGCGCTAGCAATGATCTCTTCTAGATGTTGCATCGTTTCCTCATCTACCTGTTGGTAGTGTCCATAAGGGAGTGATTGGTTTTTTGATAGCTGTACATAGTAGCCAAACCGGGCACCAATGCCAAATTGAATTACGAAAAGAAGAGGTTATTGAATAAAAAGAGCACAAAAACGTCAAAAATGTCATCTTTCATTAATCTGCCGTTAAGTTGTGCCCTTTGTGTTTTAGAAATAGTATTGAATAGATAGCTCGATAAAATCGTCATCTCGGGCGAAATAGAGCAAATCGTTTGGCGTTTCATTTTGGAACAACCAAGCATCAATTTGCCACTTAAAGTTATTCGATATTCGGCTCGAGGCTTCTAACTTGGCATTGTAAACATCGGCGTTATCTAAATCCTTTGTGATTCCCGTCAACACTTCCGTTCCGTCCTCGTCGTTGAGCGCCCAACGAATGCCTGCAAACACATCATTTTGACCGATAGTTTGTGCGTTATTCCCACGACTGTCGTAGAGGTACTCACCAATCACACCCACATCCCAAACCGTGTCAAATGCGCCAACGAAGGTGTACTCAAATCCCGTCACAAGACCGACATGATTATCAGCACTATCTCGATAAACACTTTCCAGCTTCCATAACCAATCGCCAACGATTCCTTGTACATCGAGACCGACATGACTCATCAGAGCGTAGTAAGGCTTTAATTCCCCGTACTCAAAACGAAAGTAAGGATCCCGGTTTGTTCCATATAAATAGCTCAGGCCTACGTCCCAATCGCCAAGCATTTTCGAATATCGAAAAGCCACATCTACCTGCTTTTCTTCTCTGCTTGATTCATAGATAGCATCATCTGAGACAACAGGTTCGGTTCGTAAACGACCGTCAGTACCCGCAAACGTTCGTTCCCTAAAGTAAGGTAATAACATTGCATGGACGGTGCCCCAGTCTTTGAATGAGGTGAAATGCAACATTGGCTGACCGAGTTTATCTTCACCATCGACGGCTTCAATGGCGTCTGTCTGGTTTACTACATCAACCAAATGGGCGGATTCCGTCACTCCCCAAAAGACCTTACTAATCCCAACTCGAAGCTCATAATCATCCCAATAAGTCAGATAAAGCGCCTCTCTTATGTCTCCGTGACTTCGCTCATCGTCTAGACTATCCAAACGATAGAAAGGTGTGAGGGTAAAGCTCGCATCACCATTTTGCATCTCCCAGTAAAATTCTGGCTGCAAAACCAATGACGTTTGCGCTTTGCTCTGACCCTGAGAGCCAGAATCAAAAAACTGACGATGCTCAATATTGACTTGTCCTGCAAGCTCAACGGCGGCAAGAGGCATCGAGTAAAGAGAGGTTGCTGCGCTAAGCAACAACCCAACATTTGATCGGTTCATTTCTCCTCCACTACCTCACTCGTTTTAACACATTCTTATGAAAATCATTGTCTTCGAGACCAGTGTTAAAGCGCATTTCACTTGTTGTTAGCTCAGTGCTTTTTCCTGTTTGATGATTTGTCATCGCCATAGTGTGCGCTCGCCAATATTGGTTGAGGTACTGCTTGTAATCGGAAAAAGAAAGCGTTTTTAACAACGACCCTTTGCGATCGTAAAACTCAACTTTCAGTGGGCGGTAATGCGCTTTATCTAACCACACCGTTTGCTTGGTATAACCTGAGTTCTTATCGGTCGGAATTTGCTCTACGACGAAAACATCTTGCCCGTTTATGCTGTCATCTTTTAGGTAGTTGAAACGGTATTTTTCAATCTCAAAGGAACTGAGATCCTCATACGCAAATTCACTGCCCATGAAAGGGCCTGATTTGTTACGCGAGGAAATACGTTTCACACGCTTCAATGCTGGAAGGTAAAGCCACTGGTCATCGGCACCCACTGTATGAGAGTGGTTGAGAAACGCGGTGCCTTTCACATCTCTTGGTTCATCAAATATTGTGAGTCCTTTGTCACCATCGTCCTCAACTTCGAGTGATTGGAGGCGCATTAAACGTGTGCTGCTTTCTCCTTGTGCGTTCCGCAGAATCATTTTCATGGTAGCAACAGAATCCCCCCACCCTTCATCACGGGCTTTGCGCTCTTGAGCAATTTCTAATCCTTTCGCTTCATCCGCTAACACCGCATGACTCATAAAAAGCGAGACAGAAAGTGCAGATACTTTTAAGGCATTTTTTAGTAAATTCATGTTCAATCCTTTGATTCGTTATGACTGAATAACAGCCGTGGTTTGAGAGTCAGTTGATTTAAGCTTGTTTCGGCGGTCCACCTCGTCGTAGACGCCTTTGTCAAACAACATCAGTAGAGTCGGTAGAAAGATGAAATCCACAACAAGAGCAATGAAGATAACAATGGCACTCAACTGCCCCATATCGGCATTTAAGCGGAAGCTCGACATCGCCAGAACGGAGAAACCAGCAACAAGCACGACAGTCGTAATCCAAAGCGCGCGCCCCACGGTGCGAAAAGCGTAACGAACCGCTTGTTCCGCGCTATGGCCATCTTTACGAGCGTGTTGGTATTTAGAGAGAAAATGAACGGCATCATCAACCACAACGCCAAGCGTCAACGTCACAACAACAGACAACCCCAAATTAATTTCACCAGAAACCAGCGCCCAAATACCAAAACCAATAAGCGCAGGGGCGATATTCGGGACCAGGCTGATTAAACCGAGCTTGAACGAGCGTAAGGCAAAGATCAGTAATGCCGAAATTAAGACCAGAGTGATAGGCAAGGTTGACAGCATGCTAGCCATATTCGTTTCGCCAATATGCGCAAACATCAGTGATGGACTAGAAGCAACAACATCATACTGAGGCGCGTTTTCGTTAAACCATTGGTAAATACGATTTTCCAAATCAACAAGCTCGACGCTGCCCAAGTTCTCCACAGTGAGAACCATCTTGATCGACGACTTATCAACATTGATTTGGTTGTTCAAATCTAAGCCATACGGTAGTGACATTTCATAAAGCAGCAGATATTGAGCCGCTAATTCTCTGTCTTGAGGGAGCGAGTAATAAGCCTGATCATCTCCATGCATGTTCTTGTTTAGACGCTTATAAACATCGCTCAAGGTCGCAACATGGTCCGTTTCTGGCTGCAACCTTAGCCAGTCAGTAAATTTACCCACGGTATTGAGAAAATTAGGATCCGCAATACCCTGCGATTCGTTAGTTTTTATCGCGATACTGATGTTCGCCATGCCACTGATTCGCTCTTCCATAAAATCAGCCGCTCGACGAAATTCATTGCTATGACCAAAGTACTCGACGGATTCATCGTTGACTTTGTTCAGCGGAATCAAACTCGCACTCGCGACAATAACAAGCACCGACAACGGCAATAACGCATGTCGCTTTGACACCACGAAATCCCCTAAGTGATCCATAAAGTGCTTTCTTTCATCAGCAGTGTCTGACTTCACCCTAACAGGAAGGATATGAAGTAACGCCGGAAGTAATGTGATGGAAAGGAAACAAGCAATCATGACGCCAAGGGCTGATAGGTTGCCGAAATCTCTCAGGATTGGAGAATCCGACATATTCATCATTAAAAAGCCGATCGCGGTGGTAATGGAGGTAATCAGGATGGGCATGAAATTGAGCGCAATACTTCGTTCAATAGAATGGGCTTTACTAAAGCCGTTTTGCATAGACTGACGCATCGTCGCTATAATGTGTACACAGTCGGCGACGGCAAGCGTCATCACCAAGGTAGGCACATTAACTGTCGCCGTGCTTAAGAACATACCAGCCCATCCTGATAATCCCATTGTCACCATAACTGAGCCGATAATAACGATGAGTGTCGCGATGACGCTAAGCAATGAGCGCAACATGAGAGTCAGGAAAACCAATATCACTAGTAGCATGGTCGGCACTAGCGTCGCGCTGTCATCTTGAGCTGCGGTCATAAACGCGTAGTTCATTGCAATAATACCGGCTTTGTGGAACTCAGTATCCGGGTACACTTGCTGATAACGCTCAATCATTCCGTTTATGTAGGCAACCACTTCTTGTACTTCAGCGGTTTTATCGACCTCAGGGAGTTGGACCGTAATATTCACGACCGTGACATCCCCTTTTTCGGAAATCAGTGAACTTTTCAAAACCGGCTCACTCAACGCAATACTTTTGACTTTCTCGATTCGCTGAGGCGTCAATTCATATTCGCTATACAGTAAATCTTCGACAAGAAGATCATCTTCAAACGCTTCGGTATGCTGGTAGTTGGCAAGGGAATCAACACGGGTGGAGTATGGGACTTGCCACGCCTCGTCAGTGATCTGCTGAATAAGAGATAAGGTGTTAGGAGTAAAAACAGTGCCACTTTTTGGCGCTATGACCAAAGCAAGACTGTCAGATTTTGCAAAGGTAGTCTGAATTTCATCAAACGCAAGTAACTGCTCATTTGTTCCATCAAAAAAGATGTCGTAATCCCCTCTAAAGTAAAGATTTTTTCCTCCAATAGTTGCTATAACAATCAATAAAACGGTAGCAAGCACAACCAACACACTGTAATTCGTTGGTAGCTTGACCCAGCTCATTCGGGCTTGTTGTTGAACGTTGTGATATGGCATCACACTCTCCTTTTGTGACGTTTCGTCAAATTTAAAAACTAAAAAAACAGCGAATGCTGTGATAACCAGATAACTTCAACATATAAAAATCAGATCGAATTTATTTGGTTATATAAGTTAGTTTTTGAGTAACTTCCTATACTTCTCGAGATCGGTAACTTGAGTACCAATTTCTAATTTTTTGACGATTCGTCACAATGGTGTAATAAAAAAGCCAACTAAAATATTAGATGGCCTCTATAACGATTAGCGATTCACAGACTCTAAATAAGCAAGCTCTTCGCTGAACAATTCCTGTTCCACTCGACGCCACGTTTTACGGTAATCCCACTCTGTCGATAAAGGTGACCACCCTAAACCATCAAGTAACATATTCGCGTTATGCAGTACTGAGAATGGATCTTGAATTCGCTGAATACATCGACTGTTCGATGCATTTTGCGCTAGAGCGTTTGAACCGAAGGCAATAGACCAGTTAGCAAATACGATGGCATCAGAACCAATTGCGGGAGAGAACTTAAGGTCTCCACATTCCACCGCATTATTCACCAACGCATCAGCACCATCTATTACTTGTTCTTCTAAGTTGTTCAATTCATTCACACGCTTAGGCGAAGCTTTCTCTAGGACCCAAGGCGTCTTTGCAACAATCGCACAGGTTGATAGTACAGGCTCCATACGAGCGTAAATACGATAACCTACATGCATAGCAATGATTTTTTCTCTGGTATTGCCATTGAACTTAGCGGTACGTTCGAAAAATATTGCTTCGCTTCTCAGCGAGTGAATACAAAGCGCAAGAATTACATCTTCTTTGCTGCAAAAATGATTGTAGATCGTTCCCTTCGAGTAAGGGCTTGCCGCTGTGAGCTTGTCCATCGTTAAGTTGGCAAAACCTTGCTCTTGAACCAGAGACTTAGCCAATTGAATAAGCTCTATTTCACGATCAGCAATCGCCTGTTGTTTTTTAGTTAGCCCTGAAGACGTACGACATCCGTCTTGCTTGCTATCTTTTTTACAGCGAAAGTTAAACATAATCCTTTGATCCGTATACCAACACACTCCCAATAATTGTAACACGATTCTTGAATACAGGAACGCCACTAAATTTGACGAACCGTCATAAATGACACTTCGTCATAATAGTTCAAAAAACAAACATTGCAAGTATGAATTTATAGCTAACCGAAAAATAAGCTTTAATTATATATAACCAAGTAACATCAAGATGCTTGGTTCAGCGAGAATGATTTGATTGTAAGGAAAGGCTAGAGTGGAGTGCGGGGACATAACCCCAAAAATCAGAACCTTAAAAATTGGACAACGAGTGATATTGAAATGATGTTATTCAAAAAAGCCCAAAACACTTAAAGTTTGGATTCAAAACAGCAACTGATAGATGCTCTATTTACAAAGTGTGCTCTGTCTTGGGCTTTTCTTTTACTGCTTCCTTTCAATATTAGAGCTGCAAAACTCAATAACATAGTGAGAAAGCGATTCTCTTTAAGTAAAAGACTGAATTTCTAAATCGAGAGGCTTGGTTTATCACCTGCAGATGCAATGGCATAACGAATATCGTCAATAAATCGCCCTTCTGTCTCGATAATTCCATCAGAGAATGTGACTGGTTGATGTGGCCCTGCAAGTAGAACAATATTAGTAAAA
The DNA here is from genome assembly GCF_002105475.1 of Vibrio sp. ArtGut-C1. Taxonomy (NCBI): domain Bacteria; kingdom Pseudomonadati; phylum Pseudomonadota; class Gammaproteobacteria; order Vibrionales; family Vibrionaceae; genus Vibrio; species Vibrio sp. ArtGut-C1. Next base: position 147,273 of record NZ_NCTH01000006.1, on the reverse strand, counting down.
TCAGAGACATTGAAGTTCTCTGCCACAACATTTTGGGAATGAAAATCAATAACCGTTTTTGCGACTTGATCTTCCAGTTGCAAAAGCTGCTCTTCGGTAATTTTCATGCGTGCCAAAGCCACACGAACGCATTTATCGTGGGTTGTTGTCTGTTCTTTTATGATTTCCGTATATTTATCATTGAGCTTGGAGTTTTCTGCATAGCTGTAATATAACGGCCCGTGCAACGTTATATTTTTATCTTCATCAACGTAAACAAGATCCAATAACTCCAAAGCTTTTAGGTAATCAGACATGCTCTGCTCAGACAAATCATACTTTTTCTTTAAAATGGAATATCCATCTTTGCCTCGCAGCATTCTCAATTCACGATAAAAATCGTAAAGATGGGGAAATTGAAAAAAGACTTCATCTTGCGTACGGCTAAAGTAATCCTCGTCTTCGCCTTGTAATTGATTCGCAAGCTTTTGTAGTTCATCTAACGTGCAATCAACAGCTCTACAATATTCAAGCAGTTTATCCAAAGCGAGATTTGTGCTTGTTAAGTGTCTCTTAAAAGTGGACAGCGGCATGCCCATTTTCTCAGATAGCTCTCGATATGTTAGCCCTTTTGTTTTAATCGCTTGGCGTAATGCGGCTAGCAAGTATTCGGGAGTCAGATCTCTCATCTACAATTCCTTTTGGCAATGTTACAGCTGTATAGTATTTGTAACAATTTAGAACCGCTTGGCAAGGTATAAGTTCATATTTTTATAAGAAAAATATGAATTAATATATCGAAATCAAAATTCACACGATAAATGGAAAATTCAATATGAATTCAATTTCATTATGAATATAAAATAATACACAAAACAAAAGTGAAGCAATTACTCTAAATCATCGCAATTAATTTTAATAGTAACGTAGAGTTGAGAATATAAACCTATTCGCTCTGCAAAAATCTAGAATAATTAACCTAAAAGGAACAGAACGGTAAATGCATAATAATTCACCGCTCTCTATTAGCATTTTTGCACTGCTATTCAAGTAGACTAGTCCGCCAGTTTCACTGCAGTACCAAATGCCAAAATTTCCGAAGAACCATCTACGATTGAGCTTGTGGTAAATCGAATCCCTACAATTGCATCGGCACCTTTAGATTCAGCGTCTGCTACCATGCGCTGTATAGCTATATCACGCGCGTCGGTCATCATTTCCGTGTAACCGCGAATTTCGCCGCCAACAATGCTTTTGATACCCGCCATGAGGTCACGACCGATGTGTTTTGATTGAACAACATTGCCAGTTACAACCCCTCTTATTTCAGAGATCTGCTTGCCCGGAATGCTTTCTGTCGTTGTGTAGATCATTTTTAGTCCCTTATAAACGTAAAATATATACCCAAGCCATTTTATTACCAATAGAGCAGCGATCACTAATCAAATCGGGAAGACTGATAGACAAGATTCTGAATGGAAAAACTGAAAAATATTTGGGTATATATTTTAGCAATAAAAAAGGAGAGCTAATGCTCTCCTTCTCTTAATCCTAAACTGCTAATTAAAGAGCAGCTTTCGCTTTTTCAACTAGAACTGCAAATGCAGCTTTGTCGAATACTGCGATGTCCGCAAGGATCTTACGGTCGATCTCGATAGATGCTTTCTTAAGACCGTTGATGAAACGGCTGTAAGATAGACCATTTTGACGAGATGCCGCATTGATACGTGCAATCCATAGTTGACGGAATTGACGTTTCTTAGCGCGACGGTCACGGTAAGCGTATTGACCAGCTTTAGTAACTGCTTGGAAAGCTACGCGGTAAACACGTGAACGCGCACCGTAGTAACCTTTAGCTTGTTTTAGAACTTTCTTATGACGTGCACGAGCTTGTACACCACGTTTTACGCGAGGCATTATGCTTCTCCTAAACTAAACGATTGATAACTAAAAAGAATTAAGCGTATGGCAACATACGGATTACTGCAGCCACTTCACATTTTGGAAGGATTGCATTCGGACGTAGTTGACGCTTGTTCTTAGTAGTACGCTTAGTCAGGATGTGACGTTTTGTAGCGTGCTTGTACTTAATACCACCAGCAGTTTTCTTAAAACGCTTAGCAGCACCTTTGTTGGTTTTCATCTTAGGCATGATGAATAACTCCGCATTGAGTAGGTTTAATAAACAACGTAATTAGGGCGAACAAAACCCAGCCGTTATGCCTTTATCGAAAGGAAAGCGGCTAGGTTTTAATTACTTGATGAGCCGTTAATTACTTCTTTTTAGGGGCTAGCACCATGATCATCTGGCGACCTTCAATCTTCTTAGGGAAAGATTCAACTACAGCAAGTTCTGCAGTATCTTCCTTAAGACGATTTAGAACGTCAACACCGATGTCTTGGTGTGCCATCTCTCGGCCACGGAAGCGAATTGTTACCTTCACTTTGTTGCCTTCTTCAAGGAAACGCGTCAGGTTGCGTAGTTTTACCTGATAGTCTCCAATATCAGTTCCAGGACGGAATTTTACTTCCTTGATCTGGACCTGCTTTTGCTTCTTCTTCTGCTCTTTAGCAGTTTTGCTCTTCTCGAAGAGGAACTTACCATAGTCCATCACACGACAAACAGGTGGCTCGGCGTTAGGACTGATCTCAACGAGATCCATACCAGCTTCTTCAGCAGCTGCAATGGCTTCTTGAATCGATACAACACCAACTGATTCACCGTCAGCGCCTGTTAGTCGAACTTCACGAATACCACGAATTTCACCGTTGATACGGTGCGGGTTTTGTTTTACCGGCTGTTGGCCACGTCTTCCGCCTTTAATAGCTTATTCCTCCAGATTGAGCTTACGGCTAGAGATCTCGTCTTGGATGTATGCAATAAAATCATCCACTTTAAATTTACCAAGATCTTTACCTTTACGAGTACGTACTGCAATTTCGCCAGCTTCCATTTCTTGGTCACCAACAACAAGCATATACGGTACACGCTTCAAAGTATGTTCGCGGATTTTAAAGCCAATCTTCTCATTTCTCAAGTCCGCTTTAGCTCTAATTCCACTTTTTTGTAGTTTTTGTACTATTTCTTGAACATAACCTGACTGTTTATCAGTAATGTTCATAAGAACTGCTTGTTCTGGCGCCAACCAAGTTGGGAAGAAACCAGCATATTCTTCGATAAGGATACCGATGAAGCGCTCTAGTGAACCTAGAATCGCACGGTGAATCATTACCGGTACAAGACGTTCGTTATTTTCACCTACATAAGTAGCGCCTAGGCGACCTGGTAGGTTGAAGTCTAGCTGGACAGTACCACACTGCCAAGCACGGTCTAGACAATCGTATAGTGTGAATTCAATCTTAGGACCGTAGAACGCACCCTCACCTTCTTGAATTTCGTATGGGATATCCATCGATTCAAGAGACTGCTTCAATGCTTCTTCAGATTGATCCCAGATTTCATCTGAACCTACACGTTTCTCTGGACGAGTAGACAGTTTCACTACGATGTTGTCGAAACCAAATGTTTGGTACGTATCGTACACCATCTTGATGCAGTTTGTTACTTCTTCTTGGATTTGGCTCTCAGTACAGAAAATGTGAGCATCATCCTGAGTAAAGCCACGTACACGCATAATGCCGTGTAGTGCACCAGATGGTTCGTTACGGTGACATGAGCCGAACTCAGCCATACGTAGCGGTAGGTCGCGGTACGATTTTAGACCTTGGTTGAAGATCTGTACGTGACCTGGACAGTTCATTGGCTTAATTGCGTATTCACGGTTCTCAGAAGAAGTTGTGAACATTGCATCAGCGTATTTATCCCAGTGACCTGAGCGTTCCCAAAGAACACGGTCCATCATTAGCGGACCTTTTACTTCTTGGTAACCGTACTCATCTAGCTTAGCGCGGATGAATACTTCCAGATCACGGAAAATAGACCAACCATTGTGATGCCAGAACACCATACCCGGTGCTTCTTGCTGCATGTGGAATAGGTCTAGTTGCTTACCAATCTTACGGTGGTCACGCTTCGCCGCTTCTTCTAGGCGAGTTAGATGCGCTTTCAGTGCTTTCTTATCGTGGAAAGCCGTACCGTAGATACGTTGAAGCATTTTATTGTCGCTGTTACCACGCCAGTAAGCACCTGCCACATTCAATAGGGTGAAGTGTTGACAGAAGCTCATGTTAGGAACGTGAGGACCACGACACATGTCGATGTATTCTTCATGGTGGTAAAGACCTGGACGATCATCACGAGATACGTTTTCGTCTAGGATTTCCACTTTGTATGGTTCGCCACGTGATTCAAACGTATCACGCGCTTCCTGCCAGCTTACTTTTTTCTTAACAACTTCGTACTTGGTTTTCGCTAGCTCTTTCATACGCTTTTCAATCTTTTCAAGATCTTCTTGCGTTAGAGACTCATCTAGGTCGATATCGTAGTAGAAGCCGTTGTCGATGGTTGGACCAATCGCCATTTTAGCTTGTGGGTAAAGCTGCTTAAGAGCGTGACCAAGAAGGTGAGCACAAGAGTGACGAACGATTTCTAGACCGTCTACTTCATCTTTTACGGTGATGATTTCAAGGCTTGCGTCTTCTTCAATTAGGTCACACGCATCAACGCGGTTACCGTTTACACGACCAGCGATCGTTGCTTTTGCAAGACCAGGACCGATCGATTGCGCAACTTCCATAGTAGAAACTGGGTTGTCAAATTGACGCTGACTGCCGTCAGGAAGAGTAATAATAGGCATGCTATGTCCTTTACAGTGGTGTTGCACACCAAGCAACACATGTTATTCAAATTAGAAGCTATTTGTTGAAAATAGTTGAGAGTCAATAAAGGCCTCTCGGTAACACGAATACCGGACCGTTATCGAAAATGGGATTGTACCTAGCTCACATTTAGATTGCAAAGCGCGATTTTGTTTTATCATAAGAACTTAACCTCAGGCCTCGTTGCGACAATCTGATGATTATTCTTAAGGGCTCACATCATTTGTAAACGGAGTTCCCCCCTCCCAATAGAACTTGAATACACAACTGGTATAATAGTTCCTGATACATATTAACCAACACAGGACCCAGCACACCTAGTTCCACCTCAAAGTGCAATTTAGGTATATAGTTGTTTTATTGAGTAGTTTGCATGTAGGTGTTCATCATGATCTATTTCAAATCTCGCTTTATGGGGCTTCTAAGCACTTCGATATGCTGTGTACCAGCCATGGCATCAAATGACCTGTATGGGCCGCTACGTTCTTACGCACAATCTCCGATGCAAGTGGTTAGCCATACCAATATACTGCGCTCAGGGCATAGCCTTCCCTCTGATTTTGTCGAAACCTATGGCTCAGGAACCGTGGCCAGTGTTTGGGCTCATACTGATGAATACGCACTGGATTATTACCACAACCAAATCGAAATTGGCAGCAAGTGGCAAATCAATAGCAGTTGGCAATGGGAACTCAATTATCGGTGGGTTTTTGCCGCTGATAACCATTTAGATGGACTGACTAAAAGCTTCCATAACCTTTTCGGTATCGGACAGAATGGCCGAGACAAAGTAGACAGAGATCGTTTTTACATTTCAATGCCGCAATATGATGTGCTAGAAGATGATTTCGAAGGACAAACGCTTGCCAACAACTTATCTACTTATTTGCAATATCAAGTGTTTCAGAATGAACATCACGGCCTATCTATTGGTGGCAGCTTATATTTTAATGATGTTGCTCACGGGACTTTTCAAGGCAGTAATTTCGAGCAAGGCTTCCAAATAAATTACAGTTATTTGAGTGACGCCCATGCATTTTACTCGATGGTTGGCATGACTTTTCGCTCAGATGATCGCGCCTTGCTGGATCTACCCTATCGGCATAATACGATTGCAGCTGCAGCTGGGTACCGTTATGCATTGGAAGATAACCACCACCTGATGTTTGAATACCATTGGTATCAAGGCTCGACAGAAGGACCCGCAGAGTTTGCTGATGCCTCTAATGAACTGGTATTAGGCTATCGATATCTAATGGAAAACTCCGCGCTTGAGTTTTTAGCCGTAGAGAACGCACGAAACATGGATAACAGTACCGATATCGCTTTCACAATAGGATATCGGTACATATTCTCATCAAGTTGATGAGAACTATAGATTTAGCGTTGGTGCAACCGCGGCAGCGACTTGAGCATCAGTTGCATTGATCGGCAACGTAAACGAGCGATATTGGTCACCAGCCAAGCTGAGCGAACGGTCAATCTCCGCCAAACAATGCATGACCTGCCCTTCCAGAATAAAAGAAAGCTCAATTTCTTTTGATGAGATAAAGCCGTTATTTCGGAACTCTAGCTCTTGATAAATTCCAGAGCGAGAAGCAAACGAGCCACCGCGCAAAAAGCCTTTTTCAACATCGGCTTTAACCATAGTGAAACCAGCTTGCTCGATCGCTTGAATAACGCGAGATGCTACTGGTAGTGGTTTCACTTCAATATAGTCACGGTCACGCGGGTCAATCGCAAAATCAATATCTAACGTCGTTTCAACCCAAACATGGCATTGATTCTTAAGTGCGCTAACCGCAGTAATTGGCGTTTCATCATGCAGTTTTAGCTCAAACGGAACCTGCTTCTCTTCATTCGGTTGAATCACAAAGGGGTCTACCGCCTTCAGCTGATCAATAGTGAACGTTTGGTAACTTACGCTATCATCCACTTCGACTTTCATCTCTGTGTTCAATTTAATAGTAATAGCATCAATTTGTTGTTCGACGTCTCCGCCTTTGATATGAACATGCCCTTTCAGCGTCGCTCCTTGAAACACGCTCATTTCGTCTAAAATCGTATCTACTTTTGCAGAACCGATCCCCAGTGATGCTTTCAATTTTTTAAACATGTTTTTCCTTTTTAGCGACTTTTCTTCTCATAATCGTTTGTTTACACAATTGTTTTATACTCTGCAAGCAATAGACCACAAGAAAATGTTCGAATTCCATCATCAATCCAAATAATGCTCAACAGCAAGAATCATTCAGCCCCACAATAGGATTGTTCTGTCACTAAGTGGTGCATTCGTCGAGAAATGTTTGCAATTTGTACCTAAATTAAGCAGTATTTGTATAGTCAAATAAAAGGGAATCATTATGTCTGCACCACTCTACATTCAAATCAAACAATTTATCCTCGATAAAATTGATGCTGGAGAGTGGATAGTTGGTCATCGTATCGCCACAGAGATTGAGCTTACCGAGCAATTTGGTGTCAGTAGAATGACAGTGAACAAAGCAATTCGGGACTTAGTTAATGAGGGCCGATTACAACGTCGCCCACGCTTAGGTACGTTTGTGTGTAATCCTGGTGAAAAGTCAGAATCTCCTCTGTTAGACATTCGAAACATTGCCGAAGAAGTCAGCGACCGAGGGCGACAATATAGCAGTAAAGTGCTCAAACAAGTTGCCATAAAAGCAGATGACAGCATTGCGACAAAACTCGGCGTCATGCTTGGCACAACGGTGTTTTACAGTGAAATCATTCACTATGAAGACCAAACGCCTATTCAATTGGAACTCCGCTGGGTGAACAGCCAATATGCCCCGAGTTATTTAAATCAAGACTTCACACAAATCACTCCGAATCAATACCTGTCAGATAATTGCCCACTCAGCGCTATTGAGCATACCGTAGAGGCAATTGTGCCTGACGGCCGTATTAAGCAAGACTTAAAAATGCAAGCCAATGAGCCTTGCCTTCTCTTGAATCGCAGAACGTGGAGCCAAGATAAGTTAGTCAGTACCGCCCTACTTTATCACCCTGGTAACAAATATAAGCTGAGCTCAAAAGTGCTCATTTAATGACAAGATTGGTCCTATAGATCTACGTTTTGATCACATTTTAGCAACATCAATCTTGTCAGTGTTCTTATTTTGCTCTATTTATTTGTATATACATTTAATGATACAAATAAACACAGGGACACAAACATGGATTTGCTGATTGAAAACGCACGTCTGGTCACCATGCAGTCGGGAGAGCGCGGTTATCTGCCAACGTCTCCTGCTCGTATTGGCATTCAATCTGGAAAAATCGTTGCGATCAGCACCTGTGCAATTGGTGAAGACGAACCGCAAACCGAGTCTCTGCTGTCTGCCCAACATTACGCTCAGAGTATCGACCTTCAAGGCAAGTTAGTTCTGCCAGGTTTGATCGACTGCCACACTCATCTTATTTATGCGGGCAATCGTGCCAACGAATTTGAAATGCGCTTAAACGGCGTGCCATATCAAGAAATTTCCAAACAAGGCGGTGGGATACTTTCAACGGTGCATGCGACGCGTTCAGCAACCGAAGCGCAATTAGTTGAGTTAGCGTTGCCACGTTTAGACGGGCTACTCGCGAGCGGCGTCACTTCTGTCGAAGTGAAATCAGGCTACGGATTGACACTGAATGACGAAGTAAAAATGCTCCGTGCAGCCAAAATGCTTGAACAAGAGCGCAAAGTTAAAATCACCACTACACTTCTTGCCGCTCACGCCATTCCGCCTGAGTTCCAAGGCCGTGCAGATGACTATATTGAGCACATTTGTCAGGACATAATCCCTGTTGTCGCAAAGGAAGAATTAGCCACGAGTGTCGATGTTTTTTGTGAATCGATTGGTTTCAATCTTGAACAAACAGAAAAAGTGTTTGTAGCTGCAAAACGCCACGGCTTAAAGGTTAAAGGGCATACAGAGCAACTTTCGAATCTCGGTGGTACAGCCCTCACTGCGCAATACAACGGTCTGTCAGCGGATCACATCGAGTTTTTAGATGAGCAAGGTGTTAAAACACTTGCTCGCTCAAACACTGTCGCCACTCTACTGCCTGGCGCTTTTTATTTTCTAAGAGAAACTCAGTTACCACCGATTGAGTTGTTGAGAGAGCATAACGTGCCGATGGCAATTGCTACGGATGTCAACCCAGGTACATCACCGTTTTCTGATCTCACACTCATGCTGAATATGGCGTGCACACTATTTCGCCTTACGCCGCAAGAAGCTCTGCGTGGTGTAACGCAACATGCAGCCAAAGCTCTGGGTTATCAAAACTCACGTGGCACCATCAAAGTAGGGTTTGATGCGGACTTCTCTATCTGGGATATCGAAAGTCCTGCAGATTTAAGCTATCAAGTCGGAACAAAACGTCTAGTAGGTCGTATAGTAAATGGTGAATACATTTCACACGGAGGCCAATAATATGTCTCAATTCGACCTACACTCCCCCCTATTTCATTGGCAAGGCCGTCATGATGCCGAGGACGGCAAGCTTGGTCAGCGAATTCATCACGTGGTTCAACGCCAGAAAGCAGATGAGTTAGGGGCAGTTGCGCATGGCGTCTCATTACTGGGTTTTGCTACGGATGCTGGCGTAGCGAGAAACAAAGGACGCATTGGCGCGAAAAAAGCGCCAGACTTAATCCGACGAGCACTCGCTAATTTAGCATGGCACCAAGACGTCCCACTATATGACTTAGGCACCGTGGTGTGCGAAGACGACTTACTGGAAGAGAGCCAATCTCTATGTGCGGCAACCATTTCAAGCGCACTACCTCATACGCCTGTCATCGTGTTAGGTGGCGGGCATGAGATTGCGTGGGCCTCGTTTTCCGGCTTAGCGGAGTATTTTAAAGCGCACTATCCAGAGAAGAAGCCTAAAATCGGTATCATAAATTTCGATGCGCATTTCGATTTACGCGCATTCGAGAGCAGCATCGCCGACATCAAACCAAGCTCTGGCACTCCCTTCAACCAAATTCATCATTTTTGCCAACGTAACGATTGGGACTTTCATTACGCTTGCATTGGCGTAAGCCGCAGTAGCAACACTAAAGCGCTATTTGAAAAAGCAGATGCGTTAAATGTTTGGTATGTAGAAGATAATCAGCTTTGCTACCTAAACCACAGTTATCACTTAACCCAGCTTCAACATTTTATTGACGACTGTGATTACCTCTATTTGACCATTGATCTGGATGTATTTCCCGCCGCAACCGCACCAGGGGTCAGCGCCCCTGCGGCTCGAGGAGTAAGTTACGACACAATTGCACCATTTTTAGATCGAATTCTTCATTACAAAAATAAGCTCATGCTGGCTGATATCGCCGAATACAACCCTAATTATGACGTCGATAGTCAAACTGCACGCTTAGCTGCCCGTTTGTGTTGGGATATCGCCAACGCGATGGCGGAAAAGCAACACAAACCATAACGCATCCTAGATGCCGCTTATTATTACGACCAAGCAAGTACTTGGTCATCACGAGAAACTAAAGGAGTCTGAAATGACACAGCGCCAGGGACAAGATCCACGACTTGATACAAGCAGAACAATTCGTGCACCTCACGGAGATAAACTGCGCGCAAAATCTTGGCTAACCGAAGCCCCTCTTCGTATGCTGATGAACAACCTTGATCCTGATGTTGCAGAACATCCACACTCGCTGGTTGTATATGGAGGCATTGGCCGTGCAGCACGAAACTGGGAATGTTACGACAAGATTGTTGAAGTACTTGAAAGACTCGAAGATGACCAAACGCTTTTAGTTCAATCAGGCAAGCCTGTTGGTGTTTTCCCTACCCATAAAAACGCCCCACGCGTGCTTATCGCAAACTCAAACCTCGTTCCTCATTGGGCAAACTGGGAACACTTCAACGAGCTCGATAAACAAGGCTTGATGATGTACGGCCAAATGACCGCTGGCAGCTGGATATACATTGGCTCGCAAGGTATCGTACAAGGCACATACGAAACATTCGTATCTGTTGCGAAAAAGCACTTTGACGGCGAAGCAAAAGGCCGATGGATTCTAACTGGCGGTCTTGGTGGTATGGGTGGTGCTCAACCTCTAGCTGGTACGATGGCGGGCTTCTCCATGATTGCGGTAGAGTGTGATGAATCGCGTATCGATTACCGCCTACGTACAGGCTATGTCGATAAGAAAGCGACATCTTTAGATGAAGCGCTTGCTATCATCAAAGAATCAGACACACCAGTATCAGTTGGTCTACTAGGTAATGCAGCAGACGTTTTCTCTGAGTTGGTAGAACGTAATATCACGCCTGATGTAGTAACAGACCAAACATCTGCACACGACCCGCTCAATGGCTACTTACCACAAGGCTGGAGCATGTCTCACGCGGCAGAAATGCGTTTGCAAGATGAAGCAATGGTTGTTAAAGCAGCCAAAAAATCCATGGCAGTGCAAGTTCAAGCCATGTTAGAGCTACAAAATCGCGGCGCCGCAACACTCGACTACGGTAACAACATCCGCCAGATGGCCTTGGAAGAAGGCGTAGAAAACGCATTTGATTTCCCTGGCTTTGTTCCAGCCTACATTCGCCCTCTATTCTGCGAAGGTATCGGTCCTTTCCGTTGGGCTGCTCTCTCTGGCGATCCTGAGGACATCTATAAAACCGACCAAAAAGTAAAAGAGCTAATTCCAGATAATCCGCACTTACATAACTGGCTAGATATGGCTCGCGAGCGCATCCAGTTCCAAGGTTTACCTGCGCGTATTTGCTGGGTTGGTCTTAAAGATCGTGAGCGTCTTGGTCAAGCATTCAACGAAATGGTGAAAAATGGCGAACTTAAGGCGCCTGTTGTCATTGGTCGTGACCACTTAGACTCTGGCTCCGTAGCAAGCCCGAACCGAGAAACAGAAGGCATGATGGACGGTTCTGACGCCGTATCAGACTGGCCACTATTAAACGCACTACTCAATACGGCGGGCGGCGCAACTTGGGTTTCACTGCACCACGGTGGTGGCGTAGGTATGGGCTTCTCGCAACACTCAGGTATGGTTATCTGCTGTGACGGCAGTGAAGATGCCTCAAAACGTATTGCCCGCGTGCTGCATAACGACCCAGCAACAGGCGTGATGCGTCATGCTGATGCGGGATACGATATTGCTAAACAATGTGCAGCAGAGCAAGGGCTAGATTTGCCAATGCTCAACGAAGAACTGAAGAAGCTCAAGTAAGGATGAAAGAGATGTTAAATTTAACGCTAAAGCCAGGTCATATTAGCTTAAACGAACTACGCCAAGTGAGCCGTTCACCAGTCAACCTTACTTTGGATCCTGAAGCCATTCCGGCCATTGAAGAAAGCACGCAAGTAGTGGATCGTGTCATCGCGGAAGATAGAACGGTTTACGGAATTAACACTGGTTTTGGTCTATTGGCTAACACACGAATAGCACCAGAAGATTTAGAAACTCTGCAACGCAGTATCGTTCTTTCTCATGCAGCAGGTATCGGTGAGTTTATGTCAGACGAAACGGTTCGTCTGATGATGGTATTGAAAATCAATAGTCTGTCTCGTGGTTTTTCTGGTATTCGCCTAAAAGTCATTAATATGCTGACCGACCTAGTTAACGCACAAGTTTACCCTTGCGTACCTAAAAAGGGCTCTGTCGGCGCATCAGGTGACTTAGCTCCTCTGGCCCATATGAGCACAGTATTACTAGGTGAAGGACAAGCTCGTCACAACGGTAACATCATTTCTGGGCAAGAAGCGTTAAAAATCGCAGGTCTAGAACCCATAACTCTGGCGCCGAAAGAAGGCTTAGCGCTGCTAAATGGTACCCAGGCATCAACAGCGTTCGCATTAGAAGGTCTGTTTATCGCGGAAGATCTTTTCGCTTCGGCTACAGTATGTGGCGCAATGTCTGTCGAAGCCGCTCTCGGCAGCCGACGTCCATTCGATCCACGCATTCACCGTGTACGTGGTCATCGCAGCCAAATGGACGCAGCACTGGCCTACCGTCATCTATTGGATACATCAAGTGACATTGGTGATTCGCATACTAACTGTGAAAAAGTGCAAGACCCGTATTCGTTGCGCTGTCAGCCTCAAGTAATGGGGGCGTGTTTGCAGCAAATCCGCAACGCTGCAGAAGTATTGCAAGTAGAAGCAAACTCCGTATCAGATAACCCGTTGGTGTTTGCTGAAGATGACGACATCATCTCTGGCGGTAACTTCCACGCTGAGCCTGTTGCAATGGCAGCTGACAACCTAGCACTGGCGATTGCTGAGATCGGCAGCCTGTCTGAACGTCGTATGGCATTGCTTATCGATAGCGCATTATCAAAATTACCACCGTTCTTAGTTGATAATGGCGGTGTGAACTCTGGTTTCATGATTGCCCAAGTCACCTCTGCTGCGCTAGCAAGCGAAAACAAAACGCTCGCTCACCCAGCGTCAGTAGACAGCTTGCCAACATCAGCAAACCAAGAAGATCACGTTTCAATGGCAACCTTCGCGGCTCGCAGATTGAAAGAAATGGGAGAAAACACTCGCGGTATTCTAGCGGTCGAATACCTATCAGCAGCACAAGGCCTAGACTTTAGAGCACCAAACAAGTCCTCTGAGCGTATCGAGATTGCCAAACAAATGTTGCGTGAAAAAGTATCGTTCTACGATAAAGATCGCTACTTTGCGCCGGACATTGAACAGGCCAATACTCTGCTTAAGCTGGCTATTCACAACACGCTCATGCCAGAGAGTCTGTTACCAAGTGTTCAGTAATCCAGCATTACCAGCACTTAATCTAAAAACCGGATGATAATTTGAAGGCTCCACGTTTCGCGTGGAGCTTTTTTATCTCCTCATTAAACGTATTCCCAGCGATCTTTATGAACACTTGCATATTGTTATTGCTATACTTTTAAAAATAGCCGACGTAATAAAGTCGCTGTTTATTGCTTTCACAAATAAAAGCGTTGCTAAAGTATGCGTTTTTAACGATTTATCCGCCGAAATAGTGTCTTATTGTTAGGATACGGTGAAGTTTTCACTGGATGGACCATTGCTACGCAGATATTCGCATATAATCCCACACAGTTTTGGTTACTACGTAAAAATTATGTTTCTAACACCTTATTTTTCAAACACTAATCACCAGTTTCAGTTCACTCGCGAACAAGCAAGCCACTTTGCAAAACGTGTCGCAGGTGACTACAACCCAATCCACGATGAAGACAACAAACGCTTTTGTGTCCCTGGGGACTTACTTTTCGCAGTGCTTCTTAGTAAAGAAGGCGTCAGCCAAAAAATGCGTTTTAACTTCTCTGGCATGGTAAACGATGGTGTAGCACTTCATATTGAAAATAAGTGTGAAAAAGAAAGCGCCGTTGTTGACGAGGCAGGTAAAGAATACTTACACATGTCCCGTGAAGGTGAGACTAACCACGATCCCGCATTTATTGAGCATGTCGTAACAAATTACGTGCAATTCTCTGGCATGAACTTCCCTCACATCATGGTTCCTCTTATGGAAGAGAAGCAAATGATGATCAACTGCCAACGTCCATTAGTTATTTATGAAAGCATGGAAGTTGAATTTTCACGCTTAGACCTTACACATCCAGAAGTGGATTTCACTGGCGCAACATTCGACGTGGAAGGTAAACGTGGGGTAGTCACCTTAAACTTTGCGTTCAAAGAAGACGGTGAAGTCGTTGGCAAAGGCATCAAGCGCATGGTTGCAAGCGGCTTGAAGCCATATGACCAAGAAGCGGTTGACGATCTTGTACGCCGTTTCAATGAACGTAAGGATGCATTCCTAGCAAAGTTCGTTAAGGCAGCCTAATCGACTGCCCTATCAGAAGCGCTCAAAAAACGTGTTTACTAAAAGAAAGCCCAACGTCGATCGTTGGGCTTTCTTTTTATGTCTCATCCAAATAAAACTAAACGCAATGCTTAGATCCAGCGGCGGACGTGGTTTTTGTAATCCAGATACTCTTCACCAAACAATCGCTCTAGAACACGTTCCTCTGGCTTGATTTGAAATCGATTCATATAACTGACAAATACAACGCTACAAAGCACCACACTCAAGTGCTGCCACCACAAACCAATTGCAATGATTAGAAGCAGTAGCGCCATATACATCGGGTTGCGAGAAAAAGAAAATACGCCAGTTCTCACCACGGAAGAGGCCGTGTCAGGCTTTACAGGGTTAACCGTCGTTTTTACTTTATGGAATTCATACACACCAGCAATGCCCATATAACCAGAGAGCAAAGTTAACCCGCCAACCACAACCTCGACAAAGGGCACACTAATATTCAGGCTCGGCACCAGAACTGTCAGTCCATACATGAGTAGTATGACCAACAAAAACACCGCAACAGGTGGGACTTTGAGTTCAAGTTTTCTCAAGATTCATATCCTTTGAAATTGTTGTATGTGACTTCTAAAAAAGCCCAGTAAAACTGGGCTTAATTTGATGTGATTATATCAAAGTTAACAGCGCCTGAACGGGATGTTTGGGCTTTGTTCCTTCAAAGCGTTTCACTTGGCTGCGGCAAGAGTAGCCAGTAATCAAACATCTCTCGTTATCTAACTTATCTAAGCTTGGCTTCCAGCTTAAATTGTAAATGTCTTTCGACATCGACAACTTATCGACCTCGTGACCAAACGTACCCGCCATACCACAACAACCAACCGGTACCGTATTTAAAACCGCACCAAAGTGAGCAAAAATAGCGCCCCACTCTTTTTCCGCATTCGGCATTTTGGTTTTTTCAGTACAGTGCGCAAACAGATACCAAGGTTCCTGCGCGTTATGCTCTCCGCTTTCAAACGCTTCTAGTCTTGGGTAAAGCCATTCGTGGGCCGTTAGTACATCGAAATCACCTCGCTTACTGCCAAGTACTTCAGCGTATTCATCTCGATAACACAGCACCAATGCAGGGTCGACACCAACTAATGGAATATCCAGATCCGCTACCATCGCCAAAAACTTCGCTGTATCGGCTGCTGTATCCTTAAACTGACGTAGAAAGCCTTTAATGTGTTGTGCTTTACCATTCGGCTTAAATGGCAGAAGCACCGGATGCATACCCAGCTTTTTCAATAATTTAACGAAGTCTTCTACAACATCGGCGTCGTAGTAGCTAGTGAATGGGTCTTGAACAATTAAAACATGCTTGCTCTTTTCAGACGAAGACAAACCGCTGAGCGCTTGCAGATCATAAGGCGTTGTCAGCGACTCTACTCGTTGTTTCAATGTAGGTACTGATAACAACGGCGCATCGACATACCCAACTGTTGAAGCCGTTAAGCTCTTGACCCACGACTGCTTCAAAACACCGTTTACGACACCTGGCGCTTTCGCCATCATCGGCAGCATAGTCTCTATGTTCGCAACCAGATAATCTTTTGCTGGACGTTGGTAACGAGAGTGATAAATGTTTAAAAAGCGTGAGCGGAAACTCGGAACGTCGACTTTAATCGGACACTGGCTCGCACACGCTTTACACGCTAAACAACCATTCATCGCTTCATACACTTCGTGGGAGAAATCGTATTCGTGACGACGATTGATAGAATGACGTACGCGGTCAATCATGGTTTTGATTGATGTTTTGTTTTCTAGCGTTTGCTTTTCTAAGTCAAGAATATCAATGCCTTGTTCAGTGAGCTGACGCAACCACTCACGAACCAAACCCGCACGACCTTTCGGTGAATGACGACGATCGGCTGTTACTTTCATCGATGGACACATTGGCGAGCTGGTATCGTAGTTAAAACACAAACCGTTACCGTTACACTCCATCGCTTGCTTAAAGCTGTCACGTACTTGAACGTCAATCTGACGATCGAAGTAACCACGTTTGGTATCGGTAACTTTTACTAACTCTGCATCACTATCAAGCGGCGTACAGATTTTGCCCGGGTTCATTTTGTTGTGTGGATCGAATGCCGCCTTCACACGTCTCAGCTCAGTAAACAACTCATCACCGAAAAACTCAGGGCCATATTCTGAACGGAAACCTTTGCCGTGTTCACCCCACATCAAACCGCCGTATTTCGCCACCAGCTTAACCACTTCATCAGAAACTTCGTGCATCAATGCTTCTTGGTGCGGGTCACACAAATCCAACGCAGGACGTACGTGAAGCACCCCGGCATCGACGTGGCCAAACATGCCGTAATTCAGAGACTTGCTGTCTAACAGCTCTCGAAACTCTACAATGAAGTCTGCCAGGTTTTCTGGTGGCACACAGGTATCTTCAGCGAATGCGACCGGTTTAGCACGACCTTTTGCTGCGCCTAACAAACCCACCGCTTTTTTACGCATGTTGTAAATACGCCCAATGCTCGCTACATCGTTACAAACCTGGTAGCCGATGATGCCCGCTTCTTCTGTTTCCAACATGGTATCGAGCTTGGCGGTCAACGCTGCAACCTGCGCAGCAACCTCTTCTTCGTCCTGACCTGCGTATTCCACCATATTGATGCCAAGCATCTCTTTGTTTGGAACATCGGTAAGCAAATCACTCACGGTGTGCCAGACGATATCTTGCTTCGCGAGATTAAGTACTTTCGAGTCAACGGTTTCTACAGATAGCGCTTTCGCTTCGACCATAAACGGTGCATTACGCAGCGCAGAGTCAAAACTGTTATATTTAACGTTAACCAAAGTACGTGCTTTCGGAATTGGCGTCAGGTTTAGCTTCGCTTCAGTAATAAATGCCAATGAACCTTCCGCGCCACACAGCACTCGTGTGATGTCGAAACGGTCATCGTCTTCATTCAAGGCATTTTTTAAATCGTACCCCGTTAAAAAGCGGTTGAGCGGAGGAAATTTATCCACGATCTGCTGGCGTTTTTCACGACATACGGATTCCGTTACTCGTAGCGCCTTGGCAGCAAACTCGCCTTCTTTGGGGTAGCCGTTGGACAGATCTGATTCTAAAACTGAGCCATCAGCAAACACCGCTTGTAGCGACAATACATGATCGGATGTTTTTCCGTATTTCAGAGAACCTTGACCAGAAGCATCAGTGTTGACCATACCGCCAATCGTTGCACGGTTACTGGTAGATAAGTCTGGAGAGAAGAAGTAACCGTAAGGGCGAACCGCATCATTTAACTGGTCTTTCACTACACCAGTTTGTACACGAACCCAGCCTTCTTTCTCATTAATCTCAAGCACTTTGTTCATGTGGCGAGACATATCCACCACAATACCTTTGGTTAGCGACTGACCATTGGTCCCTGTGCCGCCACCACGAGGTGAAAAGGTAATTCGTTCGTACTTTTCTTTATTGCTCAGTTTCCCGAGGAGAGAAACATCTTCTGTCGTTTTGGGATGAACGACAGACTGAGGAAGTTGCTGGTAAACACTGTTGTCAGTGGCAACCGCGAGTCGGCTTGAATATTGGCTTTCGATATCACCAGTGAATCCGGCGTGCTCAAGCTCTTTCAGAAAACTAAGAACAAGAGGATCGACATCAGTTTGCGAGTGTAATCTTGGTAACATTTGCTTCCTGCCCCTACGACGCTGAATCCGATCAGCTGCGGGTTATGTAATTATTTGCTCACTTCTCATACAAGTTGGCGTTCAGCGAAACAAAACACCACAAAAGAGTAAGTGAAGTAATATTCTTTGAATTTCGTCACTTTACAACATTTAAAAAGACGAGCAAATCAGAATCTCGATACAATAATTAAACTTATGCTTTATTTTTTCACGCTTGATGCCTTACATTGGGGAACGAATCGCGTTTCTAGATGAGTTTTCAGAATGAAAAAAAATAAAATTGTGACCACTGAAGATATCCTTCTCAAACTTTGCCAGTCTGTTTCTGGCGTCCTTACTTCGGCGACATCTTCTCAAGTAAATTACTCTGCAATGGTGCAAAAAATCCACAAGACTAGCCTCAAGCCAGATTTTGGCTGTTTTGTTCTGTTTGATGGCGGGTTTACCGGGCTGGTCGTAATTAACTTTACGGCAAAAGCCGCATTAGAGATCTACACCAACTACATGCGTAATATGGGTATGCCAGAAGAAGAACTGGCAATATCTCATACTTCTGACGAGGTGGGAGATGTTCTGGGTGAGCTAATGAACCAACTGGTTGGAGATTTCACCAATAAAATTCGTAAAGAGCTGCAAACGAACATCACACAAAACCAGCCAAAAATGATGGCGCTGAATAAGCAAGTCATCTTACAAGTTGACACCAACCTTGACCGCCCTCAAGCTCGCCGAGTGACGTTCTCCACCGAAAATAACAACATTTTCTACCTAGAGTTGGCGATGGACAAAACTGAGTTCATCCAACTAGAAGAGTTTGAAATCGCAGAAGACGAAAATCCAGACGACATTTTAGAAGCAACACGTAAAAATATGGCTGAGAAAGAATCTAAATCGTCGAGTTCAAACGATGACGCCGATGATTTACTCAACCAGCTCGGATTGTAATTCCAACTAATCTTAATGAAGAATGGCTTCTTAGACACAAGTACGACTTCATACTGATTATGACGAACTAAAACGCCTAGCCTCGCCTTCCGCGGGGCTTCTTTTTATGTTCGTAAACCACCTTCACTACCACCTTGTATTTCGTTTTTATGTCAAAAAAGGTAATATGTCTGACTTCATAAATTTTCTGCTTTCGTTACTGGTTGTCGATGGATAAACAAAAAGCTCTGAAAAAAATCGCCAAGTGCTTAGAACTGGGCAATTCCGCTAATGTTAATGAGGCTGCCAATGCTATCAAAATGGCACATCGCCTCATGCTCAAATATGGTCTGGATAAGGACGATATTGAGTTTATCAGAATGGGGAAAACACAATCTTCCCACCTACTACCAGCGAATATCAGTTCTACCATATTGCGAGTGATTCGCGGCATTAACACTAAATTCGGTGTTGAAGCGGTGTTGTTGAATCACAAAGGGCTCAAACGTGTCGAGTTTATCGGTGAAGCAGATCGCGCGATTTTTGCTGCATTTGCTTTCGATATTATTTATCGCGAGATGAACGAAAGTACCGGACAATTCCGAAATAGTTTCGCAGGTACGGGCACCTCTTCTCAAGAGGTGACTCGCCGCGTGAACTCATTTGTATCTGGCTGGGTAGAGGGCGCAATAGAGAAACTTCCAGTCATTTCTCCAGACGAAGAGTCGGCCAACAAAATCAATGATTATATTGATAAAGAATTCCAAAACATTGACCGCGAAACCTTCAAGAAGCAACTGAAAGAAGCGATGAAAAACCTAACCGAAGACTACGAAGTGGGCTTGAAAAAAGGTAGAAGAGTCTCCGTTAACCGTGGTGTTGGCGGCGAGCAAGCGCGTAAAATGTTGGGCAATCCATCGAAATAACCAGAGCAGCAATTGATTGACGTAGATTCCAATATTCTAATGTTATTGGGACCTACTTTTTGAAGTTGTGATAGTAACGATAAGAATTTTCTTACAGAAACTCTTATCAATCTTACTTTCTCATAACAAATATCAATGCTTACTTATTCATAATTCGCATCCCATTATGAGGCATGGTTTCGCCTCAGTTTTATACGGAGATTTTCCCTTGAAAAAGATGCCTATTGCACTAGCTCTAGTGCTAGCTCTTACTGGCTGTCAAGCCACTCAACGCCAAAATGCAACAACGGGTGAATACGAAACTAACTCAACCACGCAAGGCGCGCTTATTGGTGCTATCGCTGGTGCAGCAATCGGTCTAGCAACGGGCGATGACGCTAAAGAACGTCGTCAGCATGCGCTCATTGGTGCGGCCGCAGGCGGTGCGACTGGCGCTGGCGTTGGTTACTACTTTGACCAACAAGAAGCAGAATTGCGTCGCGCTTTGCTAAACTCTGGTGTACAGGTTCAGCGTGTTGGTGAGAACCAGCTTTTATTGCGTATGGAAAATGGTATCGGCTTCTCTTCAAGCTCTTACCAGCTTGATGCTAGCATTCATAATACTCTACGCGGTGTTGCTCGCATCTTGGTTGAATACCCAGATACCAGCCTTGTTATCGACGGTTACACTGATAGCACAGGCAGTGAGTCATACAACCAAACGTTGTCTGAGCGTCGTGCAGAGTCCGTACGTCAATTCCTAGTATCTCAAAACGTTGCACCTGGTCGTGCAATTGCACGTGGCTACGGCGAACGTAACCCAATTTGCTCAAACCAAACTTCTGAAGGTCGTGCGTGCAACCGTCGTGTTGAAATCCAGATCTTGCCACTGAAGTAATTTGGTTGCACCATAGCGGTAATAATAAAAAATTACCGGAGCAGGCCTAACCATAATCGTTAGGCCTGACATATCAATGTCTGTCAAAACGTCTGCCCTACTCTGCTTATTTAGCCTCTGCTTTTCTGGTTACTCGCTTGCCTCTCAAGCTCCAAATGACCCCATAGAACAATACGAGTACGCACAACAATTATTGGCATCAAACAAAGCTGAAGCCTCAACAGAAACACGCTACTGGCTAGAGCAATCCGCCAACCAAGGTTACCTCCCTGCGCAAAAACAGCTCGCGAACGACTTTGCTAAAGGGATAAATGGCGAAAAAAATGAAACACAAGCGTTATATTGGCTAACCTCTATCGCACTCAATGACCCAACCGATCGAGGTTTTCTTCTCGCTAACTTTATTCAGCGCAATCAAGATAAGGTCACAACTTCTCAATTGACTGAAGCCTTGTATCAAATGGCTTCTCAGCATAATCCAGCAGCAGAACAAGCATATAATCAACTGTTAGAGCAGCGCTTCAACCAACTGCGAGCTAAACAAGTCTCGCAAATAAAGTCGCTCGATAAAAAGGCTGAACAAACACAAGAAGAGAAAAGCACAGTTGCAAACCCCAAGGTAGAATACTCGCAGTTTTTATGGCTGATCTGGCTAGCGGCGATACTCATCATCAGCGGCTTAAGCTTCTTCGTAATCAAGAAACATAAGCAGAATAGAAAAGCGCGTGAAGCCAAAGAGGAAAGCCAAAATCAGCGAATGGCGGCAAAAGTTAAAGAGCTAGAGTTTACGAACAAGCAACTGAAACGCCAGCTAGAGAAAGTATTCAAAGAATTTAAGAAATCCAAAACCCAGGCAGAGAACCATAAGCTAAGCGTCGCATGCGCCATGTTTGGCTACACACCACAACACATCCCTGATTTACAAGCAATAAAGCTACGCTATAGACAGCTATCAAAGCTTTATCATCCGGACACAAGAGGCAGTGAAGAAGAAATGAAGCGACTCAATCATGCCTTTAAGCTTGTCTCACAAAATGTTACAAAACAGTAAAAACAGGTCGAGACACTTTGGCTAGCATGCTTTTAGACCCATATAATCAAGCGCCGCAATCGATCTCCCTCTCAAACAAATTAACAGACATTTAACTTAAGTCTCGCTTTTATGCCATAATGCTCAGCGCAAAATAACACCTAACGACTCAAATTAATCTAGGTGGGGAGAAAATCAATGTTCACTGAAGAAGGCACCTGTGATTGGTGTAAAAAACCTAGTCTTGTAACTCGTCACGATTATTTAGATGGCAAGCACCATTACTCATGTAAAGCTTGTTACGACATGGCAAAAATCGACGTGCGCCTATTTAACCAAGGCGAATTACAAATGCGCGAACGCTTGCAACGAGCGAGCTAAGCAAGACGGAATCAACGGAACTGATTTTCAAAAGCGCCTTTTAAGGCGCTTTTTTGATCGGCCAAGCCCTATTTCCAATCTCTATCTCGTATTCCCTCCTATCCTACATAGCATGTCGCATCGGTTATCAGCCCCTCTCCTACTGTATACAAACCACTGCCCGTGAAAAAACACCTGTATATACAGTAGTGACCCCCTGTATGTATCTCGTCCAATTTTCTACTCATCTCACATTTTTAAATTGATGTTAGACATATCAAAAATGAAAAATAACCAAATAAATTCAGATACTTAAAATAAAATCCTTTTGTTTCCTTCTCAAAAAAACGCAAATAACTTTTGAGAAACGGGTTGATCAGGTCGTCAAAACAAACTACTGTATACACATACAGCATGTATAAAGGAACAGTAAGATGCAGTTACAAAGTCAATCTCATACATACTCTCGTTACAACGTATTGGCACAAGCAACTCAGCCCATGGCCGTTTCGGATCAGCTTCTATCTAAGCTGGCTGTTTTATCGCAGCAGAAACAATGGATTTTGTTTACAGCAGACTGCCCTCGTCCAGACTTTGAACAACTCACTGCTTCTAATATTTGCTGTAAAAACGTGATTCAAATGAAGCCTTCTCAACAGCTTTCAGAAGTCGAGATCGTGATCAAAGCCATCCGATCAGGTAATGCCAGTGCTGTTGTCGCATCAAATAAAATTGCACTTATGAATCAATCTATGTTGCGCGACATGGCGCAGCGCTATCAGTGTGAGGTTTTTTTCGTCGAAGGCAGAGTTAATAAGTACCACTAATAAGTTCGACGTTATCCATCCTGCATCTCGCCTCCTTTTTAAGGGGGCTTTTTTTGTATTAAAGAAAATAAGCAAACGTTTGCTTTTTCTCTGGCGAGTTAAAATAGTTCTGGTATGATGCCCACATTCGATTTATTCAGCGCCCACATTTTGCTGAATATCTTCTCTTTCTGACGTTTGATTAAGATGATAGGAATATCGCAATGAGCCTTGCTAATCAAGTACTTGCCGTCAATGACGACCTGCCAATTCGCACCCATAAACCCGTTCACAGCGGAAAAGTTCGTTCAGTTTACTGGTTAACTGAAGAAGACAGTGCCCGACTGATCAAAGAAAAAGGATACGATGTCGCTCCAGATGCGCCTTTGGCTATCATGGTGATTAGCGACCGAATCTCTGCATTCGATTGTATTTGGCATGCTGAAGGTGGTCTTAATGGTGTCCCGGGTAAAGGGGCTGCGCTTAATGCGATTTCTAATCACTGGTTCAAACTGTTCAAAGAAAATGGCTTAGCAGATAGCCATATTCTAGACATTCCTCACCCTTTTGTTTGGATTGTACAAAAAGCCAAACCGGTAAAAATCGAAGCCATCTGCCGCAAATACATCACGGGTTCGATGTGGCGCGCTTACGCAAATGGCGAGCGCGAGTTTTGTGGAATCCAACTTCCTGAAGGGTTAGGAAAAGACAAAGCACTGCCAGAGTTGCTCATGACCCCATCCACAAAAGGCATTCTAAAAGGTATTCCCTGTGTGCCAGAAGCGGATGACGTGAATATTACTCGTCAAAACATCGTAGACAACTACGAAGCATTTAACTTCTCAAGTGCCGACGATATCGCACTCTACGAAAAACTGCTGAAAGAAGGCTTTAACGTTATCAGCCAAGCGTTAGAAGAAATCGACCAAATCTTTGTCGATACCAAATTCGAATTTGGTTATGTTCATGATGCCGCTGGCAATGAAAAGCTGATTTACATGGATGAAGTGGGTACACCAGACTCGTCTCGTATATGGGATGCTAAAGAGTACCAAGCAGGTCACATCGTAGAGAACTCAAAAGAAGGTTTCCGCCAGTTCCTACTTAACCACTTCCCTGACCCAGATATCTTGCTAAACAAAGAACGTATGCCAGAGCGCGAAGCACTCGCTCGTGATAATGCTTTACCCGTCGAATCTTTGATGGCGATTTCGAGCACCTACATTGGTATTGCCGAGAAGATTACAGGCAAGCCGATTCATTTGAGTGAGAATCCGAAAGCGGAAATCATCGAAGTTCTGAGCAAAGAATACGGATTGATTGACTAGCACTGTCGCTAGATTAGCTAAACGCTTTTCAATAAAAAGTCCGCACTAGCCTGCGGACTTTTTTCGTATTAAGCTCAGTTTAGCCGATATTTAACGTAGTGCCATCTGTTGTGGAGGCTGACTTGGTCGTCACCTGATATGTTTTGTCTTTAATCGTTGATACGAAATACCAGGTCGACTCTGCTTTGTCGGGCGTAAAAGTAACGCGCATAAAGCCACGCTGCTTGATATCTGCCCACTGTAATTCTGACACTAAGTGCGGCAACGTGTATTCCATTTGAGCGATCGCAACAGGATCTAACGCTAGGTAGGCCTCTAGCCCAGGGGAACTCACCGAGCTAGTTGCAAACTCTATCCCGATAGGATGCTTAGATACGTCTTTAAGCTCACTTGCCCATGCGTTGTGCGTATCTCCTGCCAAGCAGACAAATTTACCACTGTTGGCTTTGGCCAGTTGATAAACTTTCTCTCGCTCAACGTAGTAACCATCCCATGCATCTAGGTTATACGGGAGAGAAATGGTATCTGAACTTGGGTCAGAGAGATAACCCGTAATCGCAGAGTTTACCGCTAATAACGCCTCTGTTTTTTGGTCTTCAGTGGCAGTAAACAATTGAAACATAGCGGTCATCACCGAACTTGGCAGCTCCATACGAGACATTAACACTTGTTGCCCTAGCACATTCCAAGTTGCGTCGTGCGTACTGAACGCATCCATCAGCCAAGCGAGTTGGTCAGCGCCTAACAGCTCTCGGTCTTCACTGCGCGACTGAGTAACTAAACCGCCAATCGCTTCCATCGTTGGAGAGCTGAGCGAGAAGTAATCCAACGGTTTATCACGCCCCACAAGTCGCGTATCGAGCATCATCAAATTGACTAAACTTCCAAACGAAAACTGACGGTAAATCAGCATGTTTGAGAAAGTGTTTTCACGAACGGGCAACCATTCTGTCCACGCGGCAGCCGCAGCTGCACGACGATCATTAAAACTGCCTTCCTCTTCTTGATGGTTTTCCGCACCATTTTTCCAAGTATCATTTGCAAGCTCATGGTCATCCCAGACAGCAATCATTGGTAGGCTCGCATGTAACGCTTGCAGATCAGCATCTTGGCGATATTGCGCATACCGTTTTCGGTAATCATCTAAGGTAATACATTCAGTGCCTTTGCTTGGCTCTCGCCCTAGTGCCTCAGCATCTTCACTAGCGTAGCCACCAGCACCATACTCATAAATGTAATCACCGAGATGAAGCACCACATCAAACGGGTCTTGCTCATGTTGATTTAAAATCTCTCGATACACATGGAAATAGCCTGCAGGATAGTTTGCACAAGATATAACCGCCATGGATGCCTTTTCTACACCATCCTCTGGTAATGTTTGAGTTTGCCCGACTTCGCTAGTGACATCTCCAACCATGAATCGATAGTAGTAGCGAGAATTTGCGTTGAGATTTTGAACATCGACTTTTACCGTGAAATCTCGGCTCGTGTCTGTGGCAAAAGTGCCACTTTGCACGATATCAGTAAAATTTTCGTTAGATGAAACTTGCCAGCTTACATCTGCGTAGCTCGCTGATGTTGTAACACGAGTCCAAATGATTACTTGTGTATGAGTAGGATCTCCACTCGCCACTCCGTGCTCAAAGGTAACCGCAACAGACTCACTAGCATCGCTACCACAGCCCACCAGCCCGGTAACAATAGCCGTTGAAGAGGCAGCTTTCATAAAGTCTCGACGAGACAAAGACATATTGACTTCCTTTCTTATTGTGTTTGTTTTTATGCCCAAATGACGTGGTGACTCAATCATCCTTGTGTGCCAATAAGGGACGTTAATTCGAACTTACAGTACCAACCACTTAGTCGGTAATTTGTCCTAAAAACACAAAGTTAGAAGCTAGTTATGACAATTGCATTTCCAAACGTTACATTTTTGTTAATTTAAGTGCAAATACTCTATATTCATCACACTTCCAAGACCTGTGACAAAAACCTCAAAATAAAAAAGCGACCTACTTTGAGGTCGCTTTTCATTGCACTATTGTTAAGTGGTACATTTATGAAGTGGAAATACTCAGCTTAAAACTTGATGTTAAGAACATCTTGTTCTGACGTGTCCACTTTCAACTGACTGCGAGATTCTATGTACTCGATTTGCTGAACATCGAGCGAATATGGCATAACGACTCGCAATTCATTGATCCCTTCATGTTTAGCTAACTGGGTTAAGCGGACCAAATTGGATTCATCACTTTTACGAGAAGACATCGATTTTAATGCGGCATCCCACAACCGATCTTCAGGCTTGCTCAATTCCGCAATGTTCTGTTTCCACATCAAACCGAAAATAGGCGCGATGGTGGCAAATGCCTCTAAAAAGGTCCATTTTTTACTACCTGTCGCCCCTAAAAAGCTAGTGTAGTCGAATTCAATGCACGTCTTTCCTTGTTGATCCATTCTATGCCCCCGACACTCGAAAATGAGATATACCAAATATCGTTCAACTGTTTTGATATAGCAATGGGATATAAAACATTCGTCTTTTATGCACTAATTTACATGCAAAAGGAAATATTAAAACCAGCTTTGTAACAACTGATGTACAGCTTCGCCATATATAAGCATTCAATTGATTAATATTTCAATTAAGAAACTAAAAACAACACGTAAGTAACGCTATCAATATGAAATCATTATAGATTCACCAAGAAAATATCAATTCTTGTCACAGCGTCATCCGCCTACCTACTTCACATCAATCACTCGACTGGCCTTTTTATACTGTATCTTCCAACCAGCCCAGCGTGGCAGCTCCCAGCGCTTCGGGTCTCCCTTACGGTTTCCCTCTCGATAAATGACCTGTACCAGCTTGCGAGACGCGTAATACTCAACATCCAGTTGGAGTTCTGGCAGCGCAAGTTCTAAAGGGTACTGCTCCGTGAAATCGTCGTATTCCCATTCTGGAACACCGTTAAATGTTAAGTCTTCCGGTTCAAACAACGCCATATCATCGACATTTTCAACGCCCAATGTTTCCAACTGCTCCTTTAACCAGCTAGAAAATGTCAAGGAGGCCAAGTCGTTAACCTCTTCTCCTTCGACATTAAGGCCCAATGCGTTGTAGAGTTTCCAGTGTTGGATTTGTTGTTTTCTTTGAGAAGCAAAACCTGGTAACAGGGTCTCGTCTTCTATCATTTCGACAATAGACTGAACAGCAACATCACCTTGTAACGCTTGGTGTTCAGAACAGACTGTTCGCCCGGCGTAGACCAAATGCATCGTTGCTCTTGGCGTCTCTTCTTCATAATTCGTCTCACCTTGTTGCCACTCCCCAAATTCAAGTTCGCGTAATAATGTCAGCGGGATAGGCATCATGACCGATGCGAGGTTTAGTGTTTGCTTAACACCTCGTCCTGGCACGCTATGGCTATCTAGCACAATGGCCGCTTCTTCTTTATCAGGAAAGCGGCTGTTACGCCCAACCAGCATCTCGACTACGCCATTTCCTAGAGCATCTCTTCGACGAGCTCGTCGGACAAACACAAGCTCAGGGTGCAATGAGGCGATGGAGAAAAAGAGCGCTTCACGTTTATATCGAGAGGCAACGTCAAGTTCCGGTAATTCAAATACTTCTCGCATTTGTTTCGCTAAACCTTGTGCCTCTTCGAGTGCGCTGGCATCAATGACAATGCCCGGAAGTCGCTCCCCCCGGACCAAACGGATAAGCAAAGAGGCATCACATCCGTATGGCTCCTCTTGAGATAGAAGCTCAGCGACTTCGCCACTTTGTCGCTGATAGAGTTGCGCAGGCACAGATAATGCTGCTGCCAAGTCAATCATTGCTTCCTTCTCTGTCTTAGCTTGAATTCTGGTAACGAGATCGGCAAACAGTGCATCAATAGGTAGTGGGTATACTTTTCTACCGTGCTTCGTGACATTGCCGCCTTCATCAATCGCTTCCATGGACAGCAAGGTTAAATGAGATGCCTTAAGCGACTTTTCTGGAATTGAGTCGAGAAAATCGAGTGTTGAAAGACGGTATCCACAACAAGCCGCTGCCAGCATGGGCTCGACGAGCTCTTCTCTGTGCAATTCTGGAGGCGTCACTAATTCTAAAGGCGCGTGTTCACCATATAGACGAATACAAGCCCCTTCAGCAACACGGCCCGCCCGCCCCATTCGCTGCGCGGCGCTGGCCTTAGAAATGTGGGTCAGCGTTAACGCTGTGCGACCGTTACGTTGAATGGTTCGACGCTCTAAGCCGCTATCAATGACAACTCGGATGTTAGGTATCGTTAAGGAGGTTTCCGCAACATTGGTTGCCAATACGACTTTTCGTTGTTTTTGCGTAGTTAACGCGCAGTGCCGTTCTTCATCACTAACCGAGGCATGAAGTTTGACCACCATGACATCGCCGCAACTTTGTAGCATCTGCGCACATTGGGTGATCTCTTTACGTCCTGGGAGAAAAACAAGAATATCGCCATCTTCATCTTTCAGTGCCTCTTTTACCGCTCCGACAACCTCCTGTTCACATCCCTTTTTGTTCGGTAAATAGCGGCTGTCTGTGGAACGATGTGTCACCGTGACTGGAAAGCAACGCCCTTCAGATCGCAGACGCTTCGCATTCAGGTAACGCGCTAGCTTTTCGCCCTCCAGCGTAGCGGAAGTGACGATCAACCGATGTTGATTTTCTTGCTTCAAAATTGCGGTTAATAGATCAATATCCCAGCGTCGCTCGTGAAATTCGTCCACTATCACGATATCGAAGCCTGCTAGCTTGTTTTCCGCAAACCAACGCAGTGCGACTCCCGGAGTCACAAATACAACTTCGGTTTTTTCATCAAAGTAGGCATGAAGCTTGATCGCGTAACCGACTTTGCGACCTATTGGCTCACCAGATTGCTCCGCAAGATATTCAGCCAGCGAGGTACAAGCAATTCGACGTGGTTCAATAACCAGCACGCGTCCGTGTTTTGCCGCCCACATAGGCAAACGGGTAGATTTACCTGACCCGGTTTCGGCTTCCACCACGAGATGGTTTTGGTTCACATGTTGGTCAAACTCAGCTTGCAGGCTGTCGATAGGTAGTTGAAACATAGAAATTGGATTTGATTTGATGATGCAGAACATTATACCCAAGTAAAAAAATCCTGCTTTAGGTATCTCTAAACAACCAATATTGCCGATATTTTCGGCGGTATCTGAGTTTTTTTGCGACATTACATTGATGTGCATCAACGCATGTTTACAACTAAATGGTGAACCCGTTAAAATTTGGTGCGCATCCTTCAACCCTACATAAGGCACCCAATGAACAACGATAAACGCCCACTATATATTCCATATGCGGGTCCGGCTCTTTTAGCAACCCCTCTTTTGAACAAAGGCAGTGCATTCTCTGCTGAAGAACGTAGTTCATTCAACTTAGAAGGCTTGCTTCCAGAGTCTACCGAAACAATCCAAGAGCAGGTGGAACGTGCCTACCAGCAATACAAGAGTTTCGAAAGCGATATGGATAAGCACATTTATCTGCGTAATATCCAAGACACCAACGAAACACTGTATTACCGCCTAGTGCAAAACCACATTTCTGAGATGATGCCTATCATCTACACGCCAACTGTCGGCGCAGCATGTGAAAACTTCTCTAACATTTACCGCCGTGGTCGTGGTCTATTCATTTCATATCCGAACCGTGACCGTATTGACGACTTGCTGAATAATGCAGCAAACCACAACGTTAAAGTGATTGTTGTGACAGATGGTGAACGTATCCTTGGCTTGGGTGACCAAGGTATCGGCGGCATGGGTATTCCTATTGGTAAACTGTCACTTTATACCGCGTGTGGTGGTATCAGCCCTGCTTACACGCTACCAATCGTGCTTGATGTGGGTACCAATAACCCGCAACGTTTAGCTGATCCGATGTACATGGGTTGGCGTCACCCTCGTATTACGGGTGCAGAATACGATGCATTTGTAGAAGAGTTTATTCAAGCAGTACAGCGCCGTTGGCCTGATGCCTTGATCCAGTTCGAAGACTTTGCTCAGAAAAATGCGATGCCTCTTCTTGAGCGTTACAAAGATCGCGTGTGCTGCTTCAATGATGATATTCAAGGCACGGCGGCCGTTACTGTTGGCTCTCTACTTGCAGCCTGTAAAGCAGCAGGCACTCAGCTGTCTAAACAGCGTATCACCTTCTTGGGCGCTGGCTCTGCTGGTTGCGGTATCGCAGAAGCGATCATCGCACAAATGGTATCGGAAGGGATTTCTGACGAGCAAGCTCGCTCACAAGTTTACATGGTTGACCGTTGGGGTCTGTTACAAGAAGGTATGCCTAACCTTCTTGATTTCCAACAACGCTTGGTGCAGAAACATACCAATACGAAAGAGTGGGAAAATGAAGGAAATGGCTTCTCACTACTCGATGTTATGCGTAACGCCAAGCCAACGGTACTAATTGGTGTTTCTGGTGCTCCTGGCCTATTTAGCCAAGAAGTCATCGAAGAAATGCATAAACACTGTAAGCGTCCGATTGTCTTCCCACTGTCGAACCCAACAAGCCGCGTAGAAGCAACACCGAACGACATCATTCGTTGGACAAATGGTGAAGCACTGGTTGCAACAGGTAGCCCATTTGAGCCTGTGGTTCATGAAGGTCGCACTTACCCTATTGCCCAATGTAACAACAGCTACATCTTCCCTGGCATTGGCCTTGGTGTACTTGCTGTAAACGCAAAACGTGTCACCGACGAGATGCTAATGGAATCAAGCCGTGCGCTCGCAACATGCTCTCCTCTAGCAATCAACGGTCGTGGTGCGCTACTTCCACCGTTGGAAGAGATCCACTCGGTATCGAAAAAGATCGCGTTTGCTGTTGGTAAGAAGGCAATCGAACAAGGTGTGGCATTAGAAATTACTGATGAAGCATTGAACGTGGCGATTGAACAATCGTTCTGGCAGCCGGTTTACCGTCGCTACAAACGCACTGCGTTTTAAGCTTGAGACATTTCGTTTAATAATTAGCCCCTACCATGTAGGGGCTTTTATTTTTTTATCATCCTAACCAGATTTTGGCATAAATGGGCTTCTCTCTTTTTGTTTCTATCAGATATGATGAGAACTACATTTTTAGTTAAGGATATAAAACGTTTTGTTGTTTTCTCGCATAAGATCAAAGTGGAAGCTGAAATTTTCCTGGAAGCGACTTGCTTTGATTTTGTCGATCTCTGTACTTAGTCTGCTTGTTTCTGTTATTGCCATCGACCGGTGGGTGGTTTTACAAGCCAAAGAAAGCATTTTCACTGAATACGAACAAATACCTCAACATGAGGTTGCTGTGGTTCTCGGTACCAGTAAATACATCGGTAAGATCCTCAACACTTACTACACTCATCGTATTAATGCGGCGATTGAGCTTTACAACCAAGGCAAAGTAAAACAGTTTTTATTGAGTGGCGATAACGCCCATCGCTCCTACAACGAACCGTGGACGATGAAACGCGACTTACTTAAAGCCGGCGTGCCTGAGGAAGTGATTCACCTTGATTATGCTGGCTTTCGTACTCTAGATTCGATTGTGAGGGCGAAAAAGATTTTTGCTTCGGAGCGCTTTCTGATTGTGACTCAGCGCTTTCATTGTGAGCGAGCG
Source organism: Vibrio sp. ArtGut-C1 (assembly GCF_002105475.1). Lineage (NCBI taxonomy): Bacteria > Pseudomonadati > Pseudomonadota > Gammaproteobacteria > Vibrionales > Vibrionaceae > Vibrio > Vibrio sp. ArtGut-C1. Next base: position 115,082 of record NZ_NCTH01000006.1, on the reverse strand, counting down.
CTGTTTATTGCCGATGCTTACAACATTGATGCGCAGTGTCTTGCGGTAGCAGGACCTACGACAAACAAACAAAAAACATCAATGCGTATTCGAGAATTGCTCGCCCGTGTGAAAGCCTTTTTAGACCTCTACATTATTAATACGCAGCCCAAGTTTCTTGGTCCTCAAGAACCTATCGTTGCAGTAAAAGAGCCTGAAAAAATCTCTAATGAGCCTCTGCAAGTTCCCGTCGAATAGAGGAACAACGCAGCTCACAAGGTTAATAACATTTCTATAAAACAAATGGGTAGTTTTCTACCCATTTCCAATTCTCAACATCACATTTTCTAATTTGCTCTACGATTCAGGCAAAACTCTTTTTTGCATTCCAAGTAACATTTAATCAATAAATAACTACAAGTCAGTTACTTTGCCATAAAAAACCGACAAAAGGCAATGCAAAAGGAGCACTACCCATGACCGCACTCGCTGTGACATTGAAGAACTGGTTCTTCACTCGCAACAGCATGATTTTGAACGCGAATATCGTATTGTTCATTATCTTGTTTAATACCCTACCCTTTGAGCCACAAGTAGTAACCGGCCTAAGCATCTTAGTTTTTGTTGCTATTCTTTGGCTAACCGAAGCGATTCACGTCAGCATAACCGCGCTGCTTATACCATTACTTGCGGTATTTTTAGGCGTGTTTAACACTCAGACCGCGCTGAACAACTTCTCCAACTCCATCATCTTTCTATTCTTAGGTGGTTTTGCACTTGCTGCGGCTTTGCATAAACAGAAGTTAGACCAAGCTATTGCTGATAAAGTGCTGTTACTCGCACGAGGCAAAATGTCTGTCGCTGTATTCATGCTATTTGGTGTTAGTGCTGGCCTGTCGATGTGGATTTCAAACACCGCCACTGCCGCTATGATGCTGCCCCTTGTACTGGGTGTGATGACAAAGCTAGACGCGAAGAAAAATCACAATACCTTTTTGTTTGTTCTGCTCGGCATCGCTTACAGCGCTTCGATTGGTGGTATTGCAACGCTGGTTGGTAGCCCACCAAACGCCATTGCAGCAGCTGAAGTCGGCCTAAGTTTTACTGAGTGGATGAAGCTCGGTGTGCCTATCTCATTAGTACTAATGCCAATCGCTATTCTCGTTTTGTACACCATGACTAAGCCTGACCTTAGCCACAAGTTTGACCTTGACCATCAACCAGTCGAGTGGACAAACGGCAAAATGATTACGCTGGCGATTTTCTTACTGACGGTCACGTTGTGGATTTTCAGTAAGCCTATTAACGCTATGCTAGGTGGCTTCGCTAAGTTCGATACCCTTGTCGCAATAGGTGCGATCCTTCTGCTTGGGGCTTCTCGCGCCGTCGAGTGGAAAGATATTGAGAAAACAACCGACTGGGGTGTGTTAATCCTATTTGGTGGTGGTATCTGTTTGAGCAACGTTCTAAAAGCAACCGGAACAAGCGTATTTTTGGCTCATAGCTTGTCAGGCTTCCTTGAGCAAGCCGGTATTCTCCTAACGATTCTTGCAGTGGTTGCTTTTGTTGTCTTCTTGACTGAGTTTGCAAGTAACACCGCCAGTGCTGCACTACTGGTCCCTGTATTTGCAACCATCGCAGAGGCCTTAGGCATGTCTCCGGTCATTCTCTCTGCTTTGATTGCCGTCGCTGCATCTTGTGCATTTATGTTACCAGTTGCAACACCTCCAAACGCGATTGTGTTCGGTACGGGTCATATCAAGCAAAAAGAAATGATGCGAATTGGCTTCGTCTTAAACATTGCCTGTATTGCTGCACTAACGCTTTTCGCTTGGTTATTCTGGTAAAAAACAACAAGCTCGATTAGCACTACACTGCTGCTCACGGTAATCACATCGATGACCCAAACTTCCCCCTAAGTGGTGTTCAGCAGTTTCCCTCTTGGTGGCCAGTTGGCCACCTTTTTTCTTTCCTTTCAGTGAACGGCTATCAGGCTTGCTTCTTTTCGCAGGCAAGCAAACCATAATGAACCTCGACCCGGTTACGACCATTGCGCTTCGCTTGGTAAAGCACTTCGTCTGCTCTCGCCATGGTTTCTGAGACACGTTCATTTTGCATTTGGGCGACGCCAATACTGCATGTTAATGATTCACCGTGTACCCACAAATGACTCTCCACATTTTTGCGAATCATTTCCGACTTCTTCACAGCTTGCTCAATATTGGTGTCAGGGCAAAATACAACAAACTCTTCTCCCCCCCAACGAACAAGTCGGTCATCTGGGTAGATGGAACTTGCCACCACCATGACAAATTCGCGCAATATGTCATCCCCCATTTGGTGCCCAAATTTGTCATTCACCTTCTTAAATTTATCCAAATCCATATAAAGGATACTGAATGTACTATGTCCCCAGCGAACTTGGCGTGATTGCTGCTCAAGCCAGTGCTGAACTGCGTGACGGTTCATCGCTCCCGTCAACGCATCGCGATGCGCCAACTCTGCAAACTCATAGTTTTGAGCTCGCAACGTACCATTCACCTTCTCTAAATGACGATGACGTTTTTTCGCTTTTTCATAAGCGACTCGATTTTTTCGTAATTCGTGCAGAGAAAATGCCAGTCCAAGCGCCATCCAAGAGAGTAAGAGCGCATACAGTAACGTTTCTTGTGCAAGGTAAGCGCCTTCAAACTCAATTTTATCAATCACAATTTTGTGCTCGCCAAGTGCCGCACCAGATCCGGTCGCGATATCAATACGTGTGATGTTTGAAAATTCAGGTGCAGAGTGTTCAATCGCGACTTTGTTGTCTACTAACCACCACGTCATCACCTGTAAATTTTTAATCGGAATTTCGATGATGTCGTTTGAACCGGACGGAGAAAACTGCATGCCATTGTATTTAATAGTGTACTCGTCGTCTGGTTTGGAATACTCAGGGTTATAGTTGCGCAGATATAAACGCAAATCATGGCTCGGATTGGGCCCCACCCCCGCCTCTTCATATCTCACTTTCAATCGAATCGTATGGTAATTGGAAAGGTCAATCCCCTGTGTTGGCGTTGTGGAATCGGTATAAACAGAGATTCCGCAATAAGGCCAAGCATACGAGCTTTGCTTTAAGTCACAGCTGAGAACTAGGCTTTGCTTATCGTAAATAATATCAGCCTCACTCAAGCCACCTTCGCTGGCGTCTTTAGTCGCATAGATATTGAAATGTTCTGGTGTAATGGTCAGCTTTCGTGTATCGCCAAGAACACTATAAAGCGCAACCAAACTAATAGTGCAAATAGAGAGGGCAAAGATAAATTTATGGATCCACTTCATGGGCGAGTGACCTGCTCAGCTTATATACAACACAATGTACTCAATGATTTTTCGAACTTCAAACAAAGCCATTTATCAAGAAACAAAATTACTTTTAGTCTTCGTTCTTACTTTCGATACATGGTAACGTGTTTTGAACCGTTATCACGTTTTTAAATCTCTCAAAAATGCGGTTCACTTGTTATTTGCGAAGCATTTCACAACCGTATTTCCTAACCCATGAAGGCCAGTGCATAACATTTCAGAGCTATACATTTCGCTTTAATGTGTCTGTCAACCCTGCATCTCATCACCACTTCGGATATACTGTGCAAAAACACAATAATGAGTAATGTCATGTCATTAATTGCAACTGGTACGCTAAATAAAATGCGTGCATCTCTGGACGGTGCTGTCAGTTACCGTCTACCTGTTGGTGAGGAAGAGATTGATCTATCGCCGTTTCTGGGTAAACGCTCACACTGACTCACACGGGCAATATTTTTTGTTGCTCATGTGGTAAGAAAACGAAAAAGAGCTATTCGCAAGGCCATTGTTTTGTCTGTATGAAAAAGCTAGCAAGCTGCGATATGTGCATCTTGAAGCCAGAGACTTGTCACTACGACCAAGGGACTTGTCGCGAGCCACAATGGGGCGAAGAGAACTGCATGGTGGATCACTTTGTCTACCTATCCAATACATCCAGCTTAAAAGTTGGTATCACTCGTCATACGCAAATCCCAACTCGTTGGATTGATCAAGGTGCGACTCAGGGTTTGCCAATTTTTAAGGTAAAAACTCGCCATATCTCCGGTTTAATTGAAGTTGAACTGGCGAAACATATCGCAGATAAAACCAATTGGCGCACACTGTTGAAAGGCGATGGTGAACCAATGGCACTGCAAGATCGTTTTGCTGAGCTATTGCCGTTGGTCGAAGATAAGATTGCTGAGATAAAACAGAAATTCGGTGAAGATGCAATTGAAGTATTGAGCGAAAGCATTACCGACCTTAGCTATCCGGTGCAACAGCACCCAACTAAGATCACCTCGCATAATTTCGATAAAAACCCGGTTGTTACTGGCACTTTGCAAGGCATCAAAGGTCAATACCTCATTTTTGACACTGGCGTGATCAACGTAAGAAAATTCACTTCCTATGAAGTAGAAGTAAGCGCCTAATCGCATATACGCATATATAGCTGGTTTGTTGAAAATAAAATCGAAAAAGCTCGAGTCAAACTCGAGCTTTTGTTTTTCTATCAGGAAGATATGATCAGTTACGCATCAAGGATGTTTTCTAGTACATCGAACAACATATCGACTTCTTCTATTGTGTTGTAATGCATGCAACCAATTCGTACTACACCACCCGACTCTTCTAGACCAAGTTGACGAACTAAGCCCAGCGCATAAAAGTGGCCGTTCCAAACACAGATGTTGTGTTCACCCAGCGTTTTCGCGATGAATTCTGGAGAATATCGGTCGAATGTTAGCGCAAAAGTTGGTGTGCGGAGCTGGCTATCTTCTTTCGCAATGCCAAATAGATTGACACCATCTAGTGCACTCAGACGCTGTAAGAAACGCTCACTCAAGCGTTGCTCATGTTGTTCATACAATTGGTAACTTTGCTCCAATCGTTGACGAAGAGGTAAACCGGCTTCACCAAACTGAGCCAGATACTCAACCGCAGCAACGACACCAGCAAGACCTTCAAAACTTTGCGTCCCCGTTTCAAATCGGCCTGGGCCAATATTGGTAGCAGGCTCGACTTTGTACGGACGAATACTGTGCAGCCACTGATCGGCTATGTAAGCAATACCAACGTGCGGGCCGAAAAACTTGTAAGCTGAGCAAGCTAAAAAGTCACAGCCTAGCGCTTGAACATCAACCAAATGATGAGGCGCATAATGAACGGCATCCACATAAACTTGTGCCCCAACGTTGTGCGCCATGCTTACTACTCGCTGCACATCCACGATAGAACCAGTCGTATTCGATGCATAGGTCACCGCTACAAGGCGCGTTTTATCAGAAAGAAGACTGCTTAAATGCTCCAAGTCCAACGTACAATCATCTTCGTTGATACGAACCTGATGAACCGTAACGCCTTTATCTTCTGCCGCTTGCTGCCAGCTAGACACATTCGAATAGTGGTCCAAAGCAGAAACAATGATCTCATCTCCCTCTTGCCAATCTCGGCTAATCGCACGGCTGAGCTGAAAGGTTAACGATGTCATGTTCGCGCCGAAGACGATATTGCCAGACGACGGCGCGTTTAGCAGAGCTTGCGCTGACTCGCGTGCATTTTGCATCACGTCAACCGTCTTTTGGCTAGAAAAATAATGCCCGCCTAAGTTGGCGTTGAAACGACCTAAATACCCCACCATGCTATCTAGCACTGATTGAGGTACCTGTGACCCGCCTGGACCATCAAAAAACGTCACAGGTTTGTCGTTATGGTATTGAGCGAGTGCCGGAAACTGCTCTCTGATCAGATTAAGATTGAAGTTCATTGCGCTTATCCGTAGCCGTGAGTACAAACACATCCATATGACCCGCTTCATCATCAATGACAGAACGGATTGGGCACGCGTTGTGCCACAGTTTACTGTCTGCCAATATTGCAACCTCACCCGTTTCTAACACCTTACGGAAAAATGGGGCTTGGTTATGACTGCTGTACAGCATGATGTCACCACCAATGATGTTATGGCGTCCTACGCCAACCATTGCAATGTGATCAAAACCGTCTTGGTGCACACCTTCAGGTGCCACTTGAGTTTCTTCTTCTAGCGCTGTGATTCGGATTTGGTGAATTTCTATTTCCTGGCCGTTAGGCAGATGATTCGCATTGACAAACAATTCGCACATTTCTCGGAAACCATCACTGATGAGAATATCCTTCTCAATCGGCTCAAATTGTCTTACAACATCACCTTGGAATCGGTTGATATCAGACGATTGAACAAAGCTGTTTTTGTTTAAGTCAATGACTTTGCCATTATCAAAACCAACCACAGAATAACGTCTTAGTCGATACTGACCATCTGCATGCTCGGTACGAGGCAGTTCTTCAAACGATGGGGAAAGCTGCTCTATTGCTGCCATGCTGAGCTGTGTTAAATGCAGAGTATTCTCACGTGAATGTAACATCATTGTCTCCTTTAATGAGGCACATTAATTAACATTTAATTTACACACTAGGTTACGCAAATATTCTGCAATTGCCAGCTTTTAACGTTGATAGCTTCAACAAAATAACAAAAACAACATAACAGACCAATCCAAAGCACAAATACAGAACCATGTTTCAGTTTTGCGCTTTGGCGATATTTGAAACTAGACTTCTCTACTACGAATAGAATTTTATGCTAGAAGTCAACGTTCTTTATCAATCTTTAGTGGGTTCTAATCTATAACCAATTATTCGATCACAATCGTTGTTTATGCTTTTAAAGCACTAAGAATTTCCATACAATCGAGGGAAATGTTCAGCCCTTTTTGGAGCCATAATGAGCGACGTAAAACATTGTAAACTATTAATTCTTGGTTCTGGTCCAGCAGGATACACAGCTGCCGTGTACGCAGCGCGTGCCAACCTAAACCCTGTGCTTGTGACGGGAATGCAACAAGGTGGTCAGCTAACCACCACTACTGAAGTTGAAAACTGGCCCGGCGACGCTGAAGGTCTGACAGGTCCTGCATTGATGGATCGCATGAAAGAGCACGCCGAGCGTTTCGAAACTGAGATCGTGTTTGATCACATCAACGAAGTAGAACTATCACAACGCCCATTTCGTTTAAAAGGCGATTCTGGCGAGTACACATGTGACGCATTGATTATTTCTACAGGTGCATCAGCAAAATACCTTGGCCTTGAGTCTGAAGAAGCATTTAAAGGTCGCGGCGTTTCTGCTTGTGCAACCTGTGACGGTTTCTTCTACCGTAATCAGAAAGTTGCAGTTGTGGGCGGTGGTAACACTGCTGTTGAGGAAGCACTTTACCTATCTAACATTGCGTCAGAAGTTCACCTGATCCACCGCCGCGATTCATTCCGTGCAGAGAAGATCCTTGTGAAACGTCTGATGGATAAAGTTGAAAGCGGTAATATCGTTCTTCATACCGATCGAACTCTCGATGAAGTACTTGGCGACGACATGGGCGTAACTGGCGTTCGTATTAAAGACGTCAACACAGGTGCGACTGAAGACCTTGAAGTGATGGGCGCGTTTATTGCGATCGGCCACCAGCCAAACACACAAATCTTTGAAGGCCAAGTAGACATGAAAGATGGCTACATCATCGTTAAGTCTGGCCTAGAAGGCAACGCGACACAAACTAGCATTGAAGGTGTATTTGCAGCAGGCGACGTTATGGACCATAACTACCGTCAAGCTATCACATCAGCAGGTACAGGTTGTATGGCGGCATTAGATGCTGAGCGTTTCTTAGACTCACTTGGTGACAAATAACTTTTCACATTTGTGTCATATCCTTAAAGCCCAGCGGTATTCCCGCTGGGTTTTCTTTTGTATACTACCGCCTCATTAAAACAATTATCATTAAGCCTTCACGATGGATAAGAAAAAGCAAAGCAGCTTGAATAAGTGGCTTAAGCAACAAAGTAAGTTAGCCAAGCGCTGGCTTATGATTGCGATAGGCCTAGGCGTACTTTCAAGCGTGTTTTTATTGGCTCAAGCAGCCCTGCTCGCCTCCATTCTGCACCAGTTAATCATTGACCAAGTCGACAAAGCCGACCTCATTTGGCATTTTGTTGGGCTTGGTGGCACGGTTATCGGTCGAGCTGCTTGTACCTGGGGTCGAGAGCTTGCCGGTTACCGTTGCGGTGAGCAAATTCGAGTTTATATTCGCCAACTCATTTTAGATAAAGTTCATAAACTTGGGCCAGCTTACATCAAAGGCAAACCTGCCGGCAGCTGGGCGACGCTCATCTTAGAGCAGGTAGAAGATATGCAAGATTTCTTCTCTCGCTACTTGCCTCAGATGTCATTATCGGTACTAGTGCCTTTCATTATTTTGGTTGTCGTATTCCCAGTAAACTGGGCGGCAGGCTTGATCTTCCTAGTCACTGCACCACTGGTGCCTGTTTTCATGGCACTGGTTGGGATGAAAGCCGCAGAAGCAAACCGTAAAAACTTTAAAGCGATGCAGCGTTTGTCCGGTCACTTTTATGACCGCTTGCAAGCAATGACGACCATTCGCTTATTCGATAGAACAAAATCTGAAACTGAAACTCTGAAGGGTGCTTCGGAAGTCTTTCGTACTCGCACCATGGACGTTCTGAAAATCGCGTTTCTATCTTCTGCGGTTTTAGAGTTTTTCACTTCCATTTCTATCGCAATTACCGCCGTCTACTTTGGCTTTAGTTATATCGGAGAGCTCGATTTCGGCTACTACGGCACAGGTGTTACGCTGTTTGCTGGTTTGTTCATTCTGATTCTTGCGCCAGAGTTTTATCAGCCATTACGTGATTTGGGCACGTTCTATCATGCGAAACAGCAAGCGGTTGGCGCAGCAGAAAGCATTGTCGAGTTTCTGGATTTGGAAGTCGATCAAGTCAAAGATGGCACCCAAGCGTTAGATAAGAGTAGTCCCATCCATATTGAAGCGGACGAGTTAACCATTTTTAGTCCGGAAGGTAAGCAGCTCGCAGGTCCCCTATCCTTCTCTCTTGAAGCCAACAAAAGTACGGCTTTAGTTGGACCAAGTGGCGCAGGTAAAACAAGCTTGGTAAACACCATCCTCGGTTTCATGCCTTATCAAGGTAGCTTGAAGATTAATGGTTGTGAATTGTCACAACTGGATCTCGCCACATGGCGAGAGGCCGTAAGCTGGATTGGTCAAAACCCAATGCTATTACATGGCAGCATTCGAGATAACGTCACGTTAGGCAAACACAACATTCAAGATGCAGACGTTCATTCTGTTTTGAATGACTCTCATGCTGCTGAATTTGTTGAAATGCATGGGTTGGATTACCCGATATCTGACCGCTCTGGTGGTTTATCTGTCGGCCAAGCCCAGCGTTTAGCGTTGGCTCGCGCTATGCTACAAAATGGTCGTTTTTGGTTATTAGATGAACCGACCGCAAGCTTAGATGCTCGTAGTGAAAAACTCGTCATGGAAGGCATTAACAAGTACGCACATGCCACAACGAATTTGATGATTACTCACCAGTTGGCACCTTTACAAAGCGTATCGCAAATTCTTGTTATGCAGGACGGCCAGATTGTTCAACGTGGTGATTACGACACACTGTCGACAGAAGATGGCTTATTTAAAGACATGTTGGAAGCGAACCTCGCACAACGTGAAACAGACAAGGGGAACTTAGATGCGTGATTTACTCCCTTATCTAAAACTCTATAAGAAACATTGGTTTGGTCTTTCTCTAGGTATGCTATTGGCATTTCTGACCTTAGCTGCATCTATTGGCTTATTAACGCTATCGGGTTGGTTTATTTCAGCCGCAGCGGTGGCAGGCTTGACGGTTGCTCGTGAAACCTTCAACTACATGTTACCAGGTGCCGGGGTACGCGGCGCTGCAATGGCTCGAACCGCAGGTCGATGGGGAGAACGTGTCGTCAGCCACAATGCAACGTTCAAGCTGCTTACCGATTTACGTATCTTCTTCTTTAAGAAACTTGCACCACTGATTCCGGGTCGTGTTTCTACGATGCGTGATGCCGATCTGCTCAACCGCCTAGTGGCGGACGTAGATGCGATGGATCACGTTTACCTTCGACTTATCAGCCCTGTCGTGATTGGTATTTTTGGCATATTGAGTTTAACGGCTGTCCTGGCGTTCTTTGATTGGCATCTCGCCCTACTGCTTGGCTCGATTCTTACCGTCATGTTGTTTGTATGGCCAGTGTTGTTCTATAAACTTGGTAAAAGTAATGGCGAGAATCTCACTCATCATAAAGCGCAATTGCGAGTGGCGACTCTGGACTGGCTTCAAGGCTACAGCGAACTGAGTATCTTTGGAGCAGAAGAGCGTTATCGCAATCTCATTCTAGAGAAGCAAAAGCAGCTGCTGTCTAATCAGTTTGTGAACGCGAATTTAACGGGCATGGCTTCAGGCCTGCTTATGCTTGTGAACGGTCTTACACTGGTTGTGATGCTTTGGTTTGCTGCAGACGGCGTAGGAGGTCGTGCTCCTGATCCTTGGATTGCGTTGTTTGCATTTGCAACGATGGCAAGTTTTGAAATTTTGATGCCTATTGCGGGCGCGTTCCAGTACCTGGGTCAAACGTTGACTTCTGCTCGTCGTTTAAATGAAGTAATTTTGGCTGAACCGGACGTTGTCTTCCCTGAGCAATCGAAACATAAAGGCACAACGTTAGACATTGAATTCGACAACATTGACTTCACTTACCCTGACGGTCAGCAAAAGGTGCTGAAAGACTTGTCACTCTCACTACCGTTGGGCACTAAAACAGCGATTGTAGGTCAAACAGGTTCAGGTAAATCAACACTCATTCAGCTTCTTTGTCGCTACTGGGATGTTAACCAAGGTGAAGTTCGAATCGGTGGTACAAAACTGCAAGATTGGAGCGAGTCTGACCTGCGAGAAGCAATGACAGTGGTCAGTCAACGCGTTGATGTACTGAATGGAACACTGCGTGACAACTTACTCATGGCCGCTCCAGAAGCAAGTGATGATCGACTGTCTGAGATTCTTCAAAAAGTCGAACTTGGTGGCCTTCTTGAGGCTCCAGGGTTAGACGCTTGGTTAGGCGACGGTGGTCGTCAGTTATCTGGTGGAGAGAAACGCCGAATCGGTATCGCTCGCGCATTGCTACGTGATGCGCCAATCCTACTCTTGGATGAACCAACTGAAGGTCTCGATAAGCGTACGGAACAGAAAGTGATGGCGCTTTTCAATGAGCACTTTGCTAATAAGACAGTGGTATTCATTACACACCGACTAATAGAATTAGAAAGCATGGATAGCATCTGCTTGATGGAACAAGGTGAGATCATCGAGCAAGGCGATCATCCAACGCTACTCGCTCAAAAAGGGCGTTACTACCAGCTATTACAGTCTCTATAATTCGATATTCAGTGACGAGAAGGGCTCATCAAACGATGAGCCCTTTTGTTATTCCTGTATTGTTAATTGCCTAGTTAAGTACGTATACAGGGCTGATTTACCGACCTGATTTTTTGAGATAAGCCGCCATTTCTTCTTCCGGAACCATGCCTCCACCTGTTGCCCAAACAAGATGCGTGGCGTTTCTGAGTTTTTCTTCGTCAAATTGCATTTGAGACTGATAAGCATGGTTATTCGAGACGTGCACTGCCCCAACCATACCGGCTAATGCAGAAGGCTCTAGGTTAATGCCTTCGAGTTCACTTAACTCACCCAAGTGGTGATACATACGAGCATCATCAATGGTGTAAAAGCCATCAATTAGCCTTTCCATCGCTCTACCGACAAAGCCCGACGCACGCCCTACTGCCAATCCATCAGCAGCGGTCATGTTGTCGATACCCAAATCTTGTACCGCAATCTCGTCATGCAAGCCCGTATGCACGCCCAACAACATGCACGGAGAGTGCGTTGGCTCTGCGAAAATACAATGAACATGATCACCAAACGCGACTTTCAAACCAAATGCCACGCCACCAGGCCCACCGCCAACACCACAGGGTAGATAAACAAACAGCGGATGATGCTCATCAACCACGATTCCCAAGTCATCAAACTGCTGCTTTAGACGCTCACCCGCAACAGAGTAACCTAGAAACAACGTCTGCGAGTTTTCATCATCAATAAAGAAGCAGTTAGGGTCTTGCTCAGCTTCTTTACGACCTTGCTCAACGGCAACACCATAGTCTTGCTGGTACTCCACCACTTTGACGCCATGTGACCGGAGCTTATTTTTCTTCCACTCCCGCGCATCAGAAGACATGTGAACCGAGACTGAAAAACCAAGCTTTGCACTCATGATGCCAATGGACATACCGAGGTTACCCGTTGACCCAACCGCAATACTGTACTGCTTAAAAAACTGCCGAAACTCATTGCTGAACAATTTGCTGTAACCATCGGTTTCGCAGAGTAAGCCAGCTTCAAACGCCAACTTTTCTGCATGGGTCAGCACTTCATAAATGCCACCTCTCGCTTTGATAGAACCAGAAATTGGCAGATGACTGTCTTTTTTGAGCATTAAACGGCCCAATATTGGCGTGTCGTATTGCTGCTCCAAACGCACTTTCATCTTGGGAACATCCACCACAGAAGACTCAATGATGCCATGCGAAGCTTCCGTTTCGGGAAACGCTTTCATCAAATAAGGCGCAAATCGTGCTAGCCGTTCACTCGCAGCTTGAATATCTTTCTCATCTAGCCCCACATAGGGCAAACCTTCTGCTAAAGAGGTTATGTTTGGGTTAAACCAGCAAACCTCCTTAAGATCGATAAGTGGCGCCAAGAGTGGGAACTGCTTGATCAGCGCTTCAATATTCGCCTTGGTCATTTTACCTTCCTGGAGTGATGTGAGTTGAGATAAACAAAAGCGCCGCAATTGCGACGCTTTCATGAATAACAGTGAATTTGATTTTATGCGTAGTTTTTCTCAAACTCTTGCATAAAATCGATTAACGCTTGTACACCTTCTAGCGGCATGGCGTTATAAATGGAAGCTCGCATACCACCAACGGCTCGGTGCCCTTTTAGTGATTTCAGCCCTTTGGCATCGGCTAGTTCAAGGAAGGTTGCATCCAGTTCAGGTTTCGCAAGTTGGAATGGCACATTCATCAAAGAACGGTTTGCTGAGTGCACGCCATTACGGTAGAAATCAGACTGATCGATGTAATCATACAGTAGTGCGGCTTTAGCGCGGTTCACTTGCTCGATCGCTTTTACCCCACCCTGCGCCTTCAACCATTTAAAAACAAGACCAGACAGGTACCATGCAAAGGTTGGTGGCGTATTGAACATTGATTCTTTCTCAGCCAGAACAGTGTAATCCAAGATACTTGGCAGTACCTGCTTCGCCATACCTAACAAGTCGTCGCGCACGATAGCGATAGCAATGCCTGAAGGACCAATGTTTTTCTGAGCGCCCGCATAAATCACACCGTATTTCGATACATCAATCTCACGAGAAAGAATCGTCGAAGACATGTCAGCAACGATTGGTTTGTCGGTGACAGGAAGATCGTTAATCTCGATACCGTCAATGGTTTCATTTGGACAGAAATGCACGTAAGCCGCTTCTGGAGCAATTTTCCATTCGTTTGCAGGTAGAACGGCTACTTTTCCGTTGATTTCTGTTTTTGCATCAAATACGTCTGGCTCGCAGTATTTCTTCGCTTCAGCTACCGCACTTTCAGCCCAATAACCGCCGTCGATGTAAGTTGCCGTCTCGGCATCACCAAGTAAGTTTAGAGGAACAGCAGCAAACTGAGCACGAGCACCACCTTGGCAGAACAGCACTTTATAGTTGTCCGGAATATTCAGAAGATCACGTAAATCTTGCTCGGCTTCTTCTGCAACTTTGATGAACTCTTTGCTTCGATGGCTGATTTCCATGACCGAAGTACCAAGACCTTGCCAATCAATTAGTTCCTGTTGTGCTTGCTGCATAACTGCTTTAGGCAGACCTGCTGGCCCTGCACTGAAGTTAAATACGTTGTCCGTATTTTGTTCCATGATGCTCATTGCTCCTGCTATGTAAATATTACGAAATTAATATCACGTTTTCGCAGCGATAAAAACAAGAAAAGAGGTCTTACGACCTCTTTTTAAAGACTAAGCGTTAAATTGGATTAATTCCGCAACAATACTTGGCTACTGTTGTTGCATCAAGGCAGGCATAAGTAGTGCCACCAATGGGAACTCATGTCCATTTTCGAACTTCAATTTGCCTTCACCGATTTCTGCTTTGAGTTGATAACCGCCCTCAACTTTCTCGATCAGCTCCATGATGAGCAGCTCATCAATTCCTTCTTGAATAAATGGGTAGTGCGTCACTAATTCGTCAGAGAAGTAAGTGCTGAGCTCACCAGTAGTCGCCGTCATCAACTTCATTGGGTCTTGAGTAATGTGGTCAGTACCTTCAGGAATGGATAATTGCCACTCGTTATGGAACTTACCGTCACCAAACGCAAGTGAAAGCTCATTCACTGATAAATCAAAGCCTTTGCTAAACAGCGTGTCAACATGCGGCAATAAGCTCGCAATTTCCTGCTCGTCTAACATTGGAGAGCTTTGATAGATAGACATAATTTGGTCAAATGACTGGCTATCCACATCTGCAATTGAGAAATCCAACTTAAAGTTATCGACATCCGTACCATCAGTTAAACGCAGTTTCTTAGCATCTAGGTTCAGCTGACTGTTCAGCTTATCACCAGACTCATTCATCGTAGTGTTGCCGCGGTAACTTGCATTCTCAATCAAAAAGACAGGCGTTAAGTTCGAATCAACCACATCCAGCTTCTCTAGAGAAAAAGATTGCTCACCCAGCCAATAGCCTTTTGCTTGCTTACCTTTACCCTGCCCTGTCAATGCATTCAGATGAAGCTCTTCACCGTTTTCAAAATCCACTTGAACAGAAGGAACAGAAACTTGGTAATTGAGATCACCCAATACCGTCACATCCCCTGTCACTTTTGCAGGGCTTGTAGAAACAGAAACACCTTGCGCTTCGTTACGATAATGCCAACTGTCTAGGTCGAGGATAAATGCCGTATTGCCATTTAGTTGAGTCTGACTATGCATCGTGAGAGGCAAAAAGTCATTGTCCACCAATTTTGAATCTGCTGTTAGGCTTGTTAGACCGTGGCTAACATCACTGGTTACGTCAAACGTCGTTGGCATACCATCACGCTCTAGCTGCGTTTTAAGCTCAGGATCAACAACTGAATAACGAGTCAGCACGACTGAAGACAAATAGCCACGTTGATACTCGACCACTTCGCCTTTAATCATTTCATCATTCATATTGGTAATACCATCTTCAATGATGGACTGACCAATTTGTCCGACAGCCAATGGCCAACACAGCGCTAATGAGATAGCACCACCAATGGCGCCGATTTTTTTAAGATTTTGCATAACGTCACTTATTAGGTATTTTCGGTCAGTCTACCCCAAACCACCTGCGGAGAAAACATTGAGACAAATCAGACTATTGATGCTTATTCTAGTCCATTAATCAGGAATCATACTTGGCTCCCACTCATCATGTCCTTTTATTGTTAAAGTTTGCGTGGCGAAGTTTTAACCGGAGCTAAAACATCTGTGAATCGTTATGCTGTGTTGTGTCTCGACAACAACCCAATCAGTGCTGAACAGTTTCGATTGGAGCTGTCTGCCTTCTCAAGTAAGTTTGATATTTTTTCTGTCGAATCGATAGAAGAGGCTCAAAGCGCTTTAGAGTATCTGGAAGAAAGAGAGCAGACGATGCCGCATACCGAGCAAGCAAGAAAAATTCTTATTAGCTGCTCGTCTGATATAGAGGCAATTCTCACTGCCGTTAATGAGGGCAGGCTCGATCACTGCCTCACTAAACCTTTGCCAGATCACGTCTTATTTAACACAGTGCAAAAAGAGCTGACCCAATTTATATTGCGAAACGGTAAAGAAGACCTGCTAAGTTACAGTCAGATATTGGATCATCACAGCTTGTTGCGAGCGCACATCAATAATCAGATGAGCCATTATCAAGCGGGCTTTTTACACGACTACCACTCGATGTCTGATGCTGAGTTAGCCGAGCAAGTGATCTCCGCTCTCCAGCAGTTTTTCAAAGATAACGACGAAACAAGAGCGTGCCGCACATACTCACCTGAACACTTATTAACCGTGGAAGGCGAGCCAAATAGCTTTTTGTGGTTTATTACCGATGGTGAAGTGGCTCTGTACAAGCGCGATGAACAAGGCATGCAGCGAGAGGTTGTACGCCATAACAAAGGTAATATTGTCGGAGGCATGTCGTTTGTTACTGGGGAATGTTCTTTCTCGACAGCCCTAACGCTGACAAAGACAGAGGTCATCAAACTCGATCGCAACGTATTCAATAAAGTGATGCAAAGCGACTCAAACTTGCTGCCTCTTTTTACAAACTTGCTTTTACGCCACTTCAACCGCCGATTACAAAGAAGCATCAACACCAAGCTGCAACTTCAAAAAACGCTCGAATCGCTGGAGTCTGCCCACCAGCAACTCATTGAAAGAGAAAAAATGGCGATGCTCGGCCAGTTGGTTGCGGGCGTGGCGCATGAACTAAATAATCCGATAGCAGCGATATTGAGGGGCGTAGAGAATTTAACGCATACGCTTGCACGATTACTTAACGAAGTACCCAGTTCCGATATACAAATCAAAGGCATTGAGTTACTGAGCAAAGCTCAAACCGCAAAACCCGCTTCAACCGCAGAGCTCAGATCACGCGTTAAAGCACTTAATCATGCCCTTCCAGATCGAACATTGGCAAAGAAAGTGGTGAACCTTGGGCTAGAGTCAGATCACGAGTTACTCACTCAACTAACGAAAAAACAGCAAGTGTCTTCTCATGTTCTAGATACTCTTGAGCAATACCACAAAGCAGGTTCCACTCTTCGCTCGATTAACGTCTGTGCTGCGCGAATTGCAGATATGGTGAAAAGCCTTAAAGGTTACGCACGCTCAGATGATGAGACCCAGCACTATGCTGATATTCATGAAGGTATTGAAGATACCTTGGTGATCTTCGAAAACAAACTAAAAATGCATCAGGTTTCCACTGATTATGCGGATTTACCTCCTATCCTTTGTCAACCAATCGCACTCCAACAGGTATGGACGAATTTGGTCTCTAACGCCATTGATGCATTTCCGGAAAAAGGCGTTTTAAAAATACAAACACGTCTTGCAGAAAAAGATCATACACATTACGCCGTTATCTCGTTTGAAGATAATGGGTGTGGCATTCCTGAATCGCAAAGAGATGCCATTTTCGAGCTCAACTTCACGACGAAAAAAGAAGGCAACTTTGGTTTAGGCATTGGGCTGTCCATCTGCCAGCAAATCGTGACAGCACATAAGGGATGGATTGACGTCGAATCAGAGCTCGACAAGTTCACACGAATGACAGTCTGGTTACCAGTCATCGAAAAAGGAGATGAAATATGACCAAGTATTTAATTTTATGTGTCGATGACGAACGAGAAGTCTTGGATAGCGTGCTCCAGGATCTCGCTCCCTTTGAGGAACATTTTATTGTCGAGGGAGCGGAATCAGTCACTGAAGCAAGGCAAGTGATCGAGGAGATGGCGGAAGAGGAAGTTCAGCTTGCGCTCATTTTATGCGACCACATTATGCCGGAGCAAACTGGGATTAGCTTCTTAATCGAACTCAGTCAAAATGGTGACACAAAAGCGGCCCGCAAAGTCTTACTTACAGGACAAGCCGGCTTAGAAGACACCGTTGAGGCCGTCAATAACGCAAGTCTGGACTATTACATAGCCAAACCATGGAGAGGTGAAGAGTTGAGAAAAGCAATCGTGTCTCAGCTTACTGCTTTTATGATTGCAAATGATGATAACTTATTATCTTGGACTCAAGTCCTTGATTCTGAGGCGATCCTCAATGCCATGGCTGAACGCAGAGCAAGCTTCGGCGAGTAATATGCGTGGCTCTAGCTTGAATGTCACCAAAGCCAGCTGATCCACGTTATTTCGCGCAATAGCGCGAGTATGGAAAAGCATCACTATTTATCCGATTGATGCTCTTAGACGTTATGTATATGGCGTAGTTTTTGCTTAAACCAACTAACTATTAAGTTAATTGACAAAACATCGACACATTTTTGTTGGTCGTGGACCTTCCTTTTTATTATGATGTCGGACAAATCAGATTACGGTTCAAGTGGTTGCTTGAATCCATGGAAATAATGAACAAGGTTTATCGTTAGTTATGCGTAAAACACTATTAGCCGCTGCCTTACTAGTGGCATCAAGCCATGCCCTAGCCGCAAACGACCGCAATGCGCCAGCAACTATGAGCAACTTTAGCTACGACTATTTCGAAGCACGTATTGGCGCAAGTCCTGTGACATTTGGTGCTGGATTCAGCAAATCAATTCACCCTAACGCACATGTTATTGCTCGTATCGACTCTGAGTTTGAAAGTGATTTTGACTCAGCCGCTGGTTTTGGCTTTCATTCGCCACTAAACAACTGGGCTGACCTTACAGGTGAAATGCTAATGCGCGTTGTACAACCTTCAAGCGATAGCAGCACTGACGTAGGTATGGAACTGAACTTAGGTGTTCGTCAATGGTTAGGCCCTCAATTAGAAGTAGGCGGCAAAGTCGGCTACGTTTCTATTGATAACGATGACGACTGGACCGGTGCAGCATACGCTCGTTTCCACTCAACTGAGCTTTTCTCTCTAGGTGCTGAAGCGCGTATCAACGACTTTTATGGTGATCAGGTAATGTTCACCACGCGTTTTAAGTTTTAAGATTTGTGCTTTAAGAAAAGAGCAAATTAAAAAACAAAAACCGAGGCCTATGCCTCGGTTTTTTGTCTAATCTAATGACTAACTCAATGAAGTGGTCAAAAACTTCAATGTCCTTTTTCCGCTTTCAACACTTGCCTTTACGACCCGCTAACTCCATCAAAACGAGTCAATCATCGTGCGTTCAGCTTGCTTACTCACACAGCGCCAGTAACTGCTTTTTACGCGGCTCTTGAATCAGTTTCCAATGAACACCGTCAGTGGCACCAGCGAATTTCCAAAGCAACTTAACATCAACGTCATTGCCATAAGCCACTTTAACTTTGTTGAAGACTTTTACAGGTCCAAGTTCTAAAAAGGTTTCTACGTCATCAACACCTGCTTTCTTGACCATTCGCTCAAGAGTTAACTGCATATTTGGCAGATCTCTCAAACGTCTACTGGCAGAAGACTTTTGATATTTTCGTTCCTTAATTGAGTATTCAATTGATTTTTGTACCAGTTCATCGAGTCCTGCATATCCGGATTCAAACAAATCTGTTACGTCATAATAATTTACGGTTGCCGTCGTCTGTTTTTTGACGTGCTTATATTTTTCGCAATTCAGTTGAGTAAACACTTCGTCCAATCCATTACCACCACGTAAGTAGCAGCAATCATTGCTGACAAGCGCAAACATAGCATCATCGGTGAATAAACCGATACCACCGAACATAGAACGTTTTTGATACTCACTAAAGTTGCGTACATATTTAAAAAAAGCTTGGTCTGTCATGTCCATTGACCTCTTTAATCTGAATAAATTACCCCGATTAGCGATGTCACCAGATAAACAGCAGCTTATAGCGAATTATAAATGTCGATTTGTTGGCGATATTTTTGTGAGTTGTGCTCACCAACTTGCTTAATCATACTTAACGTTGAAAAATAAGTTAGGACATAGGTCACATATAAAAAAGTATATATTCAGCATACGTGATTAGTTTCACACTTATTATTCATGTGGTGATATTTTTTTGACGCACGGCATGCCCAAAACACGCCATCATTATGATCTCGCTGGCAATTACGAGCACGTGATACGCATTTAATTGATAAAGAATACGCTGTAAGGGTACACTGTACGAAAGATCTCAAGTACAGCGTCACAATGGAACATTTATCATTTTTTTGGCTGCCAAATAATAAAGATAAGCTTATAAACGCACTGGAATCCGAGTTTGCTCAGCTGGTAGAACAGTCCATCTCAACGGGTAAGATTTCATTACCCCCTATTCCTGATGTCGTGCTTAAAATTCAGCAGTTATGTGTCGAAGAACACACCACTATTTCAGATGTTGCTAACTGTTTGTTAGAAGATCCCGGCTTGGCGGCGGTCGTTCTGCGAGTAGCAAACTCTGTAATTTTCAATCGCAGAAACATTACCTGCAACGACTTAACTACCGCGGTATCTCGCCTTGGTATACTGCGCGTGCGTGATATTGTTACCGCACAAGCGATTGAACAACTTAAACATTCAGTAAATTTAACCAAAGAATGTAATGCCATCTTGGTGAAAAGTGCAGCGGTATCCCGAGAACTCGGTGCCGTCATGGTGATATTGGTTCAATCGTTTCGTAAACACGAGCCAGGTACTTATGGGCACTTGGAGCAAGAAAAAGCATTGCTGGTTGGTCTGCTAGCCGATATCGGTTTGTTTTGTCTAATTAACGAGTACCACCTTTACTTAGATAGAGGCAATTACCTAGATCCTGAAATTGCGTTGCAAATCTTCCAAACTCGTTGTTCAGCAACAAGCAAACTGGTGCTCGAGCGCTGGGGATTTGACAATGACTTTAGAGAGGTCTCCTCAAACGAGAAGTACGAGCAAACGCGACCGGAAGTAAGTTATTTAGACATTGCAAGAATCGCGCATCACCTATTGATGTTCCGCAATCATGATGAACGCATTGATGAACACGAAGTTGAATTCAACTTAACAGGTGCAGAGGTCTTGTATGAACTCAGCAATATGAGTGATACTGACTTCAATGACCAAATACGTGCAGTGCTAAGTGCTAGCGGCTTGTAATTTATCGTTTTCTCACACCTAATTCGCGATAAACGATTCGCTCAAGGCTGAGCAGCGTTTGGTATTTGGTGAAATATCTCTCTAATTTCAACCGATAAATAATTTGATTTATGTGTGTTGGTATTATCTCAAAAAAGGAATCATAGAGCTTTATGTTCTCAGGGATGCTATTTATTTTCGCTCCACTTGTTGTGGGGTATCTAATTCCTATATCTCGAGCCTCGTTACTGGAGAAGATCAATCAATCAACGTCCTACCTTATTTACGTCATTTTGTCGTTGATGGGACTTAGCCTAGCAGCGCTCGATAACTTAAGTAGCAACCTACAGAGTATTCTCCTCTATGCGAGTACTTTCTTTTTATGTTTAAGTACCTGTAATCTGTTAGCGCTGCCTATTATCGATAGGATTATTCCTCTCCAGACCAATCAGAATCAAAAGAAGCTGCCACTATCCTCGATGGCTTTAGAATCAGTAAAGCTGATTGTTGTCGTTGGTGGCGGGCTAGTAGTTGGTCTGCTGTTACCCATCGATTTAAGTTGGGTGGATACAGCGAGCGAATGGATACTCTTCCTGCTCCTATTTTTTATTGGTATTCAGCTTCGCAATAGTGGTCTTACTCTTCGCCAAATTCTAT
Organism: Vibrio sp. ArtGut-C1; assembly: GCF_002105475.1. Classification (NCBI taxonomy): domain Bacteria; kingdom Pseudomonadati; phylum Pseudomonadota; class Gammaproteobacteria; order Vibrionales; family Vibrionaceae; genus Vibrio; species Vibrio sp. ArtGut-C1. The sequence continues at coordinate 93,610 of NZ_NCTH01000006.1, read as the reverse complement.
TAAATAAACAGGGTATGGCCATTGCGGCAGTTGTGATCGCAACATGTATGCTTGGTGGCGTTATTGCAGCGATACTTTTGGACCTTCCTCTCTATCAAGCCCTCGCGATGGCTTCAGGCTTTGGCTGGTATTCACTCGCAGGAATTTTGATGGGAGACGCTTTTGGCCCCGTGTTTGGGGGAGCATCTTTCCTGATCGAATTGATGAGAGAGCTGGTCGCGCTGGTAGCCATTCCTCTCTTTATTCGCAGCTATCCGTGCACAGCAATTGGTTATGCAGGTGCAACAGCAATGGACTTTACCCTACCTGTTATTCAGACTACAGGTGGTGTGCGTTGTGTCCCAGTCGCCATCGTTAGTGGGTTTATTTTGAGTTTACTGGTACCAGTTATGATGCTTTTCTTTGTATCACTTGCTAGCTAGATCTCAGGTTTTCGCTTTAACATCCATTACAATACGGCAAAAATTCAAATACCCAGTTAACGTCAAAGTGATCAAGATTTTGGCAATAATCCGCTTTCTTTTTGTCAATTAGCCCAATGATTTATCACGACTAAAGAGAAAGAAGGGTGAAACATCAACTTATGTGCCTTGCGTTAATAAAGGGATAACAACCAGAAGGAAGAAGAATGAAACGCTTTGTCGTTGCAGCGCTCCTCGCTACAAGCTCAACTTTTACGTTTGCCGCAGATCAACAATGTCTTGCAAGCAAATACGACGGCTATGTTGATGCCTCACTACAGTGGTATCAAGATCTTGTCGATTTGACGGTTACCCAGTATCCAGATCTAAAAGAAGTTAGCCAGTGGTTTTTGGACGGCCGTAAACATCACTTTGAATTAAACCGTGAAGCGGTTCACTATTTTCTAGAGAACGATCCTAGCCGTGTTGCAACAGAACAGCCAATCGAAGCATGGCTAAAATTGGAACAACACGACGTTAAGCAGCTAGCAAGCCGAAGTGATAAGTTAGGTGAAGTCGCAAAACAAACGTTTAGTGACCGTCAATCGACTAACCATCCAAAAAACTACGAACTCCGTTCAGCATTCGCCGACCTGCTTAGCCATCCACAACAAATTGATACCGCGCTTAATAAGTACAATCAGTCAATAGAGAAGATTGAAAAGCAGAAGTGTGATTAATTAATCGTTGAGGATGCTCGAAAACGCCAAGTGTTTTAACACATTAAAATCAACGATTTTTTAATGCGAAGATTGTAGCCCTCACCTAAAATTTTCATTTCAGCAACATGGGTTTCAATAATTAAAACGGGACTTTGCGCCCGTTTTAGTTTAGATTGTGCCGCTCGCATTACCAAAATAACTACAAAGATTCTTTGCTATGGTTAAGGAACAAAAAACCGCTGACGTTAGCTTTGAGAGCTTGCTAAAGATCTTCACTGTCCCAGAAGGTCCTGACTCAACGTTAACCAAAATTGACGAGAGCCTCTCGCGAAATCTAAATCAATTTCTTCGTGAACACATCGTGGCAGAAGAAAAGCCTTTACGCGAAATCGAAAAAGACTTTTCTTCTGCTCAGATTCCTGAGCAGCCAGAGTTCGTGTCAGATCATACAGAACACTTACTCGACACTTTGGTGTCGCACTCCGTTCACACTTCTTCACCAAGCTTCATTGGTCATATGACATCGGCGCTGCCTTATTTCTTGATGCCACTGTCAAAGATCATGATCGCCTTAAACCAAAACCTGGTAAAGATAGAGACTTCTAAAGCCTTTACCCCGCTTGAACGTCAAGTTTTGGGCATGCTACATCGCTTGATCTATGGTCAGAGCGATACGTTTTACGATCAGTGGATGCATAGCGCAAACCACTCATTGGGCGCATTTTGCTCCGGCGGTACCATTGCCAATATCACTGCACTTTGGGTAGCACGTAACAAGGCGTTAAGAGCCAATGGTTCATTTAAAGGCGTTGAGAAAGAAGGCCTATTTAAAGCCATGAAGCATTATGGCTACGATGGCTTAGCGGTATTGGTGTCTGAGCGTGGTCACTACTCCCTTAAGAAAGCAGCCGATGTACTAGGTTTAGGTCAAGAAGGCTTGGTTGCGGTTAAAACGGATGCCAACAACCGTATTATTGTCGACGACCTTAAAGCGAAAATTGTTGAACTAGAGAAACAAAACATCAAGCCTATTGCTGTTATTGGTGTAGCTGGTACAACAGAGACAGGTAATGTCGACCCGCTACCTGAAATCGCAGAAGTCTGTCAAGCTCACGGTTGTCATTTCCATGTGGATGCCGCATGGGGTGGCGCAACACTTATGTCTAATCACCATCGTCACCTTCTTAACGGTGTGGAAATGGCAGACTCAGTAACCATTGATGCGCACAAGCAACTCTACATCCCGATGGGCGCTGGTATGGTTCTGTTCAAAGACCCTGACGCAATGAAATCCATAGAGCATCACGCTCAATATATCTTGCGTAAAGGCTCAAAAGACCTAGGCAGCCATACATTAGAAGGCTCTCGTTCGGGCATGGCAATGTTAGTCTATGCCGCAATGCACATCATCAGCCGCCCTGGCTATGAGCTGCTGATAGACCAAAGCATTGAAAAAGCTCGCTACTTTGCAGATTTAATCAAGCAGCAAGATGATTTCGAATTGGTTTCTGAACCAGAGCTTTGTCTCCTCACGTACCGCTACTTGCCGCCATTCATCCGTGAGGCATTAGCAAAAGCGGAAGGTTCACAAAAAGAACAACTGAATGAACTGATTAATGAATTAACACAGTTTATTCAAAAGCGTCAGCGCGAAACGGGCAAATCGTTTGTTTCACGTACAAGACTGAACCCAGACCAATGGCAGCGCATGAACACAATTGTGTTCCGAGTGGTTTTGGCAAATCCGCTGACGACCAAAGAGATTTTGAGTTCGGTGCTTGATGAACAGCGTGAAATCGCCAAGCAAGCGCCAAATTTGATGGAAAGAATTCAGCAGGTGGTCACTGATATCCAATCGTCTTAATGGCCCGAAAGAGTTACATCAATTTGAAATTTTTTTTCGTTTTGATGTAACTCAAACATCATTCTCGTGCGACTGGCGCAACAAAACATCGATTACACATCCAATTCTGTAGTTTTTACAACATTTTGTTTGAGGCCTGTCAAATTCTCACTAAATAGTATCCGTTATTGGTTTAGACTGATTGAAGATCAGGTTTATACTGATTCTATGGCGCTGGTTGTTTTCGTTAACGCCCCACTCTACTCTGGAATCTTCGTGTTTCCTTTCGTTAACAGAGCCAGCGAGTTGTTCTCTATACCCTCGTGAACACTATGAATACATTAGAAAAAATTCAAAAAAACCTGGAGAATTTCAGTAAGTCAGAGCGCAAAGTTGCGGAAGTAATTATGGCGTCTCCACAAACTGCAATTCATTCAAGCATTGCAACGTTGGCTAAAATGGCTGATGTTAGTGAGCCCACTGTAAACCGCTTCTGTCGTCGTCTGGACACCAAGGGCTTTCCAGATTTTAAGCTTCACTTGGCACAGAGCCTAGCCAACGGTACCCCTTACGTTAACCGTAACGTGGAAGAAGACGATGGCCCAGACGCGTACACCCATAAGATTTTCGAATCGACCATGGCGTGTTTAGATGTCGCGAAAAACAGCCTAGATCCAATGCAAGTGAACCGTGCGGTCGATTTGCTAACGCAAGCGAAGCGCATTTCATTCTTTGGCCTTGGTGCATCATCTTCTGTAGCCCGAGACGCACAAAACAAGTTTATTCGCTTTAACATTCCAATTACTTGTTTTGAAGACATTGTCATGCAGCGCATGAGTTGTATTAACTGCAGTGATAATGATGTTGTGGTTCTTATTTCTCACACAGGTCGAACGAAGAGTCAGGTCGAAATAGCAAACCTTGCTCGTGAAAACGGCGCGACGGTCATTGCGATTACAGCAAAGGACTCACCGCTAGAAAAGGCAAGTTCACTCGCTATTACGCTTGATATTCCTGAAGATACCGACGTCTATATGCCAATGGCGAGTCGAGTTGTACAGATGACGGTGATTGATGTACTGGCAACTGGCTTCACACTCCGCCGTGGTACAGGTTTCCGTGAGAACCTAAAACGCGTAAAAGATGCGTTGAAAGATAGTCGCTATGACAAGCTAAGTCAGTACTAAGTCCTGCTGTTTAGTGAACGATTTAATAAAGGGGAGCTCGACGCTCCCCCTTTTTTCAATGTGCTTTAGATCAATACATCAACCCAAGTCGTTCACACTCGATAAGTCCGTTCTTGATTCAAGCACTTCTACAGAGCTCACGTGTTGTGTGCTCTCTGCCACACACTCTCCACTGCAATCACAGACTTGCTGCAATATGTATATCAAACGTTCCTGATTAAGGGGTAACGGGTTGCCTTTGATCGCCATCGACTTAAGCGCATCGTTCGCCACTTGTTCAAAAGAAGTTTGGCATACTCCGAATTGGCCAAGTAACGGCAACGCTAACTTATCTAACACCATATTTACCCAAAGAACCCCATCGTGCTCATTCGCGTTCGCACGATCGGTAACCAATTGGGCAAGTTTACGATAACGACTTATCACATCATTCCTGCCAGCGAGCTTCGCGGCGTTAATATTTTCCTGCATCACGTGCGGTGCAAGACGCGCCGTGATCACGCTGTGGGGTGCATCTAACTTACCTCCTAACGCCGACGCAAGCCCATGCGCAGCACCTAATTTGGCATTAGTTATGGCCATACCACCAAGCAACGCAGCGAACGATAAATCCGACCGAGCCTTATGATTATCTTGCTTACAAGCAGCAATCACTGAACGGCTTAAACGACGAAGTCCCTCTTCGCACACCATATCTGTAAGAGGGTTTGGCTCACCACACACATACGCTTCCATCAAATGAGTGAACGCATCCATCGCGCCACGCCCGGATGTGTATTGATCGGTTCCATAAGTGAGCGTCGGATCCACAATGGCAACGTCTGCCAGCATATCAGGGCTTCGAAGACTCACTTTCACTTTATCTTGTCCAGACTTCAACACCGCATTTCGAGTCACCTCTGAGCCCGTGCTTGCTGTCGTAGGAATTGCAATAAAATGAAGAGGTTTTGCCTTTAATGGTACGTTTCTTCCTACCACTTCGACGTAATCGTAAACATTGCCTTGATTAGGAATAATAGCGGCTAGGGCTTTACCCATATCGATGACACTGCCACCGCCAATAGCAATCACCATATCAGGCTGGAATTTTCTACCGAGTACCGCGGTCTCTTCTACCATTGTGATATAAGGTTCGCCATTGATTGCTACGTGTTGGTAACGCATATTTTGAGCTTTAAGGTAGTTAATGATGGGCGTGGCTCGTTGGGTGTCCTTCCCAGTTACCAGCAAAACACTGTAGCCAAATTGGTTGATAACGGATAATGAAGACTGAAGTGCACCTTCACCAAATATAATCCTTGTTGCAGTCATAAACTGAAACATACACATCCTCCCAAAATAATATACCCAAATAACCTCTTGCCCTCTGATTTAACACTTATGTAAGAGTTGAAGTCATTTGCGTATAGCCAGATTAGATTGCTATGTTTTTGAATAAAAAAAATTGACCAATTCCACCTTGCCATCATTAACCCCTTAAAATGTATGTTTTTTATGCGTCACTTCACATACTTTAGAGCCATAGAATAAGGGAGCGCGTTTAGTTTTTATTCGATAGATTTCACCTATAGAACCAAGAGGTAATTGCCGCTTTATTTCCGTATCTGGATCGGGCATAGTTACTGCAACAAAAGAGAGCGCACTCAGCCGCTATGTTTTGTACGCTTTCAAAAAAGAATAGATTTAGGAGAAATAAGATTATGTTCGTTGTTATCTTTGGTCGCCCTGCATGTCCTTTCTGTGTTCGTGCAAAAGAACACGCAGAAACGCTAAAAGCGAAGCGTGACGACTTCAACTACCGTTACGTTGATATCCATGCTGAAGGCATTTCTAAAGCAGATCTTGAGAAAACAGTTGGTAAACCAGTTGAAACTGTTCCTCAAATCTTTATCGACCAAGAGCACATCGGTGGCTGCGACGAGTTCGAAGCATACGCGAAAGAGCACCTAGGTCTATTTGACGAATAATAAAGACAGTTTTTAAGAAAGCCGCTTCATGCGGCTTTTTTATTATTTTTCAGTTGGTTATTACCTTACGTCAACTAATGGTAAAACCTAAAAAAATTCACTTATCTTTTTGCTATATTTAGTTACAATTCGCAATTCTTAATCTTTTTGGCACACACTTTACCGAGCCACACAGTGAACATAGACGTCGTATACCTTCTTGAGCAAAACCCTATCCTTCTAATCTTCGTCGTATTAGCCATTGGCCTTGCCATCGGAAAAATCCGATTTGGCAAATTACAACTAGGCAACTCCATAGGCGTTCTTATTACCTCGTTGGTAATGGGTCACCTTGGCTTCTCATTCAATGCAGAAGCATTAACCATTGGCTTTATGCTGTTTATCTATTGCGTCGGCATTGAAGCTGGACCAAACTTTTTTGGCATATTCTTCAGAGATGGTAAGCATTACTTTATTTTAAGTATGACCGTTCTCGTGTCCGCAGTCAGCTTAACGTATGGCTTGAGCCACTATTTCGGCCTCGATTTTGGCTTGTCAGCCGGTATGATGGCTGGCGCGTTGACAGCAACACCTGTACTGGTTGGTGCACAAGACGCTCTTAACTCTGGCCTTGCGACTATACCGCGCAATATGGATTTTTCTTTGGTATTAGAAAATCTATCCGTAGGTTACGCGATGGCTTATCTGGTCGGCCTAATAAGCATGATCATGTTCGCGAAGCTGTTGCCAAAACTACAAAAGCAGAATCTGTCTGATTCTGCGCAGCAAATTGCTCAAGAACGTGGCCTTGGAAATTCAAGCCAAAGAAAAGTGTACTTACCGATTATTCGTGCTTACCGAGTCGGCCCAGAATTGATTGACTGGACTGACGGCAAGAACTTGCGTGAACTGGGCATTTATCGTCAAACTGGCTGTTACATTGAGCGAATCCGCCGTAACGGTATTCTCGCCCATCCAGATGGTGATGCCATTTTGCAAGAGGGTGATGAAATTGCACTGGTTGGCTTCCCTGATAGCCATGCTCGCTTGGATCCTAGCTTCCGCAACGGAAAAGAAGTATTTGATCGTAACTTGCTTGATTTGCGCATCGTTGAAGAAGAAATTGTCGTAAAAAGTGACGCTATCGCAGGCAAGCGTTTATCTGATTTAAACTTGTCTGAGTTTGGCTGTTTCTTAAACCGCGTGGTACGTGCGCAAATAGAAATGCCGATGGACTTAGACATTGTGCTCGCTAAAGGTGACGTCCTTCAGGTGAGCGGCGAGAAAAGCCGAGTACATGGACTCGCGGAAAAAATCGGTTTCATCTCGATCCACAGTCAAATGGCCGATTTACTCGCTTTTTGCAGCTTCTTTATTTTGGGTATTCTGTTTGGCCTCATCACCATGACATTCGGCCAGGTTTCGTTCAGCTTGGGTAACGCGGTAGGTCTTTTGTTATCTGGTATTACACTTGGTTTCTTACGAGCAAATCACCCTACTTTCGGCTATGTCCCGCAGGGGGCGCTGAATATGGTCAAAGATTTGGGTTTGATGTTCTTTATGGTGGGAATAGGTCTAAGTGCAGGCGGAAAGATGTTCGAACACTTGACTCAAGTTGGTCCAAAAGTGATTGGTCTAGCATTCATTGTTAGTGTTGTGCCTGTGGTACTGGCCTATTTAGTGGGCGCACACATACTCAAGATGAACCGTGCCCTGCTCTTCGGTGCCATTATTGGTGCCCGAACTTGTGCCCCAGCTATGGATGTCGTCAACGACTACGCTAAATCCACCATCCCTGCTCTTGGCTATGCGGGTACCTATGCGATTGCTAATATTCTGATGACGTTAGCCGGTACGATCCTGATAATATTAAGTTAATAACTTTGACTGATGAAAGCAAAAAAGGCGCTCAATGAGCGCCTTTTGTATATCGGTTGTCTAATCAGTCATTCGATTAGATTTGGATAAAATCAGCTTCAACCGCTGGATTTACATCCGCTTCGTAATCTACGCCTTCAACACCGAAACCAAATAGTTTCAAGAACTCTTCTTTGTACTCTACGTAGTCAGTCAGTTCTTTTAGGTTTTCAGTCGTAATTTGAGGCCATAGCTCACGACAGTGCTGCTGAATGTCGTCACGAAGTTCCCAGTCATCCAGACGTAGACGATTCATCTCATCCACTTCTGCTGCGCTACCATCTTCTTTGTACAGACGTTGGCTGAACATACGGTAGATTTGTTCCATACAGCCTTCGTGTACGCCTTCTTCGCGCATTTTCTTGAATACCATTGCAATGTACAGTGGCATAACAGGAATTGCGGAACTTGCCTGAGTTACAACAGATTTAAGTACAGCAACATTTGCACTGCCGCCTGTCGCTGCTAACTTGTCGTTTAGCGCTTTCGCCGCACGATCTAGGTCCATTTTCGCTTTACCTAGTGCGCCATCCCAGTAGATTGGCCAAGTTAGCTCAGTACCAATGTAGCTGTACGCGACTGTCTTACAGCCTTCAGCAAGAACACCAGCATCAGACAGTGCATTAATCCAAAGTTCCCAGTCTTCACCGCCCATAACGGTTACTGTGTCTTTGATTTCTTCTTCTGTTGCAGGCTCAACACTTGCTTCGATGATCACATCTTTGTTGGTATCAACGGCAGTTGATGTGTAAGTTTCACCGATAGGCTTAAGCGCTGAACGAACTAACTCGCCAGTTTCTGGCATTTTACGTACTGGGGAAGCCAGTGAGTAAACCACCATATCGATCTGACCTAAATCTTCTTTGATCAGTTCGATAGTTTTCTGTTTCGCTTCATTTGAGAAAGCGTCGCCGTTTAGGCTTTTTGCGTACAGGCCTTCTTCACGCGCTAGCTTTTCAAAAGCAGCTGCATTGTAGAAACCTGCCGTACCTGGTTTCTTCTCAGTGCCTTCTTTTTCGAAGAAAACACCGATAGTTGATGCACCGCCACCAAATGCCGCAGCGATACGAGAAGATAGACCGTAGCCACTTGATGCACCGACAACAAGAACGCGCTTAGGTGCGTTTTTGATTGGGCCTTGCGCTTTAGTGTACGCAATTTGTTCTTTTACGTTAGCTTCACAACCAACAGGGTGCGTTGTAGTACAGATAAATCCACGAATTCTAGGTTTGATGATCATATTCAACTTCCTTTAAAAAACCTTGTTAGGATAAAAGTTTCGTCGGGATTTCGCATCTAATTTCTGTAAAAATGCTCTGAAAAGGCAAGTGGTTGGAGCACTATCCCAACATCCACTCAGCAAGAACACAAAAAAGCACCTCATTGAGGTGCTTTTCGTAGTATTAACGGTTTACTATGCCGCCGGGTTCAAATGCGACTTTTTTGGGCAATCGGTTCGTACTTCAGAAAAGTCATGACTAAAGTGGTCAACTTGAATCGCCTTGTAACGCAATTTGTCTGCCGCCATGATTTGGTCAATTTCTTGCTCAGTTAACACGCCTGCTTCAAATGCTTGCTGCAGACGGTCGTGTAGCAGACCTTTACGAGCCACTTTCCCATCCTTCGCCGCCTTCATAAGCTTACGCTCTAATGGTTTGATTTCGTACATTGCGAGGAAGGCATTCTCCATTAAGCCTACGCTGTCGTCGTCGGATTTTCCGATGTAGCAAAGATGCGTGAGTCGATCACGTTGTGCTCCTGGCGTCATCATCGCTTCCGCCAGATTCACACACAGTTCATCGCTTGGCTTATTGAAATGATTGCCAAGTGGGAACAATAACCCTTTCAGCACACCGCCAACGTATTTCACAGGGAAGTTGGTATAAGCCTCATTTAATGACTTAGATGCGTTATACAAACAATGTTGAACGGCGTAGTGGACAAAATCTAGATCGCCTTGTTGACGTCCTTCATCTTCATACTTTTTCAGTGCGGCAGACGCCATATATAGATAACTTAAGCCATCACCCAGACGTGCAGAAATCATTTCTTTACGCTTCAAATCACCGCCTAGTGTTAACATCGCGAAGTCAGCACTAACAGCAAGCGCTCGGCTTAATCTTGTGATTTCTTTGTAGTATTGCTGTGTTGGGCCACTCATGTGTGCTTTGACAAACCGAGAACCAGTTAGCGCCGCGCCAAATGCACCAAATGTATTGCCTACCGCATGTTTGATGTGTTTAAAGAGCAAGTTGTCAAATTCTTTCGCCCCTTGTTCAGAATCTGGATTCGCCGCGGCTTCCATTTCTTTCAGTACATATGGGTGACAACGAGTCGCACCTTGACCAAAAATCATCAGGTTACGAGTCAGAATATTCGCGCCTTCAACAGTGATAGCAACTGGAATACCGAGATAATGTTTAGCAAGATAGTTCATTGGGCCATCTTGAATCGCACGACCCGCATGGATATCAAACGAATCATTTAGAATAGTACGCGCGATTTCCGTCATGTGGTACTTGGCAATCGCGGTTACGATCCCAGGTTTTTCTTTCATATCGAGAGAAGTCGTCGTCAGCGTACGTGTCGCTTCTAGTAGGTAAGTAAGGCCACCAATGCGCCCCATTGCTTCTGCGACACCTTCAAACTTACCGATCGACATACCAAACTGTTTACGCACGTAAGCATAAGCACCGGTTGTACGTGTAGTAAGATGACCAATCGCTGTGCCAAGCGCTGGGAGAGAGATACCACGACCAGCAGAAAGACACTCAACCAGCATACGCCAACCTTTACCTGCGTAATCAGCGCCACCGATCAACCAGTCCATAGGGATGAAGACATCTTCACCACGAGTCGGACCATTCATAAATGCAGAACCCAGAGGATCATGGCGCTCGCCTATCTCGACACCTTCATGGTCAGCGGGGATCAGCGCACATGTGATTCCAACCTCTTTCTTATCACCAAGTAGCCCTTCTGGATCCTGTAGCTTAAATGCTAATCCGAGCACTGTCGCCACTGGCGCAAGTGTGATGTAGCGTTTATTCCAGCTAACTCGCACGCCAAGCACTTCTTTGCCTTCGTGAGTGCCATAACAAACTACGCCTTGATCTGGTATACCACCGGCGTCAGATCCCGCTTCGGGCCCTGTTAATGCAAAACAAGGAATGTCGGTACCATCAGCAAGACGAGGCAACCAGTAATCTTTTTGCTCTTGTGTGCCATAGTGCGATAAAAGCTCACCTGGACCAAGAGAGTTCGGTACCATTACCGATACAGCGGTGCTGATGCTACGAGTCGCAATACGAGAAACAATGGTTGAGTTCGCTAAAGCGGAAAATTCACGACCACCATACGCTTTTGAAATGATCAGTGAGAAAAATCGCTCTTTACGTAAGTACTCCCATACTTCAGGCGGTAAATCCCTGTCTTCTTTGACAATCTTCTGGTCATCAAGCATTTCTAGCAGGGTTTCAAGCTCATTATCCATAAATGACTGCTCTTCTGCTGTCAGTGTCGGCGTTGGATAATGGTGCAATGTAGTGAAGTTAGGCTTGCCTGAAAATAGTTCGGCATCCCACCACACACTACCCGCTTCCATCGCCTCTTTCTCGGTGCTAGAGAGAGGTGGCAATACTTTTTTGAACACTTTAAAAGCTGGGTCACTAATCCATTTTCTTCGTAGAGAGCTCATAGTTCAGATCCTTTTGTTCACGTAACCGCTCTGGGCATAATTTTATTATTGGTTTAACTTTCTTATTTGTCTTGTGCCAACTGCTTCGCTGACATTCCTGCTGACAAATAAGGAATCAGCAAATCGACGACAGATTTCACATCGACTTCCTTTTCAAATTTACTTTCAGCAAGCTCCGAAAGAGCCTGGCTTGAAGCCATCGTAAATACGCAGGTACCTAGCGTGAAGTGCAGTCGCCAAAACAGCTGCTCCTCACATAGTTCCGGGTTTGCCTTCATTATCGAGAAGGTGAAGAGGTTAAGTACCTCTTCATATCGAGTGGTGATGAACCAACGCAGATGACCTTGTACGTCTGTGTAACCACGGCCAATTAACAACATGAATAATGCAGTACCATTGGGGCGCACATCATTTAATGTACGCAAAGGTAAACGCAATGACTCAAAGACGTCGTCCATGTCGTAGCTATCACGCGTATTTAACTCAATTAGTGAGGTTTTAATGCTCGGCATGAGCGCTTCTAGGTATCTATCTAAAACCGCTCTAACTAGCGTTTTTTTATCACCAAAGTGATAATTTACCGATGCTAAGTTGACGTTCGCTTTACCTGTTATCGTTCTTAGCGAAGTATCATTAAAACCATGTTCAGCAAAGAGTCCTTCTGCGACATCGAGTATTTTTTCTTTTGTTGATGTTCTCGGGGCCATTTTAATCACTCGTATTAAACAACTGTTTGAAAATATACTCCCGAAACTTTAGATTAACAAATGATTAACATCACACTTTCACCAATTGGTCTGACCAGAACTTAGAAGGTGTGATCTAATCTTTTGAATTTAAGTCTAATAAGCAAATGATGCTCGCCTGAAGAAAATGACCACGTTTCGCAAACCATCGTATTTGAAACGCTAGCAATGTCGTAGGCGGTCGGAGCAGGAGGTGCGGGTTTGAAATGCAATTTAAGTTTATAGCTACTGTAGAAAAGAGGGCTATCGAGTTTCAAACCGCCATTAAGTTGGTTACGCTGTTCGCCTCTTCTCTTACTTCTTTACGATACAAGCGGGCAGAAAGAATTAAATCGAATTTTTTTTGAAAAAAAATGGAACTGTTTGGAAAAGGCTCGGTCTGAATAAATGTAACAACTAGGGCATTTTAAGTTTCACTGGCCGTCAAACTTGTTTCCATCTAATTGTTACGTTGCTGCTTTTTTCTTATTAACTCCTATGTTTGTATCCGCCCAGTCAAATTTTCGGCTGGGCTTTTTTTCGCCCGCAGATCTACCAACCTACCTTTTTCGATGATTCCGTTCATCTCCATGGTCTAGACATCCGCTCAATACGAAAGTGTCGCTATTAAGTCGCTGATGTACTGAACTATGGGTATAAAAAAGCCTCCCGAGTGGGAGGCTTTACAAAATAGCGCATTTTTATCTTACGCTTGCGCTTTCTTAGGCAAAGAAAAGTGCAGCAAGGCATAGCCAAGTAATGCTGCTGTCGTCGAACCCATTAAGATACCGAGTCGAGCATAGGTATCAAATTCAGGACTTACATTTCCGAACGCTAAAGAGGAAATGAAGATAGACATTGTAAAGCCAATACCACACAACACAGATACCGCAAAGATATGCTTGAAGTTAACACCTTCAGGTAACTTAGCAACGCCCATTTTTACCGCTGCCCAGCTAAAGGTAAAGATACCTAGAGGCTTACCAACCAGTAGACCCAAAGCAATACCGAGTGGCAGCATTGAAGTTAGACCTGACATCGATACGCCTTCTAACGAAATCCCCGCATTGGCAAATGCGAATAGAGGCAGAATACCAAATGCCACGTATGGGTGAAGCGCGTGCTCCATATGTTTAAGTGGAGAATGTTCGCCCTGCTTTCCCTTTAGTGGGATAGCAAAACCAATCACTACACCTGCCAATGTTGCGTGAACACCAGATTTAAGCACCGCGAACCATAAGATCGCACCGACGATCATGTATGGCGTAAGTTTTGTTACTTCCTTCGCATTCAACATGAATAGGACACCAGTCATGATGAAGCCAACAAGCAACGCCATGGTCGACAGGTCACCGGTGTAAAATAGCGCGATAATAACAACCACACCCAAATCATCGATGATAGCAAGCGCTAGCAAGAACACTTTTAGGCTTACTGGTACACGCTTACCTAATAACGCCATGATACCTAAAGCAAAAGCGATATCTGTCGCCGCTGGAATTGCCCAACCAGAAATCGCCTCAGGATCGTTGGCATTAAAGGCTACGTAAATAAGAGCAGGAGCTAACATACCGCCAACCGCTGCAATCGCAGGGAAAATTGCGGTTTCTTTTGATTTTAACGCACCTTCAAGTAGCTCTCGCTTAACTTCAAGGCCAATGAGTAAGAAGAAAACAGCCATTAGGCCGTCATTAATCCAGTGAGAAACTGACATACCAAATACATAAGTATGCAGTACAGATTGATAAGTTTCGCCCAGCGGTGAGTTAGCAATGGTCATCGCAATTGCCGCGGCAATCACGAGAAGAATACCACCAGCTGATTCCATTTTGAAAAAGTCACGAATGACATCGTTCATGGTTTCGTCCTTATATTTATTATCTTAATAAACGATTAACAAAGAATGATAAGAGTGTATAGCGGTCGAAAACTTTAGAATAATCGCTTCTTCAGAGTATAAACTTCGATTTTTCCGATATGAAGTTTACTATACATCGTATTTTCCAACATAACACTCAATTTTGATCACAGCGCGTACTTGTGGTTATCGCGCCAAATGTTTATCAAGATTATGAGAAAATCAGCATAACATGGCATGTACTGTCATGATAACCCCATACTTTTGAGAAAAATTCAGGAAGTTTCATCCACTAAAAAACCACCCATTGGGGTGGTTTTTATCAGAATTTAATAACCGGTGAGCTGCATAAAGCCCCAAGCCTCGTTGGAGCCAGAAGCTAAGGTAGGACCTTCCCAATACGGTATAACAAAAGGAAGCCACATATCTGATTTGATAATACGAGTGGTCAAGTTAATTTGATGCTTTGGAATATTAATAATCCACTGCAAAGGCAGCCTTCTTCCATTTGATAAACTGGTCACTTGCATTGGTTTAATACTGATATCATCATCTGAGAGATTGATGACTTTACCTGAGCGTGTGGACAAGGTGCCAAACACGTGCGGTGTTTGTCCATGGTGGCGATAGCGGCTGACAGTCAGTGCTCGACCATCATCTAAATTGAATACAAACCAATCCCAACCCTGTTGCCCTTCACCAATTAAGCCACTGCCCCACTCTTTCTGAGCCCAAGCAGAGCCAGCAACAGAGAAGCGTTTGCCATTAATGTTCAAACTCCCTTTCACCTTTAAAAATGGCGCACTAAAACTGAAAGAGGCAACAGATTGCAACGCATGTTTAACCTGAAAACCTTTGTCTCCATTCACGACAAAGGGGCCATTTGTCATAGTATTGAGATCTAAACCAAACGTATCGGTAGTCACATTCAAGTTACCAGGGAAAGGCGTTGCACCAAGTGAACGCCACGTCCAATTATCAATCCATAACCTGAAAGGACGATTAGTCATGCCAGCTTGGCCTATCCCGCCTCTCGCTACACGTTGCTCTTTCCAGACGTGCGAACCATGGCTAACGACAACATGTGAAATGTACAGTTGAGGGTTTTGCCATCCGCTGGTTTCTCTCTCGTCCGTCGCGACCCTGAAGTAACTCCATTGAACATTGTATATTTTCCCTTGTTCATCTTTCAGTTTCGCAAAGTAGTGCCACCATTCATGTTGGTACTCAGGATGAAAGCGAAAGTCTGACGGTAAAGAGACATGCTCGTCAGGTAATACAGGTTCGAAAATCGTTTGATTTTCACGCGTTAGAATAGAATTAAGCTCGCTTTCTTGTGTCGCTGTCGCTTCCAACCAAAAAGTTGAGTAAAAAACAGCCCCGGTCAAAAAGGCAAACGTAATAACAATGATCGTTGAAACTAACAAGCGTTTTTTAGAGCCCACTTTTTTCATTACAACGCGTCCCTTAATGACTTCATTGGCGTACTCTTAATCATTCTAATAACTGGCAATGCGCCAGCAATCATGATGGCAAGCATCGCCCAAGCAATAGTTTGAGCGTATTCCCAAGGGATCGTTTGAAGCTCCAGAGACCAGCCGAATGATTGCTTAATGATAATATCAACGATCAAGTGTGCAAGTGCCAGACCAAGTGGCACCGCAATAATCGCGGAAATGGCCCCGAAGACAAACAACTGCAAACCACCCAATGCGACAAGTTCCTTTCCGGATACACCCATACATCTCAGCAAAGAGAAGTGCCGCTGCCGCGACAGCTCGCCCGCCAATGTCGCGAAGAATAAGCCAAACACAGCAATAATCAGCGTGATGTTGCCCAAGGTTCCTGCAATAGCGAAGGTATGATCAAATACCCTCATTGCCTGACTATAAATATTACCATTATCAAACACACGGTCTTGCGGGAGGCGGAATACATTTTCTAAGCGATTTTTCAGCCCCTCCCCATTAACGCTATCTTTTAACACCACACCAAGGCCAACATTGCCCGTCCCTGCAAATGCATACAGCCAATTCCGGTGCGACATCATCACCTGGTTATACGGGTTTCCATAATCGTAATAAACACCAACGACTTGCCAGTCTCCACCTAGTGGTTCTTGCAAGTTAATGAAGTCTCCTGGGCGAATATCCAGTTTTAAGGCCATCGATTCACTCACCATCAAGCTCTTGGTCGCGTGCAGTTGATACCAGTAATTCGGGACACCTAGTTTTACCGTCAGTGCATCTAGCTCACCTTCAGAAGAGCCTGTACTCACCACTTGCAAAGCACCATGTTCGGTTGGCATATCTTTTTCCCAACGCCACCAAACCGAGTTGACTTCTGGTTGGTTTTGCAGCCACGCACTCATCCGAGCTGCTGAGTTATTTGTCGGATAGATATAAATATCCGCTGCTAATCGCTGGCTGAGCCATTTATCGGTTGTATCCCTAAAGCTGCCTACCATCGTTTCTACGCCGATATTTGCCGCCAGTGCCAACATAAACGCCATTGTTGCCACACCGCGATAACTCATGCTCGCAGCCGCATCGGCAAAAAACCAACGTACACGTACCCAACGCATGGTGTAAGAAAAGCTCTGGAACATATGCCACATAATAAATGGCATGAACAAGGCCACACTAACCAACATCAGCGCAATAATGGCAAAGCCAGTTTCTTGTGTTTTCGGTGCTTGATACACTGCGATTGCCGCGACACAAAACGCACACGCAGCAAGAGCCTGCCAAGAGAACTCACGCCCTGCAAATCGCATTAATGACAGTCGAGAAGATAGACGAATTGGCTGTGACTTCAACAAACGAATCAATGGCCACAAACACGATATTAATGCGCCCATCGCTGCCATGATCAGACTATATAAGCTGGACTGCCAAGACCATCCTATTGTTAAGCCTACGTTGGCATCGTACAAATCGCTCAGGCTCGATGAGACTGCAGGGATCAGTTCATTTGCCAAGATCAAACCAAAAAAGTTACCACACGCCCACGCAATAAAGACGAGCAACGACAACTCTAACAACAATGCTTGAGCCAACTGCGTTCCGTTGACCCCCGTCTGTCTCAAAATACCCACCAAACGTTGTCGCTGAATAAATGACAAAGACATCGCTTGATAAAAAATAAACAACCCGACCAAAAATGACAGCATCCCCATCGCGGTGAGGTTCATGTGGAATGCATTAGTTAACGACTCAAGCTCCGTGCGCGTATTCCTAACGAGCGTCATGCCATTAGGTAGCATATTTTTCAGTGCTATTAGCTTTTCCTCTGGCATTTCACCACAAGAAATCGCAGACAAACCTGAGCTCCGCTTGAGCATAATACGCAGTAATGAGATGTCGGTAACCAGCCGAGTCCCAGAGAGCATTTTGTTTTTATCGACTTGAATCGGTCCGAGACGACTTCCGTCATTCATCTCAATAAAGTCCCCATCCTGCCAACTCATGTAAGCGGCCAAATCTTGACTGACTAGAATGGGATAAGGAGGTTTCATTAATGATAGAACGGGCATCTCACCCAAAGATTTGCCTTGCTGCAATGGAATCATCGCGACAGGATCAATCCCCACCAGCATCAAGCTCATATCGGTTTTAGCATCTAGATGCAGCACGTCAAACGGCGCACATTGGTTAAACCCAGCTCGACGCAACTGGATATAGAAACCTTGAGGGATTTTATTGGCAGAGTGTTTAGTTCGGATTCGGTATGGCAAAGGATTGGAGAAAAGCTTTTCTCCTGTCGCATAACTTTGTTTTGCATGCTGGTTGATAGAAGTAACACCAACAAGAAGGGACACGCCTAAGGTTAACCCTAGCCAGACAAGAATAATTTGTAGTGGGTAACGACGGTAATGACCGAGTAGTGCCTTAACTACGGGCCATAACATGCAGTTGCCCTCCTTGAAGTCGAATCTTACCTTCCATATGGGCCGCCACTTTTTCACTGTGCGTCACTAACAGCAAAGTACACTCCAGTTGGCGAGCGAGACTCGTCAATAAGCGCATTACCGCTTCTGCGTTTCGCTCGTCTAGGCTACCAGTTGGCTCATCAGCGAGTAGGATTTTAGGTTCCATATAGAGTGCGCGAGCAATAGCAGCACGTTGTTGCTGACCACCAGATGCTTCTTCCGGGTAACGGCCTAGCAGAGGCATTAAATCCAGAGCAGAAAGAATTTGACGCCACAACTCTTTATCTTCTGGCAAACCTTTTAACTGACGACAAAAACGAATATTGTCGGCAATATTGAGCGTAGGAAGCAGGTTGAACTGTTGGAAGATATTACCAATATTGTTGCGGCGATAAAGGGTTCTCAAATGCTCTGGCGCATCATGCATGGCAAAATTTGGAAACTGAACTTCACCAGAGTCTGCAGTATCCAGTCCGGCAATTAAGTTCAGCAAAGTACTTTTACCCGAACCACTTTCTCCCATCAGAGCGACTTGGTCACCTTGCTGTAATGTTAATTCTGCCCCTTGTAATACAGGGTGAAATTCTCCCCCATCTACATAGCCTTTACATAGGTCTGACAGTTTTAACATTGATTATGCCGCTCGGATGGTATTTAAAAATTGGGATCAGAATCTACACTAAAATCCTGTTAGTAGAAAGTATTTTGAATGCTTGATCACACTATGAGAGTACAAATGCAACTCGATTCACTTTCTGTTCCTAATTTTGTTGACGTATTGAGCAGATTTTTGCAGCTGCAGAAAGCTCTGTTTACCTTTATTGACCGATAAGGTTTTTCATCCATTTTCGGCTCACCATTCTTGGCAGACAAATCGTCCACTTCACAACTTCCTCGGTCAAAAAGAGTAAGTAAACCCATTGTGGGTCCCAACCGAGCTGAATCGCAGCAAATGCCGCGAGTGGAATCCCGATCACCCACTGCGCAAGAATGTCTTGATACAAACAAAACTTAACGTCACCACCCGCACGTAATACCCCAACAATGACCATCATCGGTACCGAGCGTAATACGACACCTAAAGCAAGAATCACCATAAACTGTTCAGCTAACTGGCGAGTATCCGCTGTCAGTGCACTAAACGCATTAAGGATCCATTGATTGGACACGATCAATACAACAGCGACCACAAATGCGATAAACACATTCAAAATGACCGTAGCCCAAGCTTGGTAATACACAGGTTCAAAGTTTTTCGCGCCGAGTTGGTTACCCACTAAAACCGCAGCTGCATTCGATAGGCCAATCATCATCGCCAATGCGATTGACTCAACGGGCGTCATCACCGACAACGCTGCCAAACCTTGCACACCCGCTTGCCCCATGATGGCATGGTAAGCGAACAATCCACCAGCCCATGCCAAAAAGTTAAACGTGGTCGGTAAGGAAAGGCTCAAGAAACGCGTTATTTTGTCTACAACCAAACCTGCGCGTATATCATCCCAACCAAATGCAATTATGTGTTTCTTCAGCCATAAATAGCCAAATAGACAACCGACTTCGATAGCGCCACTGATAACCGTTGCAATGGCTGCCCCTGTAATCCCTAAAGCAGGAAAACCTAAGTGACCAAAAATTAACACCCAGTTGAGGAAAACATTAGACAGAATGCCTATACCACTAAAAAATGTGCTCAGCCCCGGTTGGTGCATCGCTCTCAAGCCCACCGACATACTAGCGACACACGCAACAGCAAACATGCTAACGGATGAAATAATTAGATAGCTGGCCCCTAACTCAATCACTTCTTGTGAGTCTGTAGTCAGTTTCATGACTGGCTGTGGGAAAATAACAAACAAAGCAACGGCAATGGCGGCAAACACCATGGCTATCATCCATGTTAAAGCCGTACTGCGACGTACCCCGACTTTATCGCCTGCCCCCCAATATTGTGCGGTCAGTAACGCACCACCCGTCGTCACCCCAACTAACATGATGGTAGTAACAAACGTCGCGCGCGCCGCTACCCCAACAGCGGCTATTTCAGCTTCACCAAGTTGGCCGAGCATAAGCACATCGACGAGGCTTCGGCTAGAAAACATCATGCTTTGCAGTGTAATTGGTAGCGCGATCGCGAATAAGCGACGTAAGAATGCTTTATCTGCATGTATTGAGAGTTGAGAGAGAAAAGTCACAAGCGCTCCAACGACAACTTATTGATAGAATGGGGAAAGTGTCTCATGATTATACTCTGTGGTGTTTATTCCACCAACGATTAAAAGGACAGATAATGAAAAAGGTGTTGGTGCTAGGCGCCTCGGGTTACATTGGTTCTCAACTTCTTCCGTTACTCTTAGATAAAGGTTACGCCGTCACGGCCGCAGCGCGACATATCGATTATTTGGAGTCAAGGACTCGGCCCCATCCTAATTTAAGGTTGCGGTATCTAGACCTAGCCGACGCAGAAGCCACGCTCGCTGTGGTGAACGATTTTGACTTGGTATTTTTCCTAGTACACGGAATGGCACAAGGCGATGACTTTGTTGAATACGAACTAAACCTTGCTTTGAACTTTAAATACGCATTGGAGCAAAGCCGTGTCAAACATGTCATTTATTTAAGTGCCATCCAACCGCAAACCGGAAACTCGCGCCATTTAGCCGCTCGCAAAGCAACGGGCAAAATTATCCGACAGTCTGGCGTTCCAGTAACTGAATTGCGTGCTGGCGTCATCATTGGCCCCGGCTCCGCGGCTTTCGAGATCATGCGAGATTTTGTCTACAACTTACCTATTTTGATCGCGCCTAAATGGGTCGACTCAAAAGCCAACCCTATTGCCCTACCCAACCTCAATCACTATTTATTGCAGCTGGCCGAAGCATCAGCCCCAGAAGAAAACCAAATTTATGAAGTTGGTGGGCCAGATACACTCAGCTACCGCGAGCAGTTTAAAGTCATTTGCCGAATCACCAACAAGCCTTATCGGCTGTGGTCGACACCGTTGCTTACCCCAAAAATGGCATCGTACTGGCTCGGCTTGGTCACCTCTGTACCAGCAAACATCGGCAAAGCATTACTCGCGGGGTTAGAGCATGACTACATTGCCGATTCCAAAGCGATTGAAGCACGATTTCCGCAAACGCTGATCAGCTACGAGCAAGCGGTATCCGATACCATTCAAGATGAAGGCACGTTTGTGCGCAGTAATGTTTGGGGCTTTGAGCCAGCGGCACTTCGTCGATGGCAACCGGGGTATGGCTACTACCCTAAACAAGCCGGTGCGAGCATAAAAACTCAAGCCTCCGCTGCGGCATTATGGAAAGTGGCTCAAAAAATCGGGAGTCGTGAAAAAGGCTATTACTTTGCCAACATTTTGTGGCGCACACGCGAATGGCTCGACATCTTTTTTGGTGGCGGGAAACCGATTCGCGTTTCTCCTCCGGGGCCGGAGCTCAAAGTCGGCGATTATATTGACTCTTGGAAAGTGATTCGCTGCGAGGAAGATCAGTTCCTCTCACTGTTTTTTGGGATGAAAGGCCCAGGGCTTGGACGTTTAGAGATTACCATCAAAGACCATGGTGATGAACGAGAACTGGATATCACCGCTTGGTGGCACCCACAGGGATTTCTCGGGCTACTTTACTGGTTTGCCATGATGCCAGCCCATCTATTCATATTCAAAGGCATGGTCAAAGCCATCGCGAAAGAAGCCGAAAGTATCAGTATTACTCCTCAGGAGGAACAGTCTCTGGAGAATATAGAGAAATAGGCAGGTGATGAGCAATCCCCGCATGGCAATCAATGCACGATTGCTCTCGACTTTCCATCATCTGATGTCGACGCGCAACGGTTCGTCCTTGCGCTTCGAAATCCATCTTGTCAACAGAATGGCAATATCGACACTGTTTTGATTTATTCTCGATAAACTGCTGTGTGACTTCAGCAGCCAACCTCGGACGATGCTCCGCCTCGAAATTCTCAAGTGTAATGTCACCAGTCAGTTTGTGATAGATGTCGGCTGTAGCGCCGATTTTCAATGCGATTTTAGCAAAAAACTCCCTAGGGACATGGCAATCACTGCACGTAGCGGCAACCACACCCTGAGCATTTTTGAAGTGTGGAGATGCTTGGTACTCCTCAACTATCGTATCCATCCCAATATGGCAACTGTAACAAAACTCGTTGCGATTGGTGTAATCCATACCAAAGTGAAAAACACTGAGGGCCGCCCCACCAAGGATAAACGCCAATAAGCCACCAATTGGTATGCCGAGCATCCATTTTCTGTTTGGTTTACGCCATAAACTCATTGGTGTTCATCCCAAAGCAGCGCTAGCGATAACTCGCATAGTATTCTACGAGCGCGCTTAAATCATCGGCACTAAGCCCTTTGAACGCCTCATCCATTTTTTTATCAACGGAGCGTTTGCCTTGCTTAAACTGTTGCAACGTAGTGGCGAGATAGCCCTTCTGCTGACCAGCTAAAATCGAAGCTTCATCCAGAGCGTTACTGCCACCATCCGAATGACAGTTCTCGCAGCTTTTCGCGTGGATAGCCTTACCTTTTATCGCTAACGCTTGATCAAAAGACTGTTTAGCTGGCACAAACTCAAGTCCAGCATAATGCTTTGCTAACTCTTCAATCTGCGCCTCAGATAAAGATTTAACTATCGACACCATGTCGCCTTTTTTGCTCGTGTCTCCGTAAGCGTGACTAACAGAATTTGCAGGCCTACCTTCAAGGTAACGCAACATCTGGTCAAAAAAGTTGAACTCGGGAATCCCTGCGATGGTAGGAATATTCGTGTCGGAACTAACACCGTCTGGCCCATGACAGGCTTCACATTCGTATTGTGAAATTAGCTCACTTGGTGACGCTAAACTGTGGGAAGCCAAAACTGAGCTAATGACTAACACCGAGGAAAATTTTAGAGAGAATTTAATTAGTTGGTGCATATTAGACTGACTCCGTAGTAATTATCTTTATTAATCAAAACCAGACAGCGAATAAACGATAAGAAAATCAATTTATAAACGCGACTTAAAACCAACGATATCCAAGATAAAAATATTAAGCCGTCAACTATTTAAAGTAGCGTAGTTCAATACCCTTACTTTTTCTGCGCCGACCTCTTAAATAGCAGAAAACCCAACCCAAACAATTGATTTAAAATGATAATAAATTCAACCCCAAAATTCACACATAAAAATAGCGGTTTATTTTAATAATATTTCATATTGCGTCTATACTCTTACAAGCCATGTATTTCGATTTATTCAAGCGATGTAAATATGGATATTTTTCTTTTGTCTTGAATATAAAATTAATATTTCAATCAATCGTTTATTGAAATATTCAACCATTCCCATGCATTCCCACTTACTTTAGGACGAATCGAGAGGGACTATGAACGGTTTAAAGTCGATCGCTACATTAATATTTTTTATTTTACTGCTCACCGGATGTGGTCCAGACAGCAAAAACGATCAGAATACACCACCACCTGCACTTGGTGATTTCGAGATCAGTGTTTCCAAGCCATCATTGGTCACTCAAGAAACCGGAGAAACCAAACTGGTGGTCGATTTTACCGTTAAAGACGGCAGTGACAGACCTCATGAGCTAGACGAAACGAAAGATTTTCGCATCGCACTTCTTAAAGCAATGCCCTCTCGTGTCGATACACAAAACTCGAGCGATCCAGCCTTTGCCTTCAATGGGCGCCATGGCAACACTTATTGGAAGAGTTTCCATCACTCAAGTAATACCGCAAATAACCGTGCCAGCATGGAGAGTGTTTGGGATGGAACATTAGTAAAAACAGACGAGGGATATCGCTACACGTTTGCCATTCCTGACGTTTTGAAAGTGTCCGATCCTTATACTGCCGACTCTTCTAGCAACAATGGTTTTATCGCTTGGGATGCGAATAAACTCCACCGAATCGTCATGGCGTATGGCGAGCAAGGCAACGGTTTTACCTACGTGTTTGAATGGGTGCCGCAAGAAAGTTCAGATACGGCTGTCTCCCGCAATGTGATTGAAACAGGCACCTGTGAAAACTGTCATATGGGCGAACCGCTTCATCATGGACCGGGCTATCGCTCAATTGATAACAACATTGCCGTTTGTACCGCTTGCCACAATGACAGTAACCCTGGCGCTGCGCCAGCCAGACGCCCTCTCGCTGCCATTGTTCATCAATACCACGGTAATGTTTTCAAATTAGGTAGCGACAGAAATAACACCGAGACTTACAAACAGCCTGTCGACGAGAATGACGTGCTCGTTACCGACATCAATGGTTTAGTCATTGAAGGCAACCCTTTCCCGCAAGATGCCCGCAACTGTACAACCTGCCATTCAACCGATGTCGCGAAAGCATCAGACGCCAACAATTGGTTTGAACACCCAAGTCAAGTTGCCTGTGAGACCTGTCACTTGTACCGAGACAGAGGCGCGCATGATAACCAAGTCGGTACGGCTTGGGTAAGAAACGGCGAGCCACAAAACTCCTGCTCGGGCTGTCACCGACCTTATGACCGAGATGACAATGGCGATCCAATCATCGGCCAAGACGCGAGCCGAAGTGCTAAAACTGTTCACGTAATGCGTTTAGAGAATCTTGCAAAGGCACGTGATTCGCTTGAAATCAACGTTGAAAGCGCGCGATTTATTGATGACCAGTTTGAGGTTGAACTAAGAGTGTCGAAAGCGGGCACAGGTATTGGATCCATCGACGAACTGACACCTTTCATCAATGAACATGGCCACCTCAATTTGTTGCTGAACTGGGATAACGGCCAAGGCCCGATGGTCGCAAACAACAGTCTCAACGTCGCCGATGATGGCGCACTTGGTGACGGCTGTGAGGCTCAAGGAGAAGGCCTATTCTTGTGTCATAAAGACTTCACTGACGCTGCGATTAAGCCAATCTCCAACTCTACGTTGACGGTTAACATCGCCGACATGCCACTTTGCGCCAACCGTAGAGATGGCGAGCTCGCCGAATGCGTCACGTTTGAAGGCATCGATCTTATCAAATCGCCTTTCGTCATTGCCGCCAATAACGCATCCGGCTCGTTTGATGTGTCTGGTATCAACAAGCAACACAAACTGCCAGTGGGCGCGGACATTTCATCGTGTAACGATTGTCACAAAGAGCTGACTATCCATAAGCTTGGTGAGCATCCACATACCGCCACCGACTTCCAACAATGTAAAAATTGCCATAACTCTGAACGTTCTGCGTTTTATCCTGGGATGGCGGCTGATCTAAAGTACCACGTACACTCATTCCACGCCTTTGGCTCCGCTCATAGCGGTGAAGCGCCTTTCCCTGGCGCAGTCAACAACTGTGAGGCCTGCCATACCAATGCTCAATACAACTTACCTAGCCAACAAAATACGCGCCCTTCTCTGGCGAGTGGTAAGTACTTTAGTCCTGCATTAGTCGCCTGTGGCGCGTGTCACCTAGAGTCATCTTTAGCTAATGCTGACCCGAATAGTGTGGCAGGAGATGCGACTCTGAACCATATGCTGAATCACGGCGCCGTATTTGGAGCAGACACAGCAGCACAAGCCATGGGCTCCGAGCAATGTGCAACTTGCCATGCCATTGGTCAGTCACAAGGGGTAGATAAGGTTCACAAGGTATACGACTACCGTTGAATTCGTCATTGAACACAATGCTTTGACAATTAAGGACAAGAAAAGGAAGAGCTATGAAAGCAATGTTTCTGCGGTGGTTGGTAGCTGGGATACTTGGGTTAGGCGTCATCTTCACCGTCAGTTCGGAAGATGTCGCCGAGCCAGAACCCAAAGCGGCGACGTTAACTCAAGAAGAAATTGAAACTATATTGGACACCAAATTTTCTGAGGGGAAATACTCACGCCGTGGAGCAGATGGCTGCCTTCGTTGCCATGACGATACCTCAGACAAACCTGCAACCGGTATTTTCGACAACATCCACGGCAAGTCAGCGAATTTGCATGGGCCAATGAATGATAAACAATGTGAAGCATGCCATGGCCCAGCAAACAATCACGCGCGCAATCCGCGAAAAGGACAAGTTCGTGAGCCGATGATCACCTTTGGGCCAAACTCCCCTGTTCCGGCCGAAAAGCAAAACAGCGTGTGTTTATCTTGCCACCAAGATGCGAAACGCTCGACTTGGCATAGCAGTGAGCACGCTTTTGAAGGGCTGTCTTGTGCAAGCTGTCACCAACTGCATCAAAAAAACGATCCGATGATGGTTGCCGAAATGCAAGCAGACAAATGCACCGATTGCCACTCCCGCACCAAATCGGATATCCACAAACGCAGTCGTCATCCTATCATTGACGGCGTCATGACTTGTTCTAGCTGCCACAATCCACATCAGGCATTAAATGAAGCAAGCCTGAACTGGTCAACCGTCAATAACGCTTGTTACGAGTGTCATGCAGAAAAACGCGGCCCATTCTTATGGGAGCATGAGCCTGTAACTGAAGATTGTACATCCTGCCACACACCTCATGGTTCAGTGAACAAAGCCCTGCTCA
Organism: Vibrio sp. ArtGut-C1; assembly: GCF_002105475.1. NCBI lineage: Bacteria > Pseudomonadati > Pseudomonadota > Gammaproteobacteria > Vibrionales > Vibrionaceae > Vibrio > Vibrio sp. ArtGut-C1. Next base: position 66,838 of record NZ_NCTH01000006.1, on the reverse strand, counting down.
ATAAACGGCTGCCAATGCTATGTCAGGAATGTCACCGTGTGCCACATGCAAACGTAGCCATTCCTGAAAACGACTTGAGAGTGCGCGGCGGAAGTTGTTTGAACTGCCACAATCAAGTGCATGGCTCTAACCACCCACGTGGTCAAACATTAAGTTATTAGGAGGGAGGCATGAAACTATCTCAACTGTGCATCGCTATTTCCCTTGCTTTTGCTGTGCAAGCACACGCCAACGATTATTCGTTACAACGTTCTCAACCAGCCGACACTAGCCGCTGGCAGTGCAGTGGATGCAGCAGCGACGGCACGTGGAGTGGAGAAGTCAGCGCTGGCGTCGGTTACCTTAACAACGATGGTTCCTCGCGATTCTATAATTGGAATCCACCCGTTTACGGTACAAACTCTGACAATAAACACTTTAACGCGAGCCTAAACGCCGATATCGAACAATATGAAGACGATGGGTTCTACAATCGAATCGTCGTCGAAGATCTTGGTTTGCAACGCTTCTTACTGCAGTGGGAAATGGGGCAGTACGACGGATTACGTGTCCTCGGCAGTTATAGTGAAAAGCCGTATTTCTGGAATCAGTCCTCACTCAGTGCGTATCATCCAAGAGAGGATGCATTCGTCAGTGGTGACCTATCGAAATATGAAAACTCAGTGACGCGAGAGACGTTTAAGTTAGAACTCAAGTACACACCACATACGCCATGGAAGCCATATGCATCCATGAAGCACGAACGTAAAGAAGGCACAACTTCGCTTTATTCATCGACTATTCCGGGTTACGCCAACGCGCCGGGATTCATACCCAAAGCCGTCGAACATGAAACCTTAAATACTCAAGTAGGAGTAAGCTACATGGAAGATTTGTGGCTGGTGGATATTGCGTATCGCGGCTCGTTTTTTAGAAATGACAAGTCCGCACTTTATTACGGCAGCACTACCAATCCTTACGCTAACCACCTCGCGTATGAGCCTGACAACGACTTTCACCAGTTTGCTGTCACGGGGAATTATCGGTTGAATCAACAAACGTTCAGTGGCCGCTTACTTTGGTCACAGACGTCTTCTGAAGGCGGGTTAAATCCATTCCCGCAGTCCCCCGTTAACTCCAATACATTCCATGGCGAAACTAACACTTGGCAAATGAGCGCGGATTACCACAACAAACTTTCGCGAGACACTGCTTTCGCCATTTCTGCGGACTATTCAGACAAAGACGATAACTCCGATAGAAACACCATCATCGGATCGACGAGAGAAAAATACGACCACACCAAAACCAAACTGGAAGCAACACTCAAGCATCGTGTTACTTCTGATGTAAAAGTGAATACGGGTTACCATTTTAGACAAGATGAGCGAAGTTATGCTGATAGGAAACGTACCGATGAACAACGCGTTTTTGTTGGAGCCCAGTACCGACCAAGTAGACCGTGGCAATTAGGCGGTAAAGTCTCCTACTCTTTTCGCGATGGCTCTGATTGGCAGGACGACAGCAGCGACTCGCCTAATTTGCGCCAATACTATTTAGCCGATAAAGAGAGGATTGAGCTCCGTGGCGACGGCGGCTATGACGTAACAAACGATGTCCAGTTACTTGCTGAGCTTTGGTACGGAAACGACGACTATGTTAAACCCGATATAGGTTTAAGCGAAGGAGAAGATTACGGCTACGATATCAGCGTCAACTTCACTTTACTCGACGGACTAAACGGGCATGTTTTTTACAATCAACAGGTCATCCGCTCCGAGCAACAACAAGCAAACTCTGACGTTGTCGGTTGGAATCGCTACACCACCAAACTCAAAGATGACATCACTACCATTGGCTTTGGTGTGAGTAAAGAGCAGCTACTAGACGACAAACTTTCTATCTCGTTTGATTACAGCTACAGCCAAACTGATGGGAAATCTTCAACCACATCTGGTGGCTACCAATATCCTGATAACGAGGCGAACTCGTACCGATTTGAAGTCATCGCTGACTATGAAGTATCTGAAAACCAAAACGTGCAGCTTAACCTCCGTTATGAAGACTACTCAGAAGAGGATTACTTGTTTAATAACGAAACCGAAACGATGGGCGACGTTTTGCAAAGCTATGAAGGTTTATATGGCGGCGTCTATTGGAAATATCGCTTTTAAATACAGAGTGACGTAACAAAAAAAGTATCAGACGTTTCAAACGCCTGATACTTTCGTATTTCAATTCTACTGCTGTGAGAAGTTTATTAAGCTTGGAAGCTCAACGGAATCTCAGCCAATTGGTTACCTTCGTTTGCAGGAAAGATAAGGTACTCGCCGTGGTATTTCACCATCGATTTGTAGTCCGTCACTTTATGCACCATAAAGCCCGCTTGCGCTGCTTTCTCAACAAACTCAGCATGGTTGCCACGTACAAACCAACTCATTGGTTTGACGAGCAGCTCGCCGTCGAAGCAGCTTTCGCATTGATCTGCACATAGCGCCAAAGAGTTTTGACCTTCCGTGAAGATTTGGATTTTGCCACAACCAACAAGTTGCTCAGACGTTGATACTTCCCAACCCGCTTGCTCCATCACATCTAAAAATGCTTCGACGTCAGAGTCTTTGATCACTTTTGAATCTTCATCTTCAGGAAAAAACTGAGCGTAAAAAGCGGAAATACGCTTGAAGATAAACAACAAACCAGCGTCATTACCCTTTGAACGACCCGCTTTTTGCCAACGTGTTAAATCATCGCCTACGGCTCGACCGAAACGCTGAGATTTAAGTGCTTTGGTAACCCAGCGCACTAAATAATGGTTATTCGCAACAGGTGCATTGGCTAACTTACCTGAGCGATGCTCTTGATCTAACTCTTCAAGTGCTGAGTTAACTAAGTTTTGAATTTCTTTGGTGTAATTCGACATTACGCCTTTCTTCCTAAAGTCCAATAAAACAGTGCTGAAAGCACAGAACAAGCAAACATCACAATGATCATCGGCCACGCCACATTACCTGGTAGTGATGCCACCAGCGCGCCAACCAATGAGCCGATACCGAATCTTAACGTCCCCGCCAGAGACGATGCTGTACCCGCCATTGATGGGTAGCCACTTAAAAGCAGCGCCATCGCGTTACTACCTATCGTCGACAATGTACCGATAAACAGCACAACAAAAGGTACGATACCCCATAATCCGAAGTCCATTAACCAACTTACGAATAAACCAATCCCCGCCAAAAGTTGCACGAACAACCCAAAACGAAGCATGGCATGAGAGCCAACTTTCTTCACCAAGCGACCATTAATACTGGTCATGATGATCATCGCAACAATGTTCAAACCAAATAAATAACCAAAGTGGTCTGGTCGAACACCATATAAATCAATATAAACAAACGAGCCCGCAGTCAGGAATGCAAACATTCCGGAAAATGAAAACGCTCCAGAAAGCATCAAACCTATCGCTTCAGGGTTGGAGCATAATCTGGCGTAGTTTCTCATCGTAGTGCGAAAACGAAGCGGCTGACGATTTTCTGGTTTCAACGTCTCTGGGATTTTCCAAAGTACCAGTAGAATTACCACCACAGCGAAAATGGCTAACACCCAAAAGATCGAACGCCAACCAAACCAGATCGCTAGGTGACCACCTATCATAGGCGCAACCAAGGGTGCCATGGTGATCACTAAGGTAACGAAAGACATTGCACGGGCAAAGTCTTCACGGTCAAACATGTCACGCACGACGGCTTGGATAATGACCGCCGCTGCCGCGCCAGCAAAACCTTGCGCTGTTCGCACATAAGTCAATGCATCAATGCCGTTTGTGGTCGCACTCACTACCGCCGCTAATCCAAAGAAAAGCACACCCAAAATCAGTACAGGTCTGCGGCCAAAACTATCGGCAAGCGGCCCGTGAATTAACTGGCCAATCGCAAAACCTGCCGTATATGCCGTCAACGTAATCTGAACCGCACCAGGCGCAACACCCAAATCTTTCGCGATGGTTGGCATTGCAGGCAAATACATGTCGATCGCCAAAGGCGTCAAAGCACCAATCGCTCCTAATACAAGAAACAATAGAAAACTGATTTGGGATTGCGGAGCGCTTTGCGCTTTTTCTGTCATTCTTTTACCTCTTGTTGGAGCCCTTTCGTCAATACTTTCAGAGCAAAGTGAACGTAACGGACGGTTCTCATATCGTTGAATCTAGAAGCCAAAGGTCTGTTCTATCAACGTTCGAGAATCATAAGGGCAAATATGTACCAAGGTGTGACCTTGACGAACTCGACATAGAAAAGCGTGTGAAAGCGAAGTGTGTTTATGAGAAATAGACACAATGCAATGGAATTGATTCCACCATTTACTCACCACAGCCGAAGGCTTTGCAATAAGAGTATGCATGGCTCAGCTAAATGCAAAGGCATATCACTCAGATGAGTAAGCACACCGGAATTGTCTAGGCACTAATTTTGGTAGGAAAATTAATTTTGAGCCAATTCCTACCAAAAAACTAGTTCCAATTGGGAACTAAAGAATTTCCCATGCCGATAATTAATTCCAAATAGAATCAATTTCTTCCTGCGTGAGGTAGCGATAATCACCAGGTTCTAGAGCCTCATCGAGTTCAATCGAACCAATACGCTCACGATGTAAGTACTCAACTTTATTTCCTAACGCCGCAAACATGCGTTTCACTTGGTGATACTTACCTTCCACAATAGTTAACAATACTTCATTCTCTGCCTCGTTCACGATCTCCAAACGAGCAGGTAATGTTGCTTCTGATTCATTGCGCAAAATGATGCCTTGTTCGAGCTTTTCCGCGTAATCAGGCTGAATCGCATCGACAAGCCAAACACGGTACGTTTTCTCACACTTATGCTTAGGTGAGGTAATACGGTGAGACCACTTACCATCATCCGTAATCAACACCAAACCGGTTGTGTCTACGTCTAATCGGCCTGCAAAGTGAAGGTTTTCAATTTTAGGCTCATCGAGCAATGCGAATGCAGTTTGGTTGTAGCCATCTTCATGTGAACAAACAAAGTCAGCAGGCTTGTACAACATAATGTAACGAGGACCAGGAGCACCAATAACACGGCCTTCCCACATCACTTCCGCACCTTCAGGTACTTTAAATGCACCACTTTTTTGAACCTCACCGTCAACGGTGATGTCACCACTTTTGATGATCTTTGTTGCCTGTTTGCGTGTTGCACCCAGAGCGTCACACAAATATTTATCTAAACGCATGAATACCTCATTGAATTATACCCAAGTAACCTCCAAATCTCGGTTTAAAGGTCACTTGGGTATAAAAGTCAGGTATTATAGCGTTCCTCGTTCGAATAGTTGAGCAATTTCACATATTTTCATGTACACACTTCGCCCTTATCAAGCCGACTCGGTTAAAGCCGTCATTCACTACTTTCGTAAACACTCGACACCAGCAGTGATCGTACTGCCTACTGGTGCCGGAAAAAGCTTGGTGATCGCAGAGCTTGCTCGCCTTGCGAAAGGGAGAGTGTTAGTCCTCGCTCACGTTAAAGAGCTAGTCGAGCAAAACCACGCGAAGTATGAAGGTTATGGTTTAAAAGGTTCCATCTTCTCAGCAGGATTGGGGCGAAAAGAAACTGACCAGCAAGTCGTGTTTGCTTCGGTTCAATCGGTGGTGCGTAACTTAGATTCGTTCAAAAACCAGTTTTCTCTGCTCGTTATTGATGAGTGCCATCGTGTGCCGGATGACAAAAACAGCAGCTACCAAAAAGTTATTACTCACTTACGAGAACTGAACCCAGGCATTAAGGTGCTGGGACTAACTGCAACGCCCTATCGTTTAGGAATGGGCTGGATTTATCAGTATCACACCCGAGGTCAAGTACGCACCGAAGAGCCTCGATTCTTCCGCGATTGTATTTTCGAACTGCCGATCCGTTACTTGCTCGACGAAAACTTCCTCACTCCAGCCCGCATGATGGACGCGCCCGTTTTGTCTTACGACTTCTCGCAACTGAAACCCGCAAACACCGGACGCTACAAAGAAGCAGAAATGGACATGGTGATCGATAAAGCCAAACGCGCCACTCCGCAAATTGTTGAGCAAATCATGCAATATGCGAGAGAACGTCAAGGTGTCATGATCTTCGCCGCGACTGTCCGACACGCACAAGAGATCCACAGTTTACTGCCTGAAGGCGAAACTGAAATCGTCATTGGTGATACACCTACGCCGGAGCGCGATGCGATCATCCAAGCGTTCAAGAATCGTCAAATAAAATATTTGGTCAATGTTTCGGTACTGACTACCGGGTTTGATGCGCCGCATGTCGATTTAATCGCGATTTTGCGACCAACAGAGTCAGTCAGTTTATACCAGCAGATTGTAGGGCGAGGATTACGCTTATCAGACGGAAAATCAGAATGTTTAGTGCTTGATTATGCAGGCAACAGCTACGATTTATACCAACCTGAAGTCGGTGATCCCAAACCAGACTCTGACAGTGAAATTATCACGATTCCCTGCCCGGCTTGCGGATTCAATAACAACTTCTGGGGTAAGTTGGATAGTAACGGCTTCTTGGTTGAACACTTTGGCAGACGTTGCCAGGGTTACTTTGAAGATGAAGACACAGGCGAGCGTGAACACTGTGGCTACCGTTTTCGTGCCAAATACTGTGGTGAATGTGGTGCCGACAACGATATTGCTGCGCGCATTTGTCATGAGTGTGACGCAACGCTTGTTGATCCAGATAAAAAATTAAAAGAAGCCCTTAATCTGAAAGATGCATTGATATTTGAATGCACAGAAATGGACCTGTCAGTATTCAAGTCCAGTGATGGTAAATCTCAACTCAAGGTGACATATTCTGGCGAACCATACCAAGGCGAAGGCAATGCGTTAGTTCATGAGTTTTGGTCATTGAGTACCAAAAAACAAAAACAAACGTTTAAAGACCAATTTGTGCGCCCTCACTTGGCAGACAAGCATCGCCCTTTTGAAGAGGCTTCACCGACACGTGTTGTTGCCAATCAACATCGTTTCCGTTTGCCTCAGTTTGTTATTGCAAGGAAATCCGGTCGCTTTTGGAAATTGCGAGACAAAATTTTTGAAGACGAGTTGAAATAACCTCTGCAACATTTAGTAAAACTGAACTCGATGATTCACTCTCTGTTCATCTATATCCGATATACTGCGGCTAACGTTCTAGAAAAGGTTTGACTATGTATAAAGCAACGACTTCTCAACATTCTGCGTTACTTTTCGGCCTTATCACGACATTGATGTGTGCACCAAGTTTCGCCAAGCATGACGACTACTATGCATCACAAAATGGTCACGCCATCGTGCAAGATGTCGAAAAGCCTGGAACACGCATCGAATTCGATGAAGATCAAGATGAGGTCTATCGCGCGGTTCAACAAGGATATATACGACCATTTTCGGAACTTTACGCCGCAGTAGAAAACGACCTATACGGCCGTATCATCAAGGTCGAGCTTGAAGAAGATGATGATGCTTGGGTGTATGAATTGAAAATTCTGTACAACAATAGCGTCCTGAAAGTTGAGTATGACGCCGCCACGCTGGAAATGCTTGAGATCAAAGGTCGCAGCTTTAACAAAGCGTTAAAGCCACAAAACAACTAAACTGGTCTAATGCGTAATCCCGACTCAATGCGTAGCTTACGTCGATAACACTCCAAACATAATAAGAATCACCAATATGAAAATACTTGTCGTTGAAGATGACCCTCGTTTAGGCGAGCAAATCATCGAAACATTAGAAAGTACCGGCTGGGTACCAGAATTATCTCAAGATGGCATAGACGCTCTGTATCGCGCGACATCGGAAGAATGGGACGCTATTGTTCTTGATCTAGGACTGCCGAAATTGGATGGCCTCACCGTGCTAAAAGGCATTCGTGATGAAAACATCAATACCCCTGTCGTTATCCTGAGTGCTCGCGATACCCTAACGCAGAGAGTTGAAGGTCTAAACGCAGGTGCAGACGATTACCTCACTAAGCCGTTTGAAATGGTTGAGCTTATCGCTCGTATTCGCGCACAACTGCGAAGAGCATCAGGTAACGCCTCTCCTGTGATGCAAATTGGCGACTTGAGCTTGGATACGCGCACTTCTAAAGTCATGTGGCAAGGGCAAGCAGTAAGCTTAACGGCGCTGGAGTATAAAGTGGTCGCTTACTTTATGCATAACCCAGAAAAAGTAATTTCTCGCACCGAACTCGTCGAGCACATTTACAAACAAGACTTTGATCGTGACTCCAACACAATCGAAGTTTTTATCGGCCGAATTCGCAAAAAAATCGCGCCAAAGATCATAAAAACTGTCCGAGGGTTGGGATACCAATTAAATGCCGAATAAGAACAGGCTACCGTTGAACGCAATAAAACGACTGAGTATCAAAAGTCGCCTCGTTTTAGCGGCGATCGTTTGGTTGACGGCAATGATCCTCGCAGCTGGTGTGACGATACCGACCCAAGTGTACAACTATATGGTTGACGACACTCGCTCACAGCTGAGCATTTTTATGGATGAAATCGCCGCTCAGTTAGAAGTCGATGAGACTGGGCACCTCTCACTCGCTGCTCTGCTCTCAGATCCTCGATTTAACCGACCTTACAGTGGTTTATATTGGAGTGCCTCTACTGAGACGAGTCTCGAGCGTTCTCGTTCTTTGTGGGACAAAAAAATCGAATACAAAGGTCTGGATAACGATGCTTACGGCGCGAGAGGCGAAAGGCTGATTACCATAGAAAAAGCTCTGTACTTACCAGATTACGATGGGCCTATCCATATCATTATTGGTATTGACGAAGAGCCTATCAAAAGCACCCTGCAAACGCTAATCGGGCAACTCTGGCTTATTTTAGGCTTATTATTCGCAGGGGTTCTTGCCGTCATTTTGCTGCAAATTGCATGGTCATTGAGTCCGCTTACAAAGTTACAAAAAGAGTTGGCCGAGCTGAAGTCTGGTAACAAAAAGAGTCTAGAAGAAACCTATCCGAAAGAGATTTCTCCTCTTATCTTCGACCTCAACGCTCTGCTTTTCCATTATCAGGAATTGTTAGAACGAGCTAGGAATCATGCAGGCAATCTTTCACACGCGCTAAAAACCCCCCTTTCTGTCCTAAAAAATGAAGTACAGACGTTAGAACCTAATACGCAATCCCGTCTGCGTACTCCGATCAATCAAATACAAGATCATATCGATTACCATCTGGGCCGTGCCCGCATGGCGGGGTCTATGAATATTTTATCAGTGAAATCGAACCCAGCAGAGCGTGTGGATGCTATCTCAATGGCGTTTGATAAAGTGTATGCGAGCCGAGATATCTCCTTAATTAATGAACTTGATTCAGAGCTGAATGTAGCGGTAGAGCAGACCGATCTCGACGAAATGCTGGGTAACTTGCTTGAAAATGCCTATAAGTGGGCCAACAACATGATTCGTGTGCACTCCTCTCAGGATAAAGACAATATACACATCATCATTGAAGATGATGGGCCAGGCATCCCTAAAGAGAAACTGAGTCAAGTAATCAAGAGAGGCGTTAGATTGGATGAAGCAACCCCTGGGTCAGGTCTTGGTCTAAATATAGTCAGTGAAATGGCACACAGTTACCGAGGTCAATTAACACTGGAAGCGAGCGCTTTAGGTGGCTTAAAAGCATCTTTAGTCTTACACCTCAGCCGAACATAAAGCATATAACGCATAAACTTTGTTCTTCGGACCATGATTAGTAAACCGATGAAAATGAAGCCGATGTGAACAAAATCCAAGCAAAGCGTTAAAAGGGATAGCCTTACACCCAGATAAATCATACCTTTTTGTTGATTTGGGTACGATTTGGGTTGCCCATTTATAAGTGGAATGATAGTATCCGCGCTCGCTTGAACAGTTCCTGTTTCAAGCTTTACCACGAACAACAAGGTCGCATTGTTGATTGTGAACATTTGATTTTTACTAATTTGAGAGTAAATACTATGAAATTCGAAGCAGTAGTACGTACTGAACTAGGTAAAGGTGCGAGCCGCCGCCTACGTCACGCTGGCAAATTCCCTGCAGTTGTATACGGCGGTGAAGAAGCAGCAGTAGCTATCGTTCTTAACCACGACGACATCGTAAACCAAATGGACAAGCCTGAATTCTACGAAGGCCTAGTTCTAGTTATCGATGGCAAAGAAGTTAAAGTTAAGCCACAAGACGTTCAACGTCACGCGTTCAAGCCAAAAGTTGAACACATGGACTTCATCCGTATCTAATTCCCTACCAAGGAATTAATCGGATTAAATCCAAACCTTTTGCATTCAAGATAATCGGACTTACCAACCGAGACATCTAAAAAATTTCAAAACCCCGGAGTCTTACCACCTCCGGGGTTTTACTATATGTGGCATATAACAATTGATTTACGAACGGGCAATGTACTTCACTAAAGTGAGATCCGTCAGCGTCATACGGTCAATGATTTCCGCCTCTTCCTCTCCAGTACGCACAAAACCACACTTCTTGTAAAAGTTAAGCCCCTGTTTATTGGTATCCAGTGCTTTCAAGCTTATCTGCATAACGGGCGTAGAGAGTAGACGCGTTTCTAGTTCATCTAACAATGCACTCCCTGCCCCTTGCCCATAATGCAAAGGAGAGACATAGCAACATGTTACCCACGCCGTTTTATCTTCACAGGTGTGGTTAGGTAGTTCGTAACTTAAAAAGCCGACGATTTCCCCTTGTCTCTCAACCACGATCAATTGGGCCAGTTGCTCAGTCATGACTCGCGTCCACATCCTTTCTCGGCGCTCAATCGTAAACTGATCGATGTAGCTCTGTGGCATTAACCCTTTGTATGCTACCTGCCACGAATCAACATGTATCTTGGCGATTTGAGTTGCTTCCTCTCTGACTGCGTTCCTTACTGTGTATCTCATTACTATCCTTTCTTAAAATTCGCCACTTACAAATTCTTTCAACCTTACTCTTTGAATCGAAGCTCAAAGCGAGCAGCCACAGATGCAACGCTTTACATTACTCCATTTCATTTTCATTAATTCAATGATAGTGCACATCGTAATATTCGAGAAAACGCCACGTTATTTACGTTTCACTTTCGCTCATTAGATTGAATCTATTTGTTTTAACATCCGGGTATCGAAAGCGGGATAAACACGGTAAGGTATCGAATAAGAATAAATAAACGATATCTAAGGCATAAGATTTCTAAACGGTCGCAATTATAGTAAAGAGAGAAATACCCTTTCTGGTTGTATTAAACAGAGTAAGCCAAGATCAAACGAGTTTGGGTTTTACAGTGATCATTTTATATACAAAACATTTCCCTCATCATCAGAGCGAAAATTTATAACGATTTGTGTCATGGCTGCTAAGAAAAACATGAACTTGGCAAAATAATCACCAAAATCAGCGCTATACTTCGCAAAAATGCGCATTGATTCACACAAACCACATTCATTCAATTGGCCACTTCACAAAATAACCCCCTCCCTCTAATTTCAATATACTAAAAACTATTTCTGTTTAATTGGAGACGTAGTTTGCAGGCTTATTAATTCATGTCTCCGATAGAAGTATAAATAAGAGATAGATCACTAAAGTTTCACATTAATTCCGTATATTTCACGCCGTAACAATAACAAAATCACAAAGAAAGGATCCCTTATGAAGTTTTCCAAATCTCTTTTGGTAATGGCAGTGGGCGCTGCGCTAGCAGGATGCGGCTCAGACAGCGATAATTCTCCAGTAACCTGCGAGACAGCAGATTCTTGTACTAAGTTCACCGTTCTCCACACTAACGATAACCACGGTCGCTTTTGGCATAACAGCGACGGCGAATATGGCATGGCTGCGCGTCACACTTTAATCGAATCTATTCGCGCAGAAGTCGAAGCAAAAGGCGGTGAAACCATTCTGCTATCTGGCGGTGATATTAATACCGGCGTACCAGAATCAGACATGCAAGATGCGGTTCCAGACTTCGTGGGGATGAACCTACTTGGTTACGATGCAATGGCTGTCGGTAACCACGAGTTTGATAACTCACTAGATATTCTCGATATGCAAGCTGAGCTAGCTGACTTCCCTATGCTGGCTGCGAATATCTATAAGAAAGATACCAATGAGCGTTACTTCGACCCTTACAAAGTATTTACTATCAACGGCCTTAAGATCGCTGTAATTGGTCTAACCACCCAGGACACGGCGAAGCTAGTCAATCCAGACAACGTATCAAACATCCACTTCGAAGACCCTCAAGTTGAAATCAAAAAAGTACTTAAGGAAATCGAAGAAAACGAAAAAGTAGATCTAGTATTTGCAACGACGCACATGGGTCACTACCAAGATGGTAATAATGGTAGTGAAGCACCAGGGGACGTGAAGCTCGCTCGCTCTCTTGAAGAGGGACAACTAGACGCTATCATCGGTGGTCACTCACAAAACCCAGTGTGTATGGAGCCAGGTACCAATGAGTATGCTGATTTCAAACCTGGTGATGATTGCGCGCCAGACCAACAAAAAGGCACTTGGATTATGCAAGCGCATGAGTGGGGTAAATATGTGGGTCGTGCGGACTTTGAATATTACGACGGCAAGCTTCACTTAGCGAATTACGCACTGATTCCTGTAAACCTTTTGGACGACAACGATGAAGTGATCGGTGAACGCATTCAACAAGATGCGACGGTAAAAGCGTTACTACTGCCATACCAACAGCAAGGTCAAGAGTTATTAGATGAGAAGATTTCTAATACAACGGGTAAGTTAGAAGGTGATCGTAACGTAGTTCGCTCTCAACAAACTAACCTAGGTCATCTACTGGGCGAGGCATACCGTACTTACAAAACGGTAGGTGCTGACTTTGGTGTGATGAACTCTGGCGGTGTGCGTGATTCAATCCAAGATGGTGACATCACTTACCGTGACGTACTAACAGTGCAACCATTCGGTAACTTCGTGACTAAAGCGACAATGACTGGTCAAGAAGTAAAAGAGTACCTTGATGTCGTAGCAACGAAATCTGCAGGCTCTGGTGCTTACGCTCAACTAGATAACATCACTTTAGATGTAGATTGTGATGCTGGCTCAGTAACCATTACCGACATTAACAATAAAGGCTTCGATCTAGACGCAACGTACACATTCTCTGTAATCAGCTTCAGTGCTGCTGGTGGCGATAACTATCCAATCATCGATGTTCAATCTACCCAGCTAACCGATGCATACGTTTTACGTGAGTTCTTCGTAAATAACCCACAGATCTCTGCGGATAGCTACAACAAGAACTTAGAAAACATCAAGTATTTCAGTAACGGTCAAGCTGTGAAAGGTTGCCCAGCAACTAATAGCTAAAAACACCTTACACTCTGACGTGAAGCGCTTTTAGAAGTTGTTCCGTCAGAGCCTCCCTAAAAACCGAAGCGTGACGCTTCGGTTTTTTATTTTCGTTAAAGTGCTGAAAATTATCGCCCTTCATAAAGTGTTCAAAAATTATTCATTTGTGTTGTTGACGCCCATGTGCTGGGCTTCTATGTTTGATAAGGTCTTTCGAAAATACAGATTCATCAACTAACTTTTCGCTATGAAGTTTCGTAGCTTAGTGGATGATTCTAGGAAAGATGTGAATGGCGTTACAAACACTGCTCTCAAACAATTTGTCTTTTTGACCTAAAACGAAGGTGATTCGCCGCCAAGCGTTCACCAATGAGCAGCGATCTGGACGTCAATATGTTCAAACTGCTGCCATCGAGTTCAGGAGGTCAAAAATGAAACGAGCCAGCAATAGCTACAGACTTCAAATGATCAAAGAAGTGGTTACCCGTAGAGAGCGCGAAGCTTGCACGGATCCTATGGCGAGATACATTCATCAGCTGATGGATGAACGCCCGACAAGTAAATTAGATGTTGAATTCAATCATCGATTTTCAGGAAGCCACTTTGACGAACATGCTGGGGGATGGGTCAGTGACCGTTGGTCAATGAAGTAGTGCTAATTTAACGAGTTTGCCTTACACGCACCGCATAGTAAGAGCTAATACAGTCCCGGCTCATCATTGATTATTGCCGAGCCGGGATAATTCGAAATTTAAAAGAGATTTTGCTGTGGTGATAATTCTTCTTGAGACTCTTCTGCCTTTCCCTTCCCTGCCAATACCTTTCTTCTATAGCGCTGACGGCATAGCTTAATTACATGCAACTGTTGAGCAGGCGTATAAGTGAGCCAGTTAAATCGCTCTTCTCTTTTACGCATACATCCTTTGCAATACCCTTTTTCGTCCACACTACAAATACCAACGCAAGGGTTTGGGACGGTAAAAAACTCTAGTTGCTCCATGCTCTAACCGTTTTTTGCTCGCTGTGCTGTAATGATATTATAACGACTTCAATATACGCTCCCAACAGTGCTATACATCTTGCACCTTGAAGCCGTTTGAGTATATAAACTGGACTCTGTCACAGTAATACGAAACTATTACCTTATGCTGACAAAAACAGTGTTTTATTACCTATACTTACCACGTTTTCTAAAAACGGAGTCTATAAAATGAAGCTTAGCCTAAAAACGTTAGTTACAGCAATCTCTCTTCCTGTTCTTATGACTGCATGTGCTAGCAACGGTGACAATGTGAAAGAAATTACGGCTCAAGATTTACAGCACCATAATTGGGAGCTGGTTCAGATTGATGGTAAAAACATCGAATTAAAAGAACGTCAGCAAGCGCCTCGCTTAGAAATCGGAGAAAATCTGACTGCAAATGGTAACGCGGGGTGTAACAACTTCTTTGGTCAAGCTGAACTAAAAAACAATCAACTACGCATCGAAAAAATGGGAATGACCATGAAGATGTGTATGGATGACCAAATGAAAATTGAGCAAGCGATGTCTGAAACTCTTACTGAATGGAGTGATATAACGCTAACCAAAGAAGGGCTAATGCTTAAAAATGACGATCACGAACTAACGTTTCAGTTGCGTGATTGGGTAAACTAAGTCCCATTTCATATTCTAAGAGCAGCCATAAGATGGCTGCTTTTTTTATGCCTCCTAATCAATATCAAAGCAGGCTGGATGTCTGTTTCGCACTCTTCGATTAGCAAAATCGTTTAAAACGACAAACTCTTTCCCTCTTTACGCCCTCAACGCCACGTCTACGACGCGGGTTCAGTCTTCCAAATCAACATATCGAAGTTGCTTGAGGACAATAATTTTCAATTACTTGAAAGAATATCGTCAAACAAGCGGTCCGCTCTTGTATACCTAAAACGACACCAGAATTGTCCTTTCTTCGTTTTGCTTCACATTGAGAATAATTCTTTGAATCAATGAGTGATTCCGTTTGGGATTGCCATTGATAATAGAGAGAGATGGATTACTATCCTTGTAACAAAGCGGAGCGACTTGTTTAGACGTCAATAACGCCGGAAACGAGAATAAAAAGACATAACACGGAATAGATATGAAAAAGCTACTCAGTACCGTTGGCATTTTAGCCACCACTTTCGCGACATCTTCTTTTGCCAACTCATCGGTTGCTAGTGAATGGCAAAAAATCGAACAACAAGCCGACGGACAATCCGTCTACTTTCATGCTTGGGGCGGAAGCCAAGAAATTAATCGCTACATCCAGTGGGCGAGTAGAGAGCTAAAATCGCGTTATAACGTGACGCTAAACCACGTTAAAGTCACCGATATTTCTGAGACCACCACTCGACTTATCGCAGAAAAAGCCGCAGGTAAAAACAGCGGTGGCAGTGTTGATATGGTTTGGATCAATGGCGAAAACTTCAAATCTATGAAGGATAACCAATTGCTGTTTGGTCCTTTTGTTGAAGGTTTGCCAAGCTGGCAATACGTCGATAAATCATTGCCAATTGATGTGGATTTTTCAGAGCCGACTGAAGGTCTGGAAGCACCTTGGGGTGTGGGGCAATTAGTGTTTATCCATGATGAGCAAACCCTGCATAACCCTCCTCGATCATTTGCTGAAATGCTGAGTTACGCAAAGGCGTTTCCAAATCGCCTAACTTACCCTCGCCCACCAGAGTTTCATGGCACAAGCTTTATTAAAGCATTACTCATTGAACTGTCTAACAACGCCCCTGCTCTGCAACAACCAGTTACCGATGACACGTTTGAACAAGTTACTCAACCGCTATGGGCTTACCTAGATGAGCTCCATAAAGTCGCTTGGCGCGGTGGTAAACAGTTTCCAGGCGGTACAGCAGAAACCCTTCAACTACTGGATGATGGTCAGACTGACCTGGCAATTACCTTTAACCCGAACGCGGTTTTCTCTGCGCAGTCGAGCGGTAATCTTGCAGAAAGCACCAAAGCGTATGCGATGGACGCAGGTGCACTCTCAAACATTCACTTCTTAGCGATTCCTTGGAACGCAAATGCCAGTGCTGGTGCGCAAGTTGCGATAAACTTTTTATTGAGCCCTGAAGCACAATCTCGCAAAGGTAACCTTAACATCTGGGGCGATCCTTCAGTGCTAAGCAGCCAATACCTAACAGGTTCGGCTAAACATACTCAACAATTCAAATCTATCGCTGAGCCGCATCCAAGTTGGCAATCTGCCTTAGAAAAAGAATGGTTGAAACGCTACGGGAATTAATAAGAGCCCATGTTAAGAGCGCTATATTTAGTCATTATCGCAGTTTGTATTTTGCCTACCATTCCGGGACTACTCGGAGTGGTGGTCTCTGCGCTCGGTTATGTGCCTCCTATCGGCTTGCACCACTTTTCTTTAGATGGCTTTAACGCTGTTTTTGATTGGGAGGGTGTTTGGACATCCATCGGGCTGACTTTCTACTCTGCCATTTTCAGTAGCTACTTGGCTTGCTTGATCACATTTGCGATTTTGCAAGCATCGTGGGGCAGCAAGTTTTGGCGAAAAATTGAAGTAAGCCTCTCGCCACTTCTTGCCATGCCGCACGTAGCGTTTGCGATTGGCTTTGCGTTCTTGTTTGCCCCAACTGGTATGGGCGTTAGGGCTCTCAACCAACTGTTTGGTTACGATCCCAATGCGCAAACGGTGAATGACTTAGCATTGCTGATTAAAGATCCGCATGCACTCGGTTTGATCATCATGCTTGCGATTAAAGAAGTGCCGTTTTTATTGTTGATGAGTATTCCAATTCTTCAGCAATTGAAAGTCGATAAGATTGAAAAAGTCAGTCATTCAATGGGCTATAGTTCGGCGCAAGCGTGGTGGAAATGCGTGTTCCCACAGTGGATAGCAAAACTGCGCTTTCCAATGCTGGCGGTATTGGCTTACAGCTTGTCGGTTGTCGATGTTGCATTGATTATTGGCCCTACCAACCCACCAACGTTTGCGGTTTTGGTATGGCAGTGGTTTAACGATCCAGATTTATCACTTCTACCAAGAGCTGCCGCAGGCGCGGTAGTGTTGTTTGCGATCGCTAGCCTTTTGATTGGATTTGCACGCTTGATGGAATGGTGTATTACCAAAGGCTTCAAACGCTGGCAGTACTCTGGTCGAAACGGGTTTCGTTTACCCGGTAAGACCCTGTTTTCACTGATTGCGCTACTCGCACTTCTAATGATTCCACTCATGGTGGTATGGAGCTTTGCTCAACGCTGGCGCTTTCCAGATTTACTACCGAGCCGCTATAGCCTGCGTTTTTGGGAATACGAATGGCACAGCATTCTTGGCACGCTGGAACAGAGCATGCTGATTGCTGTTATCAGCGCGACCGTCGCTCTAGTCCTTGCCTTGATCGCACACGAGTATCGCCTTCGTTATCGCTGGCAGGTGCCCGGTTACATTATCGCCATCCCAATGCTGATTCCTCAGCTATCGGTGCTATTCGGTATGCAAGTAGTGACACTGTATTTTAACAGTAACGCGTATTTCTTTTGGGTATGCTGGGCGCATGTGTTCTTCGCATTCCCATTTATTTACCTCTCGCTAGACGGCCCGTGGCGCAGCTTCGACAACGGCTTAACTCGCGTCGCACTCAGCTTGGGTAAATCACCGATGCAAGCTTGGTTAAAAGTGAAACTGCCAATCCTCCTACCTGCAATTACATTCGCATGGGCGGTCGGTATTAGCGTAAGTCTGGCGCAATACCTACCGACACTGGTGCTAGGGGCTGGGCGCATTAGCACCATCACCACCGAAGCCGTTGCGCTATCCAGTGGTTTTGACCGACGTGTCACCGCGATTTATGCCATTTGGCAAGCACTCTTGCCGTTCTTGTTCTTCTCTTTTGCGATACTACTAAGCCGCTTACACGTGAAGTATCGCCGCTTGTCTATAAAAGGTTTACTACTGAATGAGTCTTTGTCTCGAAAACCTCGCCATCCGTAAAACCAATGGCGACACGCTTTTCTCAGCGTTCAACATGACCGTAGAGAAAGGTGAAATTGTTACTCTGATGGGACCAAGCGGTTGTGGTAAATCCACTTTGTTGGATGCCATTGCTGGACACCTCTCCGCCGAGTTCAACTACTCTGGCTCCATTACGCTTGATAACGAAAAGTTGGATGCCCTCCCTACACATAAGCGGCAGGTTGGTATTCTGTTCCAAGAAGATTTGCTCTTCCCTCACTTAACGGTATGGGAGAATCTTGCATTCGCGCTACCAAACTCAATCAAAGGTGAGGAGCGTAAAGCACACGCCATGCAAGCACTGAAGAACATTGCGTTGACCAAACTTGCCGAATCCTTCCCAGATCAAATCTCCGGAGGACAACGTGCCCGTATTGCTTTGACTCGTATGCTGTTGGCAAAGCCGAAAGTTGCGCTACTCGATGAGCCCTACAGCAAGTTAGATAAAGATCTGCGCGTACAATTTCGCAATTGGGTGGTCGAGCAATTGCAGCAAGCGAACATCCCTACTTTGATGGTAACGCACGATGAAGACGACATTCCCAATGGCAGCCGCTGCCTAAATTGGCCGTGGGAGACAAATCATGCTTGATAGCCTGAGTATAAAGCTCATCCGCAAACCGCTGGCACTCAGTGCGACATACCTCGATAAATGTGGCATCACCGCAAATCAGACGACAGTATTTGGTTTTGTGCTTGGCTGTTTTGCTCTGCCGGCTTTGATCACCGAACAATACTTGTTGGCATTGCTGTTTATTTTGCTGAATAGAATCTGTGATGGATTAGACGGTGCACTGGCGAGGATTCAAGGCATTACCGATGCCGGAGGTTTTCTCGATATCAGCTTGGATTTTCTGTTCTATTCCCTGATTCCTTTTGGTTTTGTGTTAGCAAATCCAGAACAAAATGCCATTGCAGGGGCATTTTTGATTTTTTCCTTTGTCGGAACGGGAAGCAGCTTTTTAGCTTTTGCCATCATGGCAGGGAAACAAGGCATCGATAATCCGGTGTATAAACACAAATCTCTCTACTACATGAGCGGTTTAACCGAAGGTACTGAAACCATTGGTTGTTTGGTGCTATTTTGTTTGTTACCGCAACACTTTGCCGTCATTGCTTATATCTTTGGTGCAGCGTGTTGGTTTACCACCTTCACACGTATTTACTCTGGGTTTCATACGCTTAAAGGCCATTAAACCACTTAGCAGTTCACGTTTTCTTGAGAGAACAGCCGCTAAGTACCTGTTTTATATAACACTAAAGCATATATTAAATTGGGGTATATACTCTTTGGATGGAGAGAAACCATTCGGAGGCTATATGAAAAAACACATCAAGCTAGGTATGCTGCTCATCATGTCTTGTATTGTTATGCTTAGCGGCTGTACCTCACCTAACCCGTACGGAGATGCATACGGCTCTTCAGACACGCGCAAAGTTCAGCAGGTTTACTACGGAACGATAGAAAAAGTTGAACCAGTAACCATTGATGCCTCTACCCAATCCAACGCCATAGGCACAATCGCTGGTGCTGCCGTGGGTGGTATATTAGGCTCAAAAGTCGGGGGTGGCTCTGGCTCGGATATCGCAGCTATTGGTGGTGGTCTGCTGGGTGGTTATGCCGGCAGTAAAGCCGCTGAAGCAACCGCGAAACGAAATGGTGTGAATCTGACCATTCGCTTAGAGGATGGACAAATAATATCTGTCGTTCAAGAAGCAAACCCAAACATGATTTTTCAGCCAGGCCAAGCGGTTCAAATCAACATGTCTGGCAATGAA
Source organism: Vibrio sp. ArtGut-C1 (assembly GCF_002105475.1). Classification (NCBI taxonomy): domain Bacteria; kingdom Pseudomonadati; phylum Pseudomonadota; class Gammaproteobacteria; order Vibrionales; family Vibrionaceae; genus Vibrio; species Vibrio sp. ArtGut-C1. The sequence goes on along the minus strand of NZ_NCTH01000006.1, from coordinate 46,692 downwards.
GCAAGGGTTGTTCCTCGCTAATTTGAACGCGGTTACTCCTTTCCATTGGTCTGCTGTTTTGTTTCAAAGAGCTTAATCCGCGCAAGCGTACGTTGCTTACTCATCGGCTTGCGCGATTCTATTTGTATCAAGTTTGATCGTCGTCAATGGAACATCAATCTCCCACACCTTTCGATGTTCAAATGACATCAAGTTGCTAGCATGAGCCCATTCCAGATAACTTTGGGCTTGTTATGACTCCGACTGTTGACCACGTACTCCTTAATATCGCGCTAAACCTCAGCTCTAATCGCTCTCACGAGCAGCAATATCAAAACCTCATTGATGGGGTCGCGCAAGTATTCCCATGTGATGCGAGCTGCCTGTTTATCTTCGATGAGGATGGGTTTCTGACTCCTGTCGCGGTAAAAGGCTTATCCAGCTCGGTCTTAGGTCGTCGCTATTTCCCCAAAGCACATCCACGCTTAGATGCCATTATTCATAGCCGCGCACCTGTGCGTTTCGATGCCGATTGTGCGCTTCCGGATCCTTTTGACGGCACACTATTAACCGAAGACCAGTGCATTGATGTTCACGATTGCATGGGCTTTAGCTTGCATGTGGAAGGCCAACTTGTTGGCGCACTAACTATGGATGCCCTAACGGTGGGCGCGTTTGATGACATTGACCCTGTCGCTATCGAAACCTTGGCGGCTTTGACCGCTGCAACATTGCGTAACATTGCTCAATTAAAAGCGCTCAAAGCACAAAACCAAAAGCAGAAAAGCGTCACTCAAACCCTTATCCAGCAAGCCCGTTCTCAACATGGCGAAATGGTAGGCTTGAGCCAGCAGATCAACCAGTTACGAAACAACATTGCAACCGTTGCTCAATCAGATTACGCGGTACTTATCACAGGAGAGACCGGTACTGGTAAAGAACTGGTCGCGCACTCGGTGCACGCGCAATCTCATCGTAGCGATAAGCCGATGATCTACGTAAACTGTGCGGCCCTGCCTGAAGGTCTGGCTGAGAGTGAACTGTTTGGTCATGTCAAAGGCGCATTCACTGGAGCCAATAGCCACCGCGCCGGTAAGTTTGAACTGGCAGACGGCGGAACTATCTTCCTCGATGAAGTGGGCGAACTGCCTTTGATTTTACAGGCAAAATTGTTGCGCGTAATTCAGCAAGGCGAGCTACAACGAGTAGGTAGCGATCAGCATTTGATGGTCAATGTGCGCATCATCGCCGCGACCAATCGACAATTAGAAAAAGAGGTCGAAGCTGGCACGTTTCGAGCAGACCTTTTCCACCGTTTGAACGTGTTCCCAATCCAAGTCCCCCCACTGCGTGCCCGTGACGGTGATATTCCTGTTTTAGCAGGATATTTGTTGGAAAAAGTACGCCAACAATTCAATGCACCCAATCTGCACGTTCATCCTAAGGTGTTGACTCAACTGGAGTCTTTACCTTGGTACGGAAACGTACGCGAGCTCGAACACACTTTAACTCGCGCGGCTTTACACGCCATTCAACAAGGTGCGAGCACGATCATGCTTAACCATTTCGACACCTCACTGGCTCTCGATGATGTAAAAAACACATCGCATTATCTGCCTAAAGAAAGCCAGCCAATGCGAGAGCTAATAGAAAGCTATCAACGTGATTTAATTGAACATGCTTTAAGCCAAACTGGTGGCGTTTGGGCAAAAGCAGCGGAGTTTTTACAAATGGATCGCGGGAACTTATATCGGATGGGTAAAAAGCTCGGGATCAATAAATAACCAACCACAAGAAGCCGATGTAATTAAGACATCAACTGCGTTGTCTTAATTACATCAACCAATGATCTAAAACCGATAAAATTAAATATAAATCAATAAGATAACAATTGGCACGCATTCTGCTTTCTAGTGGTCAACATCACGACTATTAAAACAATCACTGGAGAACCCAATATGTTCTGTATTCAATGTGAACAGACAATTCAAACCCCTGCTGTTAAAGGTTGTTCTTTTGCACAAGGCATGTGTGGCAAAACTTCTGAAGTATCAGACCTACAAGACGTGTTGGTTTACACACTGCAAGGGGTTTCTTTTTGGGCATCAAAAGCACTTGAATTCAATATCATTAACGATGAAATCAACCAATGGGCACCAAAAGCATTTTTCTCTACATTGACGAACGTAAACTTCGACCCTGAACGTGTCCTAGAGCTGACTTCTCAAGCTGCAACGTATAAAGCATTGCTAAAAGAGCAAGTGATGTCTGCAGCCACGCTCGCCGATACCGAAGTCGCTGACATTCCTGCTGTTGCTCACTTTGAGCTACCAAACAGCGCAGAAGCAATCTTAGCTTTTGCTCCTCAAGTTGCGGTTAACCGTGGTAAAGACCAAGTACATGAAGATGTTATTGGCCTGCGCCTACTTTGCCTATACGGACTTAAAGGTGCAGCCGCGTACATGGAGCACGCACGTGTTCTTGAGCAAACCAACAACGATATCTATGCCGAATATCATGAAATCATGGCGTGGTTAGGTACTGATCCTGAAGATCTCGGTGAACTACTTGATTGCTCAATGCGCATTGGCCTGATGAACTATAAAGTGATGGAAATGCTCGACCAAGGTGAAACAACGACCTTCGGTCATCCAGAACCAACTACGGTGAACGTCAAGCCAGTAAAAGGCAAGTGTATTCTTGTTTCTGGCCATGATTTGCATGACCTAGAAAAAATCCTGCAACAGACTGAAGGCAAAGGCATTAACGTTTACACCAACGGTGAAATGCTGCCTGCACACGGCTACCCTGAGCTGAAGAAATACCCTCATCTTGTCGGCAACTACGGCAGCGCATGGCAAAACCAACAGAAAGAATTCGCAAACTTCCCTGGCGCAATCGTAATGACGTCAAACTGCTTGTTGAATCCAAATGTAGGCCAATACGCAGACCGTTTATTCACCCGTAGTATTGTTGGCTGGCCTGGTGTGGCTCACATCGAAGGCGATGATTTTAGCCAAGTGATTGAATGTGCTCTAGCGCAAAACGGTTTCCAACACGATGAAATCGAACACCACATCACGGTTGGTTTTGGTCGCAATGCACTGATGAACGCCGCCCCTGCGGTTATCGACCAAGTTAAGCAAGGTAACATCAAGCACTTCTTCCTAGTCGGCGGTTGTGACGGCGATAAAGCGGAACGCAGCTACTACACCGATTTTACGGCTGAAGCGCCAGAAGATACGCTAATCCTGACCTTGGCGTGTGGTAAGTTCCGTTTCAACAAGAATACGTTCGGCGATATCAACGGCATTCCTCGCCTATTGGATGTGGGCCAATGTAACGATGCTTACTCTGCAATCCAGCTTGCACTTGCACTAGCGAAAGAGTTTGACTGTGACATCAATGAACTGCCACTCACGCTTGTACTTTCTTGGTTCGAGCAAAAAGCGATCGTTATCTTGCTAACGCTATTTGCATTGGGCGTGAAAGGCATTTACACAGGCCCTACTGCACCGGCATTCCTAACGCCAAACCTAATCGCGATCATCCAAGAGAAGTTCGATATGCGCAGTATTGGCAATGTTCAAGATGATCTAAAAGCCATCCTAGCAGCTTAACAAACCTGCTTGTTACGCGCCTCCTTACGTGGAGGCGCTATCTATTTCGAACTAAAAATAGCCACAACCAAAGAGATTGTTATGTTTTTTGAATGGCAAGGTAACCAACCCGTCACACTCCGTTGCATCGACAAATACTTCGAAACACACGATACCGTCAGCATCAAGTTGGCTGAACTAACCGAGTCACTTCTGTTTCAGTTTAAGCCTGGCCAGTTTATTAACTTGGGCATCGAAATTGATGGAAAAATGGAGTTTCGCGCCTATTCAATCAGCTCTATCAATGAAGACGATCACCTTCAACTCACCATCAAACGAGTATCTGGCGGTAAAGTATCGAACTACATCGTTGACTCGCTGCTGCTCGGTGATACCGTTCAAGCATTACCACCAGCGGGCGAATTTAACTGCATTGACCACCCACCCGTTTTACGTGATGGCGAAACAAAAGCCTTGCTTATCAGTGCAGGTTGCGGCGTCACGCCCGTATTTTCGATGGCAAAACACTGGCTGAGTAATCACGATGAAAACGACAACGATGTGGACATCGCATTTCTTCATATCGCACGCAGCCCAGAAGAGACGATTTACTACGATCAACTAGAAACGTTCGACGCTGTGTATCCCAACTTCCATTTAAAGCTGTTGCTAAAAAACCGCGAAGGAACGTCACACCCACAAGGTCGTTTGAATGCCGACTGGCTTAAAGAGCTTGTTCCTGATTTCAAGCAACGCACCGTTTACCTGTGTGGTCCAAGCCAGTTTATGCAAGATGTTCACGGTTATTTGAATGACCTTGGTTTTGACATGACGAACTTCTACCAAGAGAGTTTTACGCCTGCGACTGGCGCAGAAACATCGGTCTCCGATAAAGTTGTTCGTGTTTCTGTTCCTGACTTTGCTCAAACCATCGATGCGCAAAAAGGTCAGGTACTGGCCGATGTGCTTGAAGGCGCAGGTTTACCATTAATCGTCGCTTGTCGTAGCGGCATTTGTGGCTCGTGCAAATGCAAGGTTAGTAAAGGCAGCGTCTCTTTCACCAGCCTAGAAACATTAACGCCAGAAGAAATTGAACAAGGCTATGTGCTCGCCTGCTCATCAACCATCGAAGCGGATCTTGAAGTGCAGATCGGTTAATGCTGCTGGTATCGATCTTTTATTGTTTCCCGTCATTCCGACGAGCCTAGGCGAGATCAGGAATCTAATATCAGCGTGTTAGGAATAGCTCACTCTGAGAATAGACTCTGAATCACACTCCTGTCTCGCTATTCAGATTGACGGGGTATCGCGGAAATGCCAGCCGTACTCAAACGGCTGGTATTATAGATAGGTACAACTTTCGTTTCGTCGTCATTACTTCTCGCTAAATAACAACACTTTCAATGCAGCTTCGCTGTCTACGTCCATAAACTCTGGTGGGTTATCCAGACGCTCACGGTATGTCAACTCTGGCGCTTCTTCTTTCATGCTTTCAATCAAGAAGTCGCTTGTCACAGATGGCGAGTTCACACATGCCATCACTTGACCGCCGTCTGCCAACAAATCCGGCAATCGACGTAGAATCTTTTTGTAATCTTTAGTCAGCGCAAAGCTGCCTTTCTGGAATGAAGGCGGATCGATGATAATCAAGTCATACTGACCAGATTTTTTAATCTTACCCCACGATTTAAAGATATCGTGCCCCATAAAGCTTACCTGGTTGATGTTATGACCATTTAGCTTGTGGTTCTCACGACCTTTAGACAGCGACGCTTTTGCCATGTCGACGTTAACCACTTTATCTGCGCCCCCCGCAATGGCAGCGACAGAAAAGCCACACGTGTAAGCAAACAAGTTAAGCACGTTTTTATGCTTCGCATTTTCCCGTACCCAATCACGACCGTAGCGCATGTCCAAAAACAGACCGAAGTTTTGGTTGCGGCCAATATCCAATTGGTATTTCAAACCGCTTTCTTCAACGACAGGGCGAGCGTCTAATTCACCGACAAGCACTTCTGAAGGCGCACCATCGGCATAACGGTGCTGAAGAACCATAGTGCGACCTTGCTTGTCTGCCCACAGTTGTGATTGTGCCAACACATTGAGGCCGCTTTTCAGCTCAGCGAGAAACGCGTCGTCGACTTCTTTAAACAAATTGATAATCAACTGACCTTGTAACCAATCACAGGTTATTTGCTCTAGGCCCTCAAAACGGCGGCCACGACCATGAAACAGTCGACGAATTTCATTCGGAGCTTGCGCGAGCTCGGTTTCTAGATGCTGAAAGAACAGCGGAAGTTGTGATGCTTGCATCGAGTTCTCTTATTAGTTTTCTTTGTGATGGTTATTTGATCGTAGGCCAGTTCAGTTCCCAAGGGGAAAGCCAAGTATCCAAACCCTGAGAGACGATTTCACTGTGCCATTTGCTACCTAGCACTTGGTATTCTCGTGGATCGCAAACAAAACGATATTGCTCATCTCGGTATTGGAAGCAAAGTGAAAATGCATGCAGATAACCGCGATCAGCCTCATTGCCTGCATTGTAAATCGGGTCACCAACAATACCTGAGCCAACCGATTTTAATGCCACGCGGATTTGATGCGTTTTACCAGTGTGCGGCTTACATAAAAATAGGCGTTCTCCGGGCTCTGCCGCAAGAGAGAAAAACTGGGTAACGGCTGGGTTATTTTTGCTGTTGACCAGCTTCCATGATGAACGGCGCGAACGCTCCATATCACCAACGACCAAACCTTGTTTCTTTTTCGGCTTTTTAGAGCCAATCGCCAGATAGAACTTTTCCACTTGGCGGTCAGCGAAGGCTTGCGATAACGCACTGGCCGCTTTGGCGTTGCGTCCGAGGAGCAGAATACCCGATGTCATTTTATCCAAGCGATGGATAAGATAAAGCTGCTCATCACCACTCTGCTTAGCCACTTCTTGCAGCAGCATTGTGTCGCCATCGTCTTTATGAACAGAGACGTTGGGATGCTTATTGATGATCAGAAAATCGGGATAGGTATGTAGAATATCGAACATAAAAAACTGGCTCCACGTTTGGAGCCAGCAGTATACATAAGTTATCGGACAAAGCTATCGAGGCTTGCCCCAAGGCCTGAGCTAGAGCTTTCTAGAGAAAATACCAGCAAGACCAATGATTGCGATACCCAGCAGCATGATTTCACCTTTGCCACTGTCAAAGCCAGACTTAATCCCCATGAAGGCAACAATAGCAATCGCAACAGGAATCAGGTATTTAACTAGGTTGTACCACAATCCAAATAGCGGGAAGGATACTTCGCCGTCATTAGTGATCTCTTTTTCTAGCTCAGCACGGCTTAGGCGCCATCCTGCAAAGATACAAACCAACATACCACCAACTGCTAAGAAGATTTTGTCCGTTAGCAAGTCGAAGATATCAAAGGCACCGGTACCAAACAGCGTTGGCCCCATTCCACCTAACGATAGTGACGCAAAAATACATAATGCCGCCATAACTGCACTTGCAGACAGAACAGCGTTAGAGCGCTTCATGCCTTTCTCGTCGATTAGGTAAGACACGACAACTTCCAATAATGATACTGAAGAAGTTAATGCCGCCACCGTCAAACCGATGAAAAATAGCAACGCGAATAGCAACCCAATCACACCGCCCATTTCAGCAAATAGCTGAGGAACGACAACAAATACAAGACCAGGGCCTGCCGCAGGCTCCATGCCAAAGGCAAACATAGCTGGGAACATAGCAACACCAGCAAGAATCGCGACACCAGTATCCATCGCTGTAACCATGCCGGTTGTTTGAACTAGGTTCTCTTTCTTCTTCAGGTAAGAACCGTACGTCATCATACAACCCATACCTAAGCTAAGTGAGAAGAACGCCTGCCCTAGTGCAGCAAGAACCACATTGCTGTCGACTTTAGAAAAGTCCGGCATGAATAAGAACTCAAGGCCAGCCATTGCACCTGGCAGCATTAAGCCCTTAACAGAAACAACGATTAGGATTAAGAACAGAAGCGGCATCAGAACCTTACCGGCTTTCTCAATACCACCCGAGATCCCTTTCATCACAATCATGACGTTAAGGAACAGGTAAACACCCATCCACATGAGAGGCTGAATCGGATCTGAGATGAAACCGCCAAAGCTGTCGCCAATTGCTTCTGGTGCGCTGAGTAGACCACCACCCACTTTAAAGATGTAGGCCAATGCCCAACCACCAACCACAGGGTAGAAGCCCATGATCAAAAGACCACTAAAGACTCCCATGACGCCAGTGAACGTCCAGCGTCGGTCAGTTGTTTTGAATGCACCTACGGCAGAAAGACCTGTCTTACGACCAATAGCGAACTCTGTCAGCATCACGCTAAAGCCGATAAAAATAACAAAGATAAGGTAGATAGCAACGAATGCACCGCCGCCACTCTCACCCGCTGTGTAAGGGAATTTCCATATATTGCCTAAACCGACAGCGGAACCCGCTGCTGCCATTACGAAGCCTAGTTTAGACCCCCACGTATCACGTGGTGCTGCTGTATTAGTTGTAGCCACGCTTTTTCTCCAAAATTAGTTTGTTGTGTATGCATAGAGATAGGCGTCTAAAAAGTTTATGTAAAAATTATTGTACACTTATAAAATAAGCGTTCGACGCACTATGTCTAGAAAGTAAAGCAGCTCCCCTTTAAAATTGGAACCCCAAAAAAGTACATTTATCGCACAAGTGTCGAGTTACGCAGGTTAAATGCTGCTTTTTTGTTCAAAAGTTAAAGAATGACCTTATTTTTCACATTAAAATAACAGAATCAGCTGTTATGAAATTCGTTCCTCATATAAGGTCAATCCCACGTCTAAATGGGAAATCTATTCCCCCAACCAACTTTTATGCTTAATATCCTAGAAGGGCATATTACTCTGAGCGTATATGGACAAGTTTTATCACTTTCTTACTTTAGCTGGCATCGGGCTATATTGGTTACTGGTCGCAGGTGTGACCATTCGTGTTGTTTTAAAGCGCCGCGCAGTGAGCGTGTCTTTAGCTTGGCTAATGATCATTTATATCCTTCCCGTTCTGGGTGTCGCATGTTATTTCCTCTTCGGTGAACTGAACTTAGGCAGAAAACGGGCCGAACGCGCAAAAGAGATGTTTACACCATTCGAGAAGTGGTTCAGTCAGCTTAACGACTGTAACGCGCACAACCCAGAAACGATGGGAAGGCACATCTACCGAATTGATGAACTTTGTAACAACCGCCTTGGTCTTCCCGCATTGAGCGGTAATACATTGTCGCTGCAACAGTCACCTAATGAGATTTTGCATTCCATTATTGAAGACATCGAAAACGCGCAGAGCAGTATTCGAATGGTATTCTACATTTGGCATCCAGGTGGTTTGGCTGACTCTGTCGCTTCTGCACTTATCCAAGCGGCTAAACGCGGCGTAGATGTCAAACTATTGCTCGATTCAGCAGGTAGTCCACGTTTTTTCAGAAGTCCTTGGTATCGAATGATGCAGGATGCTGGAATTGAAGTTATTCAAGCGCTAGAAGTGAAGATGTGGCGTATTTTCTTACGTCGTCTTGATCTTCGCCAACATCGCAAGATCATCGTAATTGATGATGAAATTGCTTATACAGGTTCAATGAACTTGGTTGACCCGGCTTACTTCAAACAAAACAGTGGCGTCGGGCATTGGGTGGACATCATGGTTCGCATTACGGGACCAACGGTAAACGTATTGAGTGCTATCCACTGTTGGGATTGGGAAGTCGAAACTGGCGAACGTTATTTACCGAGACTACCTGAATGCAAGATCGATGAGAGTGAATTCCAACACCCTATTCAGGTTGTGCCTTCTGGCCCTGGTATGCCGGAATATCTGATCTATCAAGTATTAACATTGGCAATCAACCAAGCCAATCGCTCAGTACGAATCACAACGCCATATTTCGTGCCCAATGCTGATTTACTTGAAACATTAAAGATGACAGCACAACGAGGCATTGATGTTGAACTGATCATTCCACATAAAAATGACTCAATGATGGTGCAATGGGCGTCACGCGCTTTTTATAGTGAGCTTTTGTGTGCAGGAGTCAAAATCTATGAGTTTTACGGTGGTTTGCTGCATACGAAATCCGTCGTAATTGACGACCAATTCTGTTTAGTTGGCACCGTAAACATGGATATGCGCAGCTTGTGGCTGAACTTCGAAGTTACCCTCGCCGTTGACGACGAAGAGTTCACGAAGCAAATGTCTTGGTTACAAGATAGCTATATTAAGCAATCTCACACTGTTGTATTGGAAGAATGGGAGAAAAGAAGTCTATTTTCTCGATTCTTAGAGCGAGTATTCTATCTCTTCAATCCACTCCTCTAATACCTCAAATACACCGACTAAAAAAACCTCCAGCGCTTCAAACATCTTGCCGGAGGTTTGTTCTACTTACGTTTTTCACCTTAGCGATACACTCTAAGCCTACAACTCAACCTTTCAGCTTTGACGCCTTCACTCGATAATCTCGGCTATTATTGGGTGATAGTTGACTTTTCCCTTGCAAACGTTATGTCGTCCATGTTTTAAATAATCAAAATCGTAATATTTAAGACAGGGAACTTTTATGTCAGAGGGCAAAAAAACCAAGCTCATTACCGCTGGCCGCGATAAAAAGTGGACAAACGGTGTTGTAAACCCACCCGTTCAACGCGCTTCAACCGTGGTATTCAACACGGTTGCAGAGAAGAACCAAGCCACCATGAACCGCACCAATAAAACATTATTTTATGGTCGCCGTGGCACCAACACGCACTTCGCTTTTCAAGATGCAATGGTTGAGATTGAAGGTGGATCAGGTTGTGCTCTCTACCCTTGTGGCACGGCAGCAATTTCAAATGCGATTCTCTCTTTCGTCGAAACTGGCGATCACATTCTGATGGTGGACACTTGTTACGAACCAACTCGTGATTTTTGTAATACCATCATGAAGAAAATGGGCATCGAAACTACCTATTATGATCCGATGATCGGCGAAGGTATTCGTGATTTGATTCAACCAAATACCAAAGTCCTTTTCCTAGAATCTCCGGGGTCAGTCACAATGGAGGTGCAGGATGTACCAACATTGGCGCGCATTGCTCACGAGCACGATATTATTGTGATGCTTGATAACACATGGGGAGCTGGCGTGAACTTCTCACCATTTGAACATGGTGTCGATATTTCCATTCAAGCCGCCACCAAATACATAGTTGGTCACTCTGATGTAATGTTAGGTACAGCCGTAGCTTCCGAAAAATACTGGCCCCAACTGCGTGAACAAAGCTACTTGATGGGTCAGTGCGTTTCTCCTGACGACGCATACCTAGGCCTTCGTGGTATTCGCACGCTGGATGTTCGCCTAAGACAACACGCAGAAAGTAGCTTGAAAGTCGCCAAGTGGCTAGCTTCTCGTCCGGAAGTTGATCATGTCCGCCACCCAGCATTGGAATCGTGCCCTGGCCATGAGTTTTTCAAACGTGACTTCACTGGTGGAAACGGCTTGTTTTCATTTGTTCTCAAAACGTCTTATCCAAAAGCGACGACGGCTCTGCTTGACGGTATGAAACACTTCAGTATGGGTTATTCTTGGGGCGGGTATGAAAGCCTCATTCTTGCTAACGAACCAAAGAGCTTTAACAGCTTGAGAACCGTAGCGCACCCACACTTTGAGGGCACTTTAGTTCGAATTCATATTGGCTTAGAAGACGTGGATGACTTGATCGCCGATCTAGAGGCTGGTTTTGCACGCTATAACGCGTTAATTTTAGAAAAAGAAGTCTCTCTAAAATAGTAATTGAATCGCCCTGCTTCGCGGGGCGTTTTTATAACTCGCTGACTTAATTAGAATTACCTAACATTCCCACCACCTATTCGTTAATGTTAATCATTTGTGTTGTTTTTCAATTGAGCAGTCACAGAATGAAATAATGTGCCACAAATACGCTTTCCAAATTTAGAGTTTCTCTCCTACTTTTTATCATTCATAAGAGGTCATACCACAAGGAGATAGTTTTGAAACTTAAACTCATAACGCTAATGCTTTTTACCTTAATTACCGTCCCAATAACTTCCGTATATGCTGCAACGGGTTATACCCAAACCAAGTATCCGATTGTTCTGGTTCATGGATTATTTGGTTTTGATACCCTCGCAGGCGTAGATTACTTTTTCGGAATACCACATTCCTTAACGAAAGACGGCGCTAAAGTTTATGTAGCGCAGGTATCCGCGACCAACAGCAGCGAAGTTAGAGGGGAGCAACTGCTTGCTCAAGTAGAAACCTTACTTGCTGCAACAGGCGCAGAGAAAGTCAATCTCATCGGTCACAGTCATGGTGGTCCAACAACGCGCTACGTCGCCTCTGTCCGTCCTGACCTAGTCGCATCAGTTACGAGTATCGGTGGCGTTAATAAAGGATCTAAAGTGGCAGATTTAGTTCGTGGCACCGTATCTGAGGGCTCTGGTAGCGAGCAGCTCGCGGTAAAACTGGCGCAAGGCTTAACCACTCTTATTAATCTTCTATCAGGCGGTTCTGATCTCGACCAAGACCCTTTGGCCTCATTAGCAGCCTTGACCACGGAAGGATCATTGGCGTTTAACCAGCACTACCCAGAGGGAGTGCCTACTAGCGAATGTGGTAATGGCGACTTGCTAGCTTCAAATGGCGTTTATTACTACTCATGGACCGGATCATCCACTTTTACAAACGTTTTCGATCCGACTGACGCTGCCATGATGGTACTTGGCTTAGCCTTTGATGGGCCAAATGATGGCTTAGTTGGTGCGTGCAGCACACATTTAGGCAAAGTCATACGTGATGATTATCAAATGAACCATTTGGATGAAATTAACGGTCTACTCGGTATTCATCATCTTTTTGAAACCGATCCAGTCACGCTTTATCGCCAACATGCAAATCGTCTCAAACTTCAAGGTTTATAAGAGGTCATCACAATGAAGAAAGTCGCTCTCACCACTTTTATCCTGCTCTCAATATTTGGCATGGGAGCGCTTTCTCTATTGCAAAGCGACAAACAACAAGAGATAACCTCTAGCCATTCGCAATCTCAGCAAGACATAGCCGCCGATGTCTCTTCCCCAAAAGACTTCTTCGAATATTCTCTTAGCCGGCTGGGCGAAGAAGATCTCGATACGATCAAAGCGGAAGTCAATGATGACACTTTAGCAAAACAAACACTGAATATTGATGCCAAACTTTTTCAGACCTACCTTTCCTACAAGCAAGCGCTCTCTGCATTAGAGCCTTTTGAGCATAAACACCTAACGCTTGAACAGTTAACCATGCTGAATGAAGCGATACTGAATTTACAGCTTCAATACTTTAGCGAGGTCCAGATAGCTCAATTGTTTGACGAAGAAAACCGACTTCGCCAACTTGCATTGGAAAAGCTGACGATTAAAAAACAGGCATCGGATATCGAGAGTCAGACACACCTTCTCAATCAAGCGTTATCAGAACAACCAGATTATATCCGAGAAAGTGAACGCAATAACGCATTAGCGGAGCAACTCGAGCAAGCTTCTCAGCTTGATTCACAAGATAAGTACATCGCCCGTGTTGCATTGGTGGGAGACGCTGGAGCGCAAAGGCTGCAAAAGCTTGATGAGCAAAGAGCATCATTTGAGACTCAACTCGCCACTTACTTAAAACAGCGTCAAGATATTCTGAATAGGGATTCTCTAGGGCAAGATGAAAAACAGGCAGAAATCATTGCTTTAAGAAAACAAAGCTTCGATGCAGCTCAATGGCGTCGAATCGAAGCTTTGGAACGTATCCATGATAGCCAGAATTAACGATATAAACTGAACAAGCCAAACGTTACTTATTCTGCTTTTTAGGACATCCAACGATATGGTCATCCACCATGCCAACGGCTTGCATGAAAGCATAACAGATGGTTTCACCGACAAACTTGAAGCCTTTCTTTTTAAGGAATTTACTCATGGCTTTGGATTGCTCTGTCGAAGCTGGCACGTCACTCATATGTTGCCATTGATTAATGATTGGTTCGCCGTCCACGAACTGCCACAACGCGTCTGATAAACTTCCGTATTCAGCAATTAACGCTTTGGCCGCTTTGGCATTACTGAAAACCGAGTTAATCTTTCCGCGATGCCTTACAACATCGAAGTTTTCCACGATGTATTCAGCACGTTCTTCATTTCTTTTTTCCAACGCATCTAGGTCGTAGTTCTCGAACGCTTCTCTATATCCTTCGCGCTTTTTAAGAATGGTAATCCAACTAAGCCCAGCTTGCGCACCTTCCAACGTAATAAATTCAAACAGGGTTTGGTCGTCATATACTGGCACGCCCCATTCGGAATCATGATATTCGCGCTCCAATGGGTGATTCATCGCCCACGCACACGTTTTTTGTTCTGTCATTATTCTTCCTTAAAAAGCGCCTCTAACTGATGAGCTAGAGGCGCGATACTTTTCATCGTTATATCAGTAGCACTAAGCCTGTTTCGGTACTGCCACTTTATGGAATAAACGATACAACACTGGCACGACAATCAGTGTCAGGACTGTCGCAAAGCCCAAACCAAACATAATCGTAACCGCCATTGGTTTGAAGAAAATATCTGGTAATAGTGGGATCATACCAAGGATCGTCGTGATTGCAGCCATACACACAGGACGAACACGGCTTACCGCAGCATCAACGACCGCATCATAAGCCTCTTTACCCGATTTCATTTCTATTTCAATTTGGTCCAGTAATACGATGCCATTTTTGAGCACCATTCCCGATAAGCTTAAGAAGCCGAGCAATGCCATAAAACCAAACGGCGTGTTGAGTGCCAACAAACCGGTGGTGACACCAATTAACGCCAGCGGCACGGTAAGCCAAACAATGAGTGGCTCTTTGATAGAGTTAAATAGGAATACAGTGATCAAGAACATGAACAAGTACCCCATTGGCATGGTAGTAAACAGCGACTCTTGAGCATCACCTGAAGATTCGTACTCACCACCCCACTCTAGTGAATAGCCAGGAGGCATTTGAATCGCTTCGATTTGGGGCTGTAAACGTTTTTGCAACGTCGATGCGGTTTCTTCACCTAGAATATCAGGGTCTGCCATCACAGTGAGCATACGCTTACGGTTCTTACGTACGATGATAGGATCCTCCCAACGCATATCGTAACCCATTGTGACTTGTTGAAGTGGGATAAACTCACTCTGTGCTGGACTCCATATTTTCATGCCTTCAATGTTACGAATATCAATACGTTCATCTTCAGGTAAGCGAGCCACGATAGGCATGAGCGTCGTGCCGTCTCGGTAAAGGCCTATCGTCATTCCAGAGAATGACATGGACAAGAAGTCATCGACATCTGATTTTGTAATGCCATAGCGACGTGCCTGACTCTCGTTAAACTGAGGTTCAAGAACTTGGGTTCGTTCACGCCAATCATGCCTGATATTTGTTGCCTGAGGATCGGCGTACATGATGTCCTTGACCTGAGCGGCTATCGTACGAAGGACGGTTGGATCAGAGCCGATAATGCGCGCTTCAATTTTTGCACCACCACCTGGACCTAACTCAATCTGTTTGAGCTTGTAATTGATTTCTGGGTAATTGGCTTTTAAATACTCTCGAAACTTCGCCATTAATGGTTTTAACGCTTCGTAATTTTCCATACGAGTGGTTATCTCACCATAAGCCGCATAACTTTTCTCTGGCGCGTACGTTAGCATAAAGCGCTGTAAGCCTTTACCTGCAGTCGTCGTGATATGGTCGACATGCTCTTGCTTAGCTAACCAACTTTCTAGCTCTTTAAGCGTTGTGTTGGTGGCGCGAATATCAGTTCCTTCCGGCATCCATACATCTAACTGAAAAATAGGCGTTGTCGACGATGGGAAAAACGCTTGCTTCACAAAAGTAAATCCATAAACACTTGCCGCTAATCCCGCGATCAGCACCACAACGGTAAACCAAGCACGGCGCATACAGAACTGGAGAAACTTTTTATAAATAACGAAAATAACCCCGTTATATGGATCATTTTCTTCCCCTTCACCTTGTTTAGTCTTCTGGCCTTTAAAGAAGATGTCAGCAAAGAATGGTGTCAACGAGATAGCGGTAAACCAACTCAACATCAATGAGATCAGAAGAACCGTAAACAAAGTGCCACAGTATTCACCCGTCGAGTCTTCAGACAGTCCAATGGGCGCAAATGCAGTTACCGCAATCACAGTTGCCCCAAGTAATGGCCACTTGGTTTGGGTAACAATGTCAGTCGCTGCTTGGAGTCGAGTTCGTCCTTTTTGAGTACCAATCAAAATCCCTTCAACCACGACGATTGCATTGTCCACCAGCATACCTAACGCGATAACCAAGGCACCTAATGAAATCCGCTGCAAATCTATCGCGAGATACTTCATGAAAATGAACGTACCCAACACCGTCAGCAGTAAAATTAAACCGATAAGCAGACCTGAACGTAGCCCCATAAAGAACAGAAGTACGATAATGACGATACCGACGGCTTGAGCCAAGCTGACAACAAAACCGCTAACCGATTTATCCACCTCTTTAGGCTGACTGTAAATTTCGGAAATTTCGATACCGACAGGTTGTTGGTACTTTAGCTCGGCAAGGCGATGATCAAACGCTTTTCCGACTTCAACGACATTGACGCCTTCAGCAAAAGAAACCCCCACGTTTAGTGCGAGGCTGCCGTTGAAATTAATAATATTACTCGGTACTTCTACATACCCACGTTTTATTTCCGCCACATCTTTCAAGAAGATGAGCCCCTGAGCTCCCGACTCAGTAATCAACAAATCGCCTAGCTCATCCACACTCTGGAATTCGCCAGTCGGCTGAATTCTGATGTACTCGTCACCAATTCTGATCGCCCCTGCGTCAGAAACCACGTTTTGCGTCGAGAGAAGATTAAAGACCGTATCGGGAGAAAGTCCTATACTGCTCAGCTTTTTCATCGATACTTCGATGAAAACTTGCTCTTGCTGCTGCCCGGATACCGAAACTTTGCTCACTCCATCAACCAGTTCGAGCTCTCGGCGTAAGTAATCGACGTAATCCAGTAGCTCTTTGTAGCTATAACCGTCGCCAGTCACCGCTAACAAAATCCCGTAAACATCACCAAAATCATCGATCACTTGAGGTTCATTCACACCCGGAGGCAACGTCCCTTTAAGGTCATTCACTTTACGGCGTAACTCATCCCAAATTTGTGGTAGATCATCAGGGCCATAATTGTTCTTCATCGTGACCGTGATTTGCGATAATCCTCGGCTAGAAATCGAATTCACTTCATCAACATAAGTAAGCTGCTGAATCGCTTTTTCGATCGGATAAGTCACTTCTTCTTCGACTTGTTGCGGCGTCGCACCAGGATAAGAGGTCACCACCATGGCATCTTTGATGGTAAAAGCAGGGTCTTCAAGACGCCCTAACCCAAAGAATGCAGCGATACCACCAATCAAAAAGATCAGTGCGACCATCCAACTGATGACACGATTTCGGATGAAGTACGCAGCAATACCGGTCACATCATCATCACTTTGAGGCACTGATTTATTAAGATCGCTCATAGACCGGCCTCCTGCGTAGCCATTTCCTGTATCACTTCCACTTTCATGCCATCCCTTAACCGAGAAACACCGGCAATCACAACTTTGTCTTTCAGCATGAGACCATCAAGGATTTGAATGGACGTTTTAGATGCCTTACCTGCTCGAACCTGTCTGCGCGATACCGTATTGTCATCATTCAGTACCCAAACAAATTTGTTTTCCCGCCCCAGCTCGTCACCGTCCGCATTGAAAATGGCTTCAATAGGAACATTAATTCCTAAATTGAGATCCAAGCCAACGTTCTTATCTTTGGAGGTCACCTCAACTGCCATCCCATCTAGGATGTATTCTTCTTCCGGCATAGGAAGCGATAATGTGACGGTAAACGTGCCTGTGGTTGGGTCTGGCTCAGTCGTAAATTCTTTCACGGTCGCGTTGTACTCGTTACCACTAGGGACGCGCACCAATGCTTTTATCGCGGTAAGTCTTTCTTCCGTTGGCGGTTGGTTCACATAGAGCCGGTCTGGAAGTTGAATCAGCACCTCTACTCGCTCCAAACTATGAATATTGACGATATGCTGTCCGACTTGGACATTTTCGAATTGCTCGATATTAACTCGAGAAATGATCCCATCCACAGGCGCCTTTAAGGCAGTAAATGATAAACGGAGTTTCGCTAACTTAAGCTCAGCCAGAGCGATTTGTCGTTGTGCTGCAATTTCATCAAACTGAGACTTAGCTAATAGGCCTTTATCAACCAAAGGACGTGAACGGCGATACTGACTGTCAACAACAGAAAAACGCGCACTCGCATTATCTACATCCAACTCATAGTCCGTAGGGTCCAACGTTGCGATAACATCACCCTTCGTGACTTTATCACCCTCTTTTACCATGATGCGGCTGACTTCTCCTGTCACTCGGAAACTCAAATGAGAGCGATCCGCTGCATTCGCAACCGCAGGGAAATATAAGTTGTCATCCACCTTATTTCCCGCTAATGAGGTAACTCTTACACGCGGTGTCTCAAGAGCTTTTTCTGGTGCCTTATCGCCACAACCAACAAGAAGAAACGTTGAAAATAATGCCGCTAGAGAGATGATTCCTTTCATATTACAACCCTCTTTCCTTAATCCAGGCTCTTACCTTAATTCCGGGTTCAATTACACTAACACCAGAGATAATGATTTGATCGCCATCGTTAAGCCCAGCTAACACTTGGTTTTTGTCATTCATCTCAATAGCGGCTTTGGACACAATGCCTTGCTCATCAACACGCCAAACGTATGTTTTGCCGTTCTCTTCTAGCAGCGCGGAATTAGGAATTTTTGTTGCACCAGCATTTTTAGATAGGAGGTAAGCATTACCAGACATGCCCGGTAAAAGGCCTATTTCTGCTGGTCGCTCCATAACCATAGTGACTTTGTAACTACCGGTTTTAGGATCGGCTTCTGTATCGATTTCTTGAAAGGTCAAGTCAAATGACTGCTCGGGGAAAGCGTCAAAGACCATTCTGGCAGAGACATCGCTACCCTGGGTGTAACGATTTAGCAGATAGTCAGGGACTTGGAATATCACCTTAAGCAGTTGGTTGGATTGAATATTCATCACGCCTTCTTTTGCGGCGACATACTCATGGTTTTCTGCTGGAATATACGAAATCGTACCATCATATGGCGCGACAAGTTTGGTATACCTTAAATTTGCCTTTGCTTGATTCCACTGAGCTTTGGCTGAATTGTGATTCGCTTTTGCCTCATCAAAATCTTGTTCGGACACCACTTGGTCTTTACGTAACTTTTGGTATCGCTTGTACTGCACGTCTGCGAGCGCGAAATTTGCCCGAGCTTGCTGTTCAAGCAGAGAATATTCATCAGGGTTTAATGAAGCCAATACATCGCCTTTGCTGACGACTTGACCTTCATTCACCTCAATCGTTTGAAGAAGTCCAGGAACTCGAAACGTCAGTACCGCTTTATCACCAGCTTCCGTCGTGGCAGGAAAGTGTCGTTCAAATTGGGCATTGCCAACAGATACTGTAAATAGCTTCGCGGGGCGGGATTCAGGTTCTGGAACAGGGGGAAGTTCTTTACCACACCCCGACAACACAGCCGAGATGGCGACAGGAATGAGCAATCTTCTCATTACATTCATCCATAAAAAATTAAGGGATTATTTTTAAAGTAGATGAATTCTGGGCGAACTTCCAGAGTTGAAAAGATTAATAGTGCTTTAAAATTAGTAATTTGTGACAAAAAAGCAGGCTTTGCGCCTGCTTCGTTTAAATCTTCTTTGGATGCGGAGTGTTTAGAGCTTGCTGAACTCCCGATTCACCCTATATGTATCAGACGTAACATACGCTTCCATGTTACGGATTTTGCCATCAAGACGGTCAAAATCGCGTTCCAACACACTGAGCAATTGGTCCGGACTTTGTCCTTTCTGCCAAGGCTTACTTTTAAGTGTGTGTTCTTGTTGCGCTCGGATATTTTCAGAATACGTCACTGGTTGCTTTTCTAACATAAACGCCATCGCGACGTATGCTAACAACACCAAAAACGTACCGCCCAACAGCGCTGCAGAAATCACTACAATACGAATCAACCAAACCTCTGCACCAAAGTAGTTGGCGATTCCGGCGCAAACACCGGAGATTTTGCCATTTACTGGGTCACGATACAGCTCTCGATTAGTCATACTTGCGTCTCCATGTTGGTGACTCAGCATCCAAGATGCGCTCCAATGTATCAACTCGGGACTGCATCGCTTCCGCTTTTTCAGATAGTACCTGAAGGCGCTCCAGATCCTGGCTTGACAGAGCACTATCCGTTTTGCGTTTACTGCGATAGTGTAAGAAGAGCCATAGAGGAGCGACAAAGATCAGAAAGACAATTGCTGGTCCTGCAAATAAAAATGTCGACATAAATGGCTCCTTTATTATTTATCTTTCGATGACATCTGTTCTTTCAGTTTTGCCAACTCTTTTTCGATTTCGTCTTGAGCTTGAAGCTCTGCAAACTCTTGCTCTAGCGATTTTGCATTACCAGTTTGTGCGTACAAATCTGCTTCCGCTTCCATTTCATCCACTTTACGCGAGTACTGCTCAAACTTTGCCATCGCTTCATTAGTACGGCTAGTGTGCAGGTGTTTTTGCACATCACGACGGTTAGAGGCGGTTTGGTTACGAATTGCTAGTGCTTGCTGTTTTGCACGCGTTTCTGCAATTTTGCTTTCTAACTTACCGATCTCGCCTGTAAGCTTGTCGATCGTTTCTTCTACTAACGTCTGCTCAGTGTGAAGGCCTTTAATCACTTGCTCAAGCTTTTGCTTTTCAATTAATGCTGCACGAGCCAAATCTTCACGCTGTTTTACCAACGCTAGGCTCGCTTTTTGGCCCCATTCGCCAATTTGCTCTTCTAACGTTTCAACTTTACGAGCCAACTCTTTTTTGTCTGCAATCGCTTTAGCCGAGTTAGTACGCACTTCAACAAGTGTGTCTTCCATTTCTTGAATGATAAGACGGATCATTTTTTCAGGATCTTCCGCCTTGTCCAGCAATGCACTGATGTTTGAGTTAACGATATCTGCAAATCGAGAAAAAATACCCATAACGGAACTCCTCTTTTTTCCTATTAAAACTCGACAAGGTGGTGATTGACCTTGCGTCTCCCTGAATACATTACAAGTAGCATGCCAACTTAAAATTACATTTAAAATCAGCAGTTTATGCATTTTTTTGTCGTTATGCACTATTATGCTATGATGTTTTTCACCAACTGTTGGTGAAATTCACCAACTCCATATGTAAATCATGGCTCGGCTGTTAAATAAGAAGGACTTTATGAAGCAAAACCTGATTGGTGAATCACCTGCTTTTCTCGCCGTACTAGATAAAGTATCACAACTTGCGCCTATTGAGCGTCCAGTCCTCATTATCGGTGAACGAGGAACGGGTAAAGAACTCATCGCTCAGCGTTTGCATTATTTATCAAGACGTTGGGATAAGCCACTACTATCACTCAACTGTGCGACCTTAAGCGAAGGACTAATAGATTCAGAGCTATTTGGTCATGAATCCGGTTCTTTTACAGGTTCTAAGGGCAAGCATAAAGGACGTTTCGAACGCGCCGAAGGCGGCACTTTGTTTCTTGACGAACTGGCCACCGCACCACTTTTAGTTCAAGAAAAGCTGTTGCGTGTCATCGAATATGGTGAATATGAACGAGTTGGCGGTCATACCGCTCTCAATGCGGATGTTCGACTTGTTTGTGCAACCAATGCGGACTTACCAAAATTGGCGGAACAAGGCGATTTCCGTGCCGACTTACTCGATCGTTTAGCGTTTGATGTCATCATGCTGCCTCCTCTTCGTGAACGAAAAGAAGACATCCTCTCTTTAGCAGAGCACTACGCGATGAAGATGTGTCGTGAACTTCAACTGGAATATTTTGTCGGTTTTACCTCAAAAGCACAGCATTCGCTTCTTGAATATGAATGGCCAGGTAATGTCCGTGAACTAAAAAACGTGATTGAACGTGCTATTTACCAACATGGTCTCAGTGCCGATCCAATTGATGAACTGATTTTCAATCCTTTTGAAACAGTTTGGAATAACACGCTTGGTCATAATGCCGAGCAAGCCGAACTGCAGCAAGAAGAGGAAGCACCAAGCAGCGCAGTTCAATTCCCTCTAGACTATAAACAGTGGCAAGAAGAGCAAGACATCCACTTACTCAATCGCGCATTAGAAGAGGCCAAGTTTAATCAACGACAAGCAGCCGAGTTACTTGGTTTGAGCTACCACCAATTACGAGGGATGGTTAGAAAATATGGTTTAGTCGGGCAAAGCTAGCTTGGTCGAAGGTGCTTGATCGGTTAGCGAGCGAGTGACAGCGCTCTAATTTGTATGTCTTTCAAGCATAACACCTTACAGCGTATGGATTTTATGTTTGGAGCGAGTTCACAAAGGTGATAAATTAGCGAGATCATTTTCGCTTGTTAGCTCTGAAAGAGTAAGATCAAATGAAACAAGCAAGATCCAATGAACATTTCATATTATGAATGCTTTTATAAGATTATCGCTGAGCCTTATTGGGATTAGCCTACTGACCGCTTGTGGTGATGAAATTGACCACAATGACATTCGCAAAGCTGGCTTTGTGTTTTGCGGACAAGGTAAGCCAACCACGTTTAACCCTCAGCTTATTGATAGCGGTATTACCGCAGAGGCACTGAGCCCGCAGTTGTACGATACGCTGCTCACGCTCGATCCTAAATCACATCAGCCAGTAGCAAATATCGCTGAGAGTTGGTCTGTGAATGAGTCAGGAACGGAATACACATTTAAGCTTAAACGTAATGTTCAATTCCAAACCACGTCCTGGTTCACTCCCACTCGCCCATTGAATGCAAAGGATGTGGTATTTAGCTTCAAGCGAATCATTGATGTAGACCATCCTTTTCACCAAGTAGGTGGTGGTTTTTATCCATGGTTTGCAGGGTTAGATTTTCAAAACCTGCTGCAAGACGTGACTGCGATTGACGAGCATACGGTAAGGTTTACCTTATCTCAGCCAAATTTTTCCTTCTTGGCAAATATTGCCACCAGCCATGCTGTCATATTGTCTGCGGAGTACGGACAGCAACTGGCAGCAAAAGATCATAAAGAAGAAATCGACCAACTTCCTATCGGTACCGGCCCATATCAACTAAAAGAGTACCAAGTGAACGACTTGATTCGATTAGAGCGTCATTCTAATTACTGGAAGTCACCAGCAAAAATGGAACAAGTGGTGTTCGATATCTCTCATCGAGGCACTGGTACCTTGGCGAAACTTTTAAGAAACGAGTGCGATGTGCTCTCTTCGCCTATTTCGAGCCAAATACCCGTTATTCAAGAAAATGACAACCTTGAGCTAACTGCTACGCCAGCCAACAACGTTTCCTTTATTGCGATCAACACTGAAACCACCGCACTTAGTGATGCTCGCGTCCGCCAAGCACTTAACTTAGCGATTAACCGTCAGAACATTTTAGATTCGGTTTACTACGGAACTGGCTCGCAAGCTTATACATTGCTACCGCCTAATTCATGGGCCTATCAAAAGGACAGCGTAAAAATTCGTTATGACCGTAACTATGCATTAGCACTACTCCGTGATGCTGGCTATGAAGACGGTCTAGAGCTGACCATGTGGGTACCACTTGAACCACGCGCCTTTAACCCAAGTCCTCGCAAGACCGCGGAGCTAATCCAAGCGAATTTTGCCGATATTGGGGTTGAGTTAACGTTGCTAACCGATGATAGATTCGAACGTGTGGATTTAGAGAACATCAACGACATCGATTTACTTTTAACTGGTTGGATTGGTGATACCGGGGACCCTGACAACTTTTTCCGCCCGTTATTATCTTGTGAGTCTGATCGCGTTGGCCTCAACGTATCGATGTGGTGTAACGATGATTTCGATTTCTTGCTCGATTTGGCATTGGAAACCCAAGAACCGCGTTACCGTCTGAACCTATATCGCCAAGCGCAGAACATTTTAAATCAAGAATTCCCGGTAATTCCTCTGGCACATGGTGTGCAATTCCGTGTTCACGACAAATCACTGACAGGCTTCAAATCAAGCCCTTTCAATGCCCAACCGTTTGATAGAGTTGAGAGAATTCACTGATGTTTTGGTATACCGTTCGACGCTTTAACCTATTTTTCATCACTTTGATGATCCTCACGTTAGTGGGCTTTTCTCTGCTGCGCCTTGACCCTCTCTCGCACTGGGCAAACGTTGATTTTTGGTCTGGTTGGCAAACTTACTTAATCAACCTTTCTCAGCTTGATTTTGGCATAAGTAAAAACGACAACGCGATTTATGATGAGCTCGCCGTCGTATTCCCTGCCACTTTGGAACTGTGCTTTTTTGCCTTTTTGGTGTCCCTTTTGATCGGCATTCCACTTGGAACCGTGGCTGGGATGAAGCAAGGTAAATGGCTCGACACCAGCATTTCATTCATGTCGATGTCTGGTTATTCCGCCCCAATTTTTTGGGTGGCTTTGTTACTTATCATGGTTTTTTCATTGGAATACCAACTCTTTCCCGTGGCAGGACGATATGACCTGCTTTACGAAATTGATCATGTAACCGGATTTGCCATTATCGACGCATTCATGGCGAAAGGTGAATACCGCGCTCACGCACTGCAAAGCGTCATTGAGCATATGGTGCTGCCATGTTTAGTGCTCGCTTTGGCTCCAACCACGCAGGTTGTCGGACTAATGCGTTCTTCGGTGGCGGAAGTGATGAGCCAAAACTACATTCGTGCAGCGAGAATCAAAGGTCTCTCTAACCGCGAGATCGTTACTCAACATGTGCTGCGTAATGCGATACCGCCTATCATCCCCAAAGTTGGTGTTCAGCTTTCCAGTATGATTACCTTGGCTATCATCACTGAATCTATTTTTAACTGGCCAGGTATTGGTCGTTGGTTGTTAGATGCATTGGCAAACCAAGATTATGCATCAATCCAAGCTGGCGTGATGGTACTTGCGACTTTGGTTCTCACCGCTAATATTCTCTCTGATTTGATTGGCGCGATGATTAACCCTCTAGTTCGAAAGGAATGGTATGCTAACAAATAACGTTTATCAGGAAGAGCGCATTCCAACTCAGTTTGAGCGATTTTGGCGAAGTTACCGCGCCAACGGGCTAGCCATGTTTGGCCTATGGTGCTTGGTATTTATCGTCCTAATTACCATTTTTGCGCCACTGCTTGCGCCGTTTGATGCCCAAGTACAGTCAGGCGAATTGCTTGTGCCGCCATCATGGGCCCCAGCAGGAACGGTTGATTACTTTTTGGGAACCGATGACTTAGGCCGAGACATTTTGTCACGCTTGATCATGGGCTCTCAACTTACATTTGGTGCAGCCGTTGCCATCACTGCGATTGCCGCGGTCGTAGGTTGTTTGATTGGCGTATTAGCAGGCATGACGAAAGGCTTACTGTCGAGTACTCTCAATCACTTGCTCGATACTGTCATGTCGATTCCCTCGTTGTTATTAGCGATCATTTTTGTGGCATTTCTAGGTTTTGGTGGGTTCAACATTTTACTCGCGATCTGCTTAGCATTGATTCCGCGTTTTATTCGTTCTGTTTATATCGCAGTCCACACCGAAGTTGAAAAAGACTACATCATGGCAGCACGTCTTGATGGCGCGAACGATTTCTACTTGTTGTGGAGTTCAATTCTTCCCAACATATTGACGGTTATTGCTGCTGAAATCACGCTCGCGCTCTCTGCTGCGATTTTAGATATTACTGCGCTGGGTTTTCTTGGCTTAGGCGCACAAGCACCAAGTACTGAGTGGGGAGCGATATTAGGTGACTCTGTCGAGTTGATTTATATTGCACCTTGGACCGTAACCCTACCCGGCCTAACCATCATGTTTACCGTTATTACCCTAAACTTAGTAGGTGAAGGTGTACGTCAAGCGCTTAATGCGGGGATCGAATAATGCCGTTGTTAGATATTCGACATTTGACTATTGAGATTGAAACCCCTCAAGGGTTGGTCAAAGCCGTGGACCGAATGAGCCTAACTTTGAATGAAGGCGAAATTCGTGGTCTTGTAGGTGAGTCTGGTTCAGGGAAAAGCTTGGTTGCAAAAGCGATTGTTGGGGTAAGTAAAGATAACTGGCGCATTACCGCAGACCGTATGCGCCTTGGCAATATTGACTTGCTTCAGCTTACGCCAAAAGAGCGTCGGCGCGTCATTGCTCGTGATATTGCGATGATTTTCCAAGAGCCTTCAACTTGTCTTGACCCTTCAGAAGAAGTGGGACGTCAATTGATCGAGTCCATTCCATCTCGTGCGTTTGAAGGGAAATGGTGGGAGCGATTTAAATGGCGTAAAAAACAGGCCATCGCGCTTTTGCACAAAGTGGGGATTAAAGACCATAAACGCTTAATGGGTAGCTATCCTTATGAACTGACCGATGGTGAGTGTCAAAAAGTCATGATTGCCATGGCGATAGCGACCAAACCAAAGTTGCTGATCGCAGATGAACCAACCAACGACTTAGACCCGATTACCCAATCGCAAATATTGCGTTTATTGAGCCGTATGAACCAGCTCAATAACACGACCATTCTGCTTATCGGTCACGACTTAGCGACCATCACACAATGGGCGGGCCGCATTACGGTAATGTATTGTGGTCAGTCGGTAGAGTCTGCCGATACCAGTAAAATCATTGCGGCACCCAAGCACCCGTATACAGATGCCTTGCTTAAAGCGATGCCAGACTTTAATGATTGGGTACCACACAAGCAAAAACTCCAATCCCTACCGGGCTCGATTCCGCCATTGCAGCATCTGCCCATCGGTTGTCGACTCGGTCCACGTTGTCCGTATGCGCAGAAACAATGTGTTGAAATTCCACACACCAGACGAATTAAGAATCATAAATTTAACTGCCACTTTCCATTGAACACGGAGAAAAAGTCATGAGTGCGTTACTTGAAGTCGATAATTTATCGAAGCAGTTTGTTACGCGCTCCCGACTATTCAAACGTCAGGTTAATGAGGCTGTCAAACCGGTGAGCTTTACGTTAGAGCCGGGGCAGACTATCGGTTTTATTGGCCAAAACGGTTCAGGAAAATCCACTCTTGCCCGCATGCTTGCAGGCGTTGTAGAGCCAAGCTCTGGAGAAATCCGTGTAAATGGCGAACGATTGGAGCACAAAGATTACGCGACACGCTGTAAGCTCATTCGCATGATTTTCCAAGATCCAAACACATCGCTCAACCCGCGTATCCAGATTGGCCGTATTTTGGAAGGTCCGTTAAAGCGAAATACCAACATGCCGCCAGATGCACGCATGCAGCGTGTGAAGAACACCCTACTCCGCGTCGGATTGTTGCCTGAACACGCCTATTTTTATCCACAAATGCTAGCAGCAGGTCAAAAACAGCGTGTGTGTTTAGCTCGTGCGCTTATTCTTCAACCTTCCATCATTGTCGCTGACGAGGCGTTAAACGGTTTGGATATGGCAATGCGCTCACAGATCATTAACTTATTCCTCGAGTTGCAAGAAGAGATGGGATTGTCATTTGTGTATGTATCTCAACACATTGGCATTGTTAAGCACATTACTGACAAAGTGATGGTGATGCATGAAGGTGAAGTGGTCGAGTTTGGCGAAACCAACCAGGTATTGACTCATCCCGAACATCCTATTACTCAACGCCTAGTCGAAAGCCACTTCTATAAGGCGCCAAGCCACCAAACAAAATAGCCTATTAAAGATGTCATCGTTCAAATGTAAAGAAGCCTGCGTTAAAGCAGGCTTCTTTATTGTATGGGTACTAATCAAAAAACTAACGGCGGCTCG
The DNA here is from genome assembly GCF_002105475.1 of Vibrio sp. ArtGut-C1. Lineage (NCBI taxonomy): Bacteria > Pseudomonadati > Pseudomonadota > Gammaproteobacteria > Vibrionales > Vibrionaceae > Vibrio > Vibrio sp. ArtGut-C1. Next base: position 19,117 of record NZ_NCTH01000006.1, on the reverse strand, counting down.
CTTGTTTGCGCAGTTCAAAATCAAACTCGTCAGGAAACAATACGACCCCTTCTTCATTTTGATTTGGGAATACAACAATCGATAGCTCGTCATCCTCTAGACCAGAGGTCCAACGACTGTGCCACTTGTTTAGAGAGATCGCTTCTGGCTCGCAATCTTCCCAATCACCATTCGCCCATTGCAAAGCAAACTCTTCGTTTGGCCATACTGGTACACAATCATCATCTTCTGTATTTAACATGACACAGCCATGTTCATCTTTCAGAATCCAAACTTTACGATTCGCCACAACCTCTTTTACGCAGTACTTTAAACGTTGCTCTTCGTTGTAACGATTGATGGTATCCATCTGCTCTTGGGTCAGTTGCTCAGACATATTCGTCTCCTATTTCCCATAGAAAAATGCCCGCAGCTAGGCGGGCATTTAAAGTATATGCTAGAAAATTAAGCTAGCTCAGTTTGAAGCCAAGGCCAACCTTGCTTCTTACGGCTTAGCGTGTTTTCCATCATTAGCATTCCGTCTTTTTCGTGCTTAACAAGCTTCTCAGCCCACTCACCTTTGTATAGAAGACGAGTTTGAGCAGTCGTGATGTCTGTTAGCATTACAGCAGCAAATGCAAGGTTGTCTTTTTCGCAACGCGCTTCTAGATCCGCTTCTAGTGCTTCGATCATACCGTCAACTTGCTCTAGTGTTGCAAGCTCAACCTGACCTACTACTACGTCACGACCGTTGAATGGGTAACCTTTAAGGTCTTTCTCAACAAGCTCAGCCGCAGATAGACCTTCGATGTTTGTCTTAGCAATTAGAAGATCTTTAGTGAATGCGTCAACATCTTGTACGTCTGCGATTACCGCTAGCTCAGCAACGGCATCTTTGTCTTTTTGTGTACAAGTTGGAGAAGCGAAGCCTACTGTGTCAGATAGAATTGCTGACATCATTAGCTTAGCGATTTGTGGAGTAATCGCGTGACCTTCAATCTTGAACATATTGAATAGAACAGTGTTGGTACAACCAACAGGCCAGATCCATGCTTCCATTGGGTTTACTGTCATCACGTCACCTAGGCGGTGGTGGTCAACAATACCCGCAATTTCAGCTTCTGCGATATCGTCTGGTGCTTGTGCTAGATCTGAGTAATCTACTAGCCAAACGGTCTCACCCGCAACTGATGTGCGAAGCTCAGGAACTTCAGCGCCAGCAACTTCTAGGATGTGCTGAGTTTCACGGTTGATTTCGCCTTGGCGAATTGGCATAGCTTCAACGCCACGCGCTTTTAGAAGTTCAGTTGCAACGAGTGCACTACAAATACTGTCACTGTCTGGGTTCTTATGACCTACAACTAGAATCATGTTTCTTCCTATTCAAGTCAATTTTATACGCCGCCTAATACAGTTAATTAGGGCGTGTTTGCTCACAAAGGCCGATACTTTACCTGATTTCAGAGAGTTTGACACGAAGAAAAGTTCACAATGCTATTGCGAATAAATCTCATTTACATATAATGATAATTATTCCTATTTGCATTTGAGTAAACGATGAACGCGACCCAATTTTTACACTCTGCACAACAGTTGTTTCAGCCTACTCAGTTTCGTTTAGCTTATAAGCGATTGCTGATCCCTATCGTCATGCTCATTTTGCTAGGCAATGAAAATACACGTGACGTTGCCGTACAGACGCTATCCGACTCCTTCTGGGCGGTGTCATGCTATGTTGCCGCCACCTTGGCAATTTATCATTATCTTTCAAACTTTATGTCGAAAACCAATCGAATCACCGAGCTATACCACCGCTCGCGTAATCATCAGGTTTTCTTTGCTTCTTTATTGGGCGCTTTGCCTGGCTGTGGTGGCGCTATTGTTGTGACAACGCAATTTATTAGTGGTCGAGTAGGATTTGGTGCGATTGTCGCGGTACTTACTTCAACAATGGGTGACGCTGCCTTTTTACTTCTTGCCGCCAAGCCAAGTGTTGGATTAGGCGTGGTTGGATTGGGCATTATCGTGGGTACTCTTTCAGGGCTGGTCGTTAATGCTTTTCATGCTGATAACTTTCTGCGCCCAGAGCCAAAAGAAGCACTTCAGACACATGCTTGTTGCCAACACCAGACAGACCGACACACGCCTCTTGAACAACGTGCAATCAATCTACAAGGCGCATTTTGGAAATGGCTTATTGTGCCTGCTAGTGTCGTTGCCGTGTTGATGTCTTTCCAAATCGATATTAATCAGCTGTTGTCTTTGCAGGCCAATACCATTGAATGGCTGGGCGCTATCTTCGCAGTGATCACAATGTCATTATGGGCGATGACAAAAGAACTTGGCGATTATCAGTCAACGGTCTCTGAAGATGAGAAAATCGTGGACTCACACCCGATTCAAAAAGCAGCCCAAGATACGAATTTCGTCAGTGCTTGGGTGATCGTGGCGTTTCTAGCGTTTGAACTGACGACCTATTTTTCTGGGCTCGACCTCGTAGAAACCTTTTCTCATTGGGGGATATGGATGCCATTAGCTGGCTTAGCCATTGGTATGCTACCTGGTTGTGGTCCGCAAATTTTAGTCACCAGCTTGTACATCTCTGGTGCAGCGCCACTTTCGGCGCAGCTGGCAAATGCGATTTCCAATGATGGTGACGCCCTATTCCCCGCCATTGCTATGGCACCGAAAGCCGCTTTGGTCGCGACTATTTATTCGTCCATTCCTGCTTTTATCGTTGGATACGGGTATTACTTTTTATTCGAGTTCTAACGCTCAGGACGTCAAAACAAGAAAGGAGCCACAGTAGGCTCCTTTCTTGTTTTTATAATCGAACGATTTGGTTCACGTTATGCCGTGACGATCGCTTTCGCATTTAACCCTTTATCCACGCTCACCATCAATAACTGACAAGGTTCTTGGTTTAGCTTTTCTCCTGTCCAGTAATCATACCAATCCATCGGTTGATCAGACGTCAGCGTAAATTCCATCGCCCCGTAGCTTGCATAGTTAAACAAGCAGTGAAGGTCATTCTTCGTCGTTAGTTTTAAAAACGCATGATTTAAACTCAAAGCCGTGAACTTTGCTGACTCTTGGTTACGTTGTTGACGTAGCATGAGCTTAGCCAATGTCTTCTTTGCAAATGGCGTAATCTCAGGGAGCGGATCGCCAGACAGCAGCAAACCACCACACGCCAATAACACCGTGCGATGAAATTCATACTCTTCTCTGGATGCGGCTTGATTAGCTAATGACGTGAATGTCGCGCAATCCGGATCAATTTGCCACAGTTTTCGATGCTGCCAACTACGGTAAAAGGTTTCTTTGGCTATCTGCTCGAAACGACGACTATGGCGTTCTACGTCATCAGAAACACGCATTGCATCCACAAGCCCTAGAGATGGCCACATTGGCGCGTTGCAACCTAAAAGCCACGCATCACCAGCGCCTTTAGCAATCGCTTCCATTCCTAAGCGATATGCCTCAACGCCGGTAATACCAGATTGTTTACGCACACCTTTCAAGGTGCCCCAATAGTTCGCGTCTAGCTTGAACAATTCAACGCCCCACTCTTGTCTCATGACAGAGACCACATTCGTCAGATGGTCTTGCACTTCTGGATTTGAGGTATCGAGTATGTACCAAGGCGTGCAGCGCCAACCACCGTATGTGACATCTTCTGCTTTAAGTAAGCTTCCACCTTTGTGACGAACAAACCACTCTGGGTGTTGTTTGAAGATCTCCGACTCAGGTTGAGCAATAAAGGGCGCCATCCAAATCGCCGGCTTTTTGCCTTTTGCACGGATACTATGAATGAGCTCTTTCACACCACCAGAAAACTTATCCGATGGGATTAACCAATCGCCCATAAAGGCTTGATAGCCATCATCCAGAAGTACCCACTCAAGGTCTTCAAGCTTATCTTGCATGCAATCAACGTTCTGCATGATGTTTTGCTCTGTCACGTCTGCGTAGTAGGCATACCACGAACACCAACCGACAGGCGCATCTTGTGTCACACCTTGGCGAACAGGATGATGCTCTGCAATCATCTCTCCATAGATTTGATAAAGCTCAGACAGAGATTGGCCGCAGAGTACCGCCACGGATTCAAGTTGATTACTTTCCCAATCCGCCACTTGAGTAAACTCACCATCAATCGCGGCAGATAAAACCCAATGTCCATCACGCAGGACAACATCAAAATAGCCCGCAAAACGGTGACATGAAGTAAAGCCAAACAAGGTATAGCCAGCCGAGCCTTCCACCACTAAATAGTTGTAGTAACGCTTAGGGGCATCTTTGGGATAGATTCGATAAGAAGGGTTGTTGTCTGGACAGCGACCAATCTCAACGGGATGGCTAACCGTTCCCGCTGTTTGCGCCAGCATTTGGAAGCCATCGCCAATCACGTTGGCCTCGTGCTCGTACAAATACGGCATCTCGAACAACACTTCACGGTCGGTAAACGTTTTATTGTGAAGCCCAGCAAAAGAAAAATGTAATTGATTACCCTCAACTTCAACTTGGAAGTCGTTGTTATTCACAGTGATCTCAATGTGATTTGCCAATTGAATGCTCTGAGCCATAAAGAGTCTACTCACTTAATTATTATTGTTTAGCTTGGTTCATTATCCCCTGCTTGTCCCACCCAATTCGTTATCGACGTCACGAATCCTACTGTCGTTTAGCGTCACAAATTTATTATTGAGATAACGCTCACTGAAATTTTGGTTAAAAAAATACCAGCCCGAAGGCTGGTATTTCGATTGATGTGAATTGCATTAATTAAGCAACTTCGATTGGACCACCGAATGAAGTCACTGGCGGTACTTTGCCGGTGAACTTCTCGAAGTCTACGATACATGTGTTCGCAGAAGTCGCCTGCGCAAGTTCAGAAGAGCCAATGTCTTGCGTTAGCGTGTTAGGGTCACCGTAAGTACAGATTGCGCCCTCTTTCTCGTTTAGAGGGCCGTACCATGCACCTTCTTCGATACGAATAACGCCACGTGGGTAGCTGTCAGTAAGAACAGCACCAGCTAATAACTGACCACGACCGTTGAATACGCGCACTAAGTCACCGTCTTTGATGCCTTTCGCTTTCGCATCCGCTGGGTTGATGTAAACAGGCTCACGACCTTGCACCGCGTAAGTTGCACGGAACTCTTCAGATTCACACATTTGAGAGTGCAGACGCTTGTCTGGGTGACAAGACTGCAACCAGAATGGGTATTTATCTGAACCAGGGCCACCGTGTGAACGCTCTGATTTTTCGAACCACATTGGGTGTTCTTGACAGTGTTCGTAGCCGTAACGGCCGATCTTACGAGACGTGATCTCGATGAAACCAGACGGCGTACCTAGTGGGTTAAGCTCAGGGTCTTTACGGAAGTCCGCATGACGAACCCAAGGTTTACCTTCACCGAAGTCTAGTACGCTCTTCTCCCAGAACTCGTTGAATTCTGGCATTTCAAACTTACCTTCGTTCGCTTTTTTACAATCGTTGTAAAGGCTTTCGATCCATTCCATCTCGCTCATACCACGAGTGTATTCTTCGCGGCGACCAAAACGCTGAGTTAGTTCACTCATGATTTGGAAGTCAGGCTTAGATTGGAACAATGGATCGACGAGACGATGCATTGCAATCAGACCTTTGTTCGAGTATGAACCGTATACGTCGATGTCGTTACGTTCCCATTGCGTACACGCAGGTAGAACGATATCCGAGAAACGACATGTTGCAGTCCAAGCAAACTCGATCGTTACAACCGTTTGAAGTTTGCGGAACGCTTTCTTCATGCGGTTACGATCTTGATGGTGGTGCCATGGGTTACAACCCGAGATCACCATCATCTTGAAGTCTGGCAGTTTCACTTTACCGCCGTTGTAGTTGATCTCTTTGCCTGGCTCAAGCAGACAGTCGATCCAACGTGCAACTGGGATAGTACGGCTGTAACCGTTAAAGTCGTTGTTGTCCCACTTCGGCTTCATACCTTGGTCAAGGTTACGAGGGAAACCACCAGGGCCCGCGAAACCAGTAGAAGGCACACCGATACTTGAGTAGTGGTGACCGTAAGAGATGCCACCGCCAGGTAGACCGATTTGACCAACCATTGCAGCAACCACAGCCGCCGCCCAGTATGGTTGCTCACCGTGCTCTTGACGCTGGATACACCAACCCATCAGGATCTGTGTACGGCCACTTACTAGCATACGCGCGAATTCGCGAATCTTGTCCGCTTTCACGCCACAGATAGCCGCAGCCCACTCTGGTGTTTTCTCTACTTTGTCTTTTGTCTTACCTTGAACGTATTGAATAAACTCTTCAAAGCCTAGACAGTAAGTATCAATGAACTTCTTATCGTACAAGTCTTCGTTGTACAGCACGTGCGCCACAGCAAGCATGAACGCTACGTCTGTCAGCGGGTTAATGTACAAGTGATCGTTCTCTAAGTAGCGCTGAGTCTTGTTCTTCACTGGGTCTACAGATAGAACGTTGATCTCACCTTTCGCTACTTTTTCTTTTAGTTGTGCCAGGTACTTAAACGACTCATGCGTTTCACAGTTCCAACCTACTTGAAGGTTTTTCACTGGGTCGTTAGCCCAAAGAACGATGTTGTCAGAGTTCTCTAGGATTTCAGACCAAGACGTACCTTGTGCGTAAACTTCTGTTGAACCAAGTACGTAAGGCATGATGGTTTGACCTGCACCCGTCGAGTAGTCACCTACTTTCGTGATAAAGTTGCCGTGCATACCCACTGCACGTTGCATGTGCGCGGTACAGTTGTTGAATGAACCTGTTTGGTTCCAACCTGTTTGACCTGCGTGTAGCGCCCATGGACCGTAGTCTTTTTGAATACGTTCTAGTTCGCGGTAGAACAAATCTAGCGCTTCATCCCAAGTCACGCGGATGAAACGGTTGTTACCGCGAGTATCGGCGCTGTATTTGTGTTTCTTCAACCAATCTAGACGAACCATTGGGTAACGTACACGTGAAGGGCTGTAAATAATGCCCTTGATGCCGTTTAGCATTTCAGTTGGGTTTTTGTCTAGCTCTAGCGGTTTGATCTCTTGAACTTTACCCGCGTAGATGTGGGCGCGGAACGCGCCCCAGTGAGAACCTGTTACTTTCCAAGTACCTGTCGTCTCAACAGCATTGGCAGAGGCTGACGCCAATAAGCTAGGACCAATAACTGACGCTGCACTTGTGGTTGCTACACCTTTAAGAAAACTTCTTCGTGTAATAGCCATTTAAATTACTCCAATCCGACGCTTATTAGTGGTGACCTTCAGCATAATCTGAAGAGTGTTTCTGTAGATACTTCAAGATCAGGGCTTCACTGTCTGTATCTAGGTTAACGAACGCCAACATACCGTCGAACATACCTGGCCAGGTGTTCGCGTCGAAGTGCGCTTCCGCAGGTTGCGTGTGACATACAGAACAGTTGGTCTTGTACGCTTCACGAGATTTTTCCCAAACAGGATTGATGTCGTTCAGCATAGACTCTTTCTTAAGCCATACTTTCGCTGCCACTTTTTCCCATGGAAGACCCGTTAGCTCATCCACTTTTTTCTCACCAGTCGTCACAATGTTGCTATCTGTCGCTGCTTCTTTCATCAGAGACGCAGTCGCAATGTTCTTACCGAAGTCTTCTTGAATTACGCGACCAAAACCTTTCGCTTTACGCCAGCCATCGATTTCGATTTCAACAAACTCGCCTTTGTCTTCAAGAACTTTAACGGTCGATGCTGGGTTAAGAAGACCGGCTTCTTTAGTGCCTTGTGCATCAAAGTAAATAGGTAGGTGACGAACACTCACTAGTTGCTGACCTACAGAGTAATCTGTATTTGAAGTCATACCTTCTAGGTCACCCACGATACCGCCGATGCTGTCCATACCTGCTGGCAGGTTATGTGCGATACCTTTATGACAGTCAACACAGCTTTGATCTTTCTCTGCTGCTTGCTTCATTTGGATACGAGCGGTTGGAGACATTTGCTCGAAATCCATCGATTCGTAGTTGTGACAGTTCTTACACTCTAAAGATTTGTTTGCCGAGAAACGATCCCATTCGTGTTTCGCAAGTTCGATACGACGCTCTTCGAACACACCCGGTTCGTCGTAGTTGCCAAATACCTGTGCAAATACCTCTTTAGATGCCTGCATTTTACGAGCAATTTTGTCTGTCCAGTTATGAGGAACGTGACAGTCAGGGCAAGTAGCACGAACGCCTGAATGGTTTTTCCAGTGAACCGTTTCTTGCAGCTCAACGTACACGTTGTCACGCATTGTGTGACAACTAATACAGAATTCTTCTGTGTTGGTTGCTTCTAGAGCGGTGTTAAAGCCACCCCAAAAGATAACACCAGCAATGAAGCCGCCCATAGTCAGCACACCTAGGCTGATATGTACAGCTGGGCGCGTCATGGTACGCCACAGTTTAATGATTAATGATTTCATTATTTGCTCTCTTAAAATCTTTTCAAAAGTGTGGTTATGAGCTCACAGGCTTACATGCCGTGCGCGCCTGGAGGTCCAAAGAAGAACACTTGCAACATCCAAACGATGAACCCATAACCGCCGACAAAAGCCACACTCAGAATTGGGAAGAGAACAACTGCAATGAAGAGGAACGACTTCCACTCCAGGGAGCGTTTTTCACCACTCTCAATTTTATTAACATCACTCATACATTTGCCTATTTTGTATCTAGTGTTATTGAAAAGCCCGCGTAACCAAGCTTAAGTTTTTTACAATCTCTAATGGAAAATGTTAGACCATACTAATAGTAAGGTTCAATCAAATAAGAGCTCTCAGGCCTTGTAATTCAACACTTTTTTGAGCTCATCCAGAGATGTGATTGATTGATGTTATTTATTAAAAAACATGAACAGATGTGACAAAATAAGTCTTTTAACCAATTGTTAAAACGACAACATTTACCAAACATAAGTTACATTTGGATAGTAATTAACGGGTCATAAATTGGCTTAAAAACCCGTCAAAAGATAATAAATTGTGAATAAAATGATGCAAAATAATGACAAGAATAGCGCTAAAGGTTTACGTTGAGAACATCAAAAAATGCACATTGATGTTCATATAAAGGAGGAGCTTAGTTACAATTATTCGCGGATTTTCGAGGAGCGATTATGGATAGCGTGGTGGATATAAGTTGGACCAAACTGGCATTGTTTGGTCTGATTTTGTTGGTTCCCTTCTTTATTAATGCCCGCTACAAATTAGGGATTGCGAAAGACACGATAATCAGTGTTATTCGTATGACACTTCAGCTCATATTGATTGGCGTGTATTTAGAATATCTTTTTCAATTAAACAGCTTACTTATCAATATACTTTGGCTTGCCATCATGCTACTGATTGGTGCAAGCTCAATTGCAGGAAAAGCTCGCCTGCCTAAAAAGCCACTTATGCTTCCTCTTCTTACAGGCTTAACCTGTGGCCTAATTCCACTTCTTATAGCGATTACCGCAGGCCTAGTGCAGCCATCCCCTATTTACAACGCCCAGTACATGATCCCACTAGCGGGCATGCTATTGGGTAACAGCTTAAGTAGTAACATCATCGCACTGCAGAATTTATTTACGGCTTTTGAACAGAGACAATCAGAATACGAGGCTGCTATCTCACTTGGAGCCTCTCCTCGTTATGCATCATTCCCCTTCATTCAAGAGGCCCTTAGAAAGTCACTTGCTCCGACTTTAGCCTCTATGGCCACTACAGGGCTGGTTACCTTGCCAGGCATGATGACTGGTCAAATTCTAGGTGGCACAAGCCCGATGGTTGCGATTAAATATCAGTTAGTGATTATGCTGGCTATTTTCGTCATGTTGAGTACCTCCGTCGCTATTACGCTGGAGATGACACTGAGCTGGGTACAAACGAAAGAAGGCCGGATCAAAATAAAAATCCAACAACCAGAACCTACCAAAACTCATAGATAGTTTAAGCGTGTGAACAAAGCCAGTGAAAGGGCTTGTATTATCAAGTCAAACGCACTTTTAACTGAATCACTCATCCATTCTTTCAACATTCATCAAGATGCTTTCAGGAGAAAAGTCAGACAGAATTCTCTCGAGTATAAGCCTCTAATTTTATGAAATTTTCTTTGCAAGTGTAGATACGCACGGTCTTTGAGACAGGTTATCCACAGAAAATGTGGATAAACACCCTAAACCCATACGCAACCAGAAACATAGCAGCATAAGTGATCAATCTAATCGTCATGCTTTGATCACTTGCCTGACATATTCTAATTTTAGAGTAAAGATAGTGACCACAAACTTGGAGAGACGTACATGGATGTCTTAATGATCAAAGAAAATTACGATGAACTCCTATCCGATGCACCTCTGGACTGGCTCGTTCAAGAACCAAAGGAAGTGACTTCTCATTGGCTCCCAACCGATTTTGGCATCAATGAAGAGCTGATTTAACTCACTCGATTTGTGTGAAACTTATCGACACGAATAAAAGAAAGGCGAACCATTTGGCTCGCCTTTCTTTTATTCTTTTAGATTTATCGTAAATGCTTGTCTTCATCACGTAGATAAATCATCCAATACCACATACCAACGAATACACCGCCACCAATGATGTTCCCTATCGTTACAGGGATAAGGTTATTTACGATGAACCCCATCATGTTTAAGTCCGCATAGTTTGCAATATCCGCCCCTGTCATTTGCCAAAATGCTTCCGGTGCAAAATATTTGATTCCAATCGCCATGGGTACTTGGAACATGTTCGCAATACAGTGCTCGAAACCTGCCGACACGAACATAGCTACTGGCAGAATCATGACCGCTATTTTGTCAGTTAATGTACGTCCACTAAACGTCATCCAAACAGCAATACACACCAGCACGTTACACATGATGCCAAGCGCAACAGCAGCAAAGAAACCATGGTGCAATTTGTGTTGAGAGATCGCCATCGCGTTGAGGCCAACTTGGCCGTGATCAAACATATACTGCTTGGTGACCAACATGCATGCTACCAACAAAAGAGCACCAACCATGTTGCCGAAATAAACCACAAACCAGTTTTTGATTAGCGCTTGCCACGAGATCTTTCCACTCGCTCGCGCTACCAATGTTAATACTGAGCTAGTGAAAAGCTCACCACCTGTAACGACAACAAGAATCAAACCAAGGCTGAAGGCTAGGCCACCGATTAGCCTGGTAATACCCCATGGAAGGTCGCCTGCACCTGTTGTCACCGTGGTGTAAAAGATGAACGCAATACCAATATGAAGTCCGGCAGAAATTGCCAATAAAAAAGATTTGATCGGTGCTTTAGTTGCTTTACCTACCCCCACTTCAGCCGCGCGTTCCGCAGCCTGAGGCGGTAATAGTGAGTCAAACTGATTGAAGTTCATTGTGGTGTAACATTTAGAAACAATTAAAGAGGCGCGGATAATCGCTCCATTTCCCTACTTTTTCAAGCGCTATTTGACATGTTTACTAAAAATGTTGTTATCGAGAGATCAACCGATAAAGGTCAACTATCATTCGCAATCATAACTATCATTGATACTTAACAAGTATTCTGCCTTTCGAACAAAGATCCTGCGTTATATCAGCCTGATAGCGCCATACTTAACACTTCTTATCGTTTAATGTTGCTCAACTCTTCTTTTCAGACTAGCTTGGTAAAAAAAGCGTAAAGGAATCATTTATGAAATATTCAGCTGAACATATCGCCGAATTGAACCTACTTCTTCAGTTCGACCTAAGTAGTGCTGCAACTGGTATTAAAGTTCATACAGACGCGTCAGAAGAAATGCAGGCAGCCGTTGCTCGTCTATACGAGAAGCAACTTTGTACACAGCCTGATGGTGGTTATTTAACAGATGAAGGTATTGAAGTCGCAGAGCATGCAGATAAGATTTTAAGAGTCCTTTCTGTGTAATTTGAACAAAAACGCCACCGAATTCGGTGGCGTTTTTTATTGGTCCCTGCATTTTGTTCCTGCCGAAACCTGCGGTGCTAATCGTTTTTTCATTTTGCTAAATGGCTGCACCTTGTCGTACAACCAATTAAAGCCTGTGGCATAAAATAGGAAGAACACTAGGAAGCCAGCTTCCAACACCAGAGCTTGGAGAAGCGTAATTTCTAAGAACCAAGCAATGACGGGTATAGAGATAAAGATCAACCCTCCCTCGAATCCAATTGTATGCCCAAAACGCATCGCTAAACTTCGCTCAGTTCGATTGCTGCCAAACCACTTATCAAAGTACAAGTTGTAGATGTAATTCCACACGACGGTATACATGCTCAACCCAATCCCAACTAACGCGAGATCACTCGATCCCTTTCCGGTGATCAATGAAGCCGCTGGCACAATGATCGCGAGTGCGATTAACTCAAAAAGTACTGCATGAAAAATTCGTTCGTTACGAGTCATATTTCTCTGTCCAAATAGTTCTACTCAATGCTTAGAATTTTATCTATTATTCAGATAACAAAAAGTTAGATACCATCGGCAAAAGCGATATGTTTACCATCGAACAACTGCAAGCTTTCATTGCTACATCAGAAACCGGATCATTTTCAGGCGCGGCAAGAAAACTGGGGCGAGCTCAATCCGTAGTCAGCCAACACATCATAAATATGGAGGTCGACTGTGGTGTTGATCTATTTGATCGCTCTGGTCGATACCCGAAATTAACCGAGAGTGGCCTCGCGCTCATACCTTATGCACAAGCGGCAATCAGCCAACTAGACCGATTAAACAACAGAGCATCACAGCTTTTTTCAACACCAACTAATAAATTGGTTTTAGCCATTGATGAAGGGATTCCTCTGACTCGCTTGCCCGACGTGCTAAAAAATTTAGAGCAACGCTTTCCACATTTGCAAGTTGAATGCTTGACTGCTTCAAGTCCGGATATTATTGAATTGGTCAAATCGGAGCGCGCCACTACTGGGATTATTTTGAGTGACTTACAAATGCCGAGACATATCGATTTCACTAATCTTGGTAACATTGCGTTCGATGTCTATGTCTCTTCAACGCACGCTCTAGCACAGCAACGCGTCACTCACATTGATCAACTCAAACAACATCGTCAACTGGTCATACGCTCCAAAAACGCAGAGCCATGTGGTCTCAATCAAGCATTCAGCCCGGATATCTGGTACGCTGATAACTACTATATTTTGTTGGAATTAGCGAATAAAGGGTTTGGTTGGTGCTTTCTTCCAGAGCATTTAGTCGCGTATTCACCGAACACACTGAAAAGAGTTGGGGATGATTTCACAAAGCTGGCTTGGCAAGTCAATGTTGACCTTATTCAACATCAGAAATGGCATTCAGATCCCCTCCATCAACAAGCCAAAGCAGAGCTGCTCAATCTATTCGAGCAGACATAAATAAGTAAGTAGGAAGACCCAAATGGCAAATACATTGATCGTAGGTGCAGGCTGGCTCGGAACTCCGCTAGCAGAAACTTTGATGAAAGACGGACACCACGTTGTCGTTACTCGTCGTAACCAAGCTCGGTTAAACGAGTTACCCGCTTCATTAACTCACTCCGCATTATTCGATTTTAATCAACTTAACGCGGCGAAACGGCTAGATGAGTTGCTTAAGCAACATCAAATTACTCACGTTGTCGGTGCTTTTCCCCCTGGTTTTCGTAAAGGACGCGGACAAGAATACGCCCAACAATGGCAAATGCTCGCAAACGCAGCAAAGCAAAACAACGTTGAAAAGCTCGTTATGATTAGCTCTACAACGGTGTATCCCAACCTAGCTTCTGATATGGAAGAAGCAGATGCGTCACTCTCTTTAGCAGCCGACAGCCCTTATTTCTCTGACAATGCACGTATTATGCTGCAAGCCGAGCAGCATGTTATCGACTCTAATATTAGCTTCGTCATTATGCGTTGTAGCGGGCTAATTGGACCAGATAGGCACCCTTCTCGCTTTGCAATGAGACTAAAACAAGTCAGTCGTAAAGCGCCTGCTAATATGCTTCATCAAGACGATGCGGTATCGGCGGCCAAATTTGCTTTAGATAAATTAAGCAACCAAGTTATTAACGTGACCACACCGCATACCGTCAGCAAGGCGGAGTTCTACCAAGCCGCTATAAATAAGAGCGAAAGTGAGATACCTCTTCCACCAGTCACAGAACAAACAGATAAGCGCATTCTCGCAGACAAACTACTCTCACTTGGCTATCAATTTCATTTCAACTCAACTTTGGACGCGCTATGAAACTCTATCGACACATAGAAACACTTTGGGATTACATGCAACTCAAACATGAGCTGAAACCCGCAGACTGTTTGTTTGTGATGTGCAGTAACGATGTGCGTGTAGCAGAGCATGCAGCAAATCTGTACCACCAAAAGTTAGCGCCTTTGATTGTATTTTCAGGGGGAGAAGGTCGTTTTACCGATGGACTGTTTGAAAAAAGCGAAGCGGAAACTTTTGCCGAAATTGCCAAGATGTCAGGTGTGCCCAGTGAAGCAATTTTGCTCGAAGCTGAATCCACCAATAGTGGAGAAAACGTTCGCTTTACTGAGCAACGATTGAAAGAGGAAGGAAAAAATTGCTCATCGTTTATTCTGGTGCAAAAACCATTTATGGAACGCAGAGCTATAGCGACATTTGAAAAACAGTGGCAGTCACCCTACTCCCAGCTCCAAGTAAGCTCTACGGCTCATCCGTTTTTTGAGTATATTAATGAAGACATGCCATTAATGATGGTGCTAGAAGCACTAATGGAAGATTTCTCTCGTGTAAAAAGCTATCCAGAGAAAGGATTTCAAACCGAGCAGAACATCCCTCAGCAAGTCGAATCGTCTTACCAGGTTTTGCTAGAGAGATTTGGTTTTGACTTAGTCTAAGCCCTTTCTAGCAGACAACAAAAAGCCACCGATTACGGTGGCTTTTCTGTATGAATACGGATTATTTACCGAGTGCTTCTTTGTAATGTTGGCGGCATACGGAGACATACTTATCGTTACCGCCGATCGCAACTTGATCGCCCTCTTTAATTGCCACGCCATGTTCATCGGTACGAATAACCATATTCGCTTTGCGACCGCAGTGGCAGATCGTTTTGAGCTCAACCAACTTGTCTGCCCAAGATAACAGGTACTTACTGCCTTCAAAAAGTTCGCCTAGAAAATCGGTGCGAAGGCCATAACACAATACTGGAATATGCAGTTTATCAACAACTTCAGTAAGTTGGTAAACCTGCTCTTTCGACAAGAACTGACACTCATCAACAAGAATACAGTGACGTTTCTCAACCTCATTCAGAGCTGCGATCTCTTGATATAAATTGGTATCCTGACGAAACAAGTGTGCATCAGATTGAAGACCAATACGAGAGCTCACTTTACCGACACCAAAGCGATCATCTAGTGCCGCCGTAAAAATAACTGGCGTCATGCCGCGTTCTTGATAGTTGAAAGAGGATTGAAGAAGCGTTGTTGATTTACCCGCATTCATTGCTGAGTAATAGAAATACATCTGAGCCACAGAGCATTACCTAAAGTTAAAGTTTTAATTTATGGAAATGGAAAATAAAAGGGCTGAATTATCAGCCCTTTAAAATTGAAAATTCAATTACTTACGACGCCACGTTGTGCCTTCTGGACCATCTTCCAGAACAATGCCCATTTCGGTTAGCTTGTCACGAGCCATATCTGCATTCGCCCAATCTTTCGCAGCGCGAGAGTCGTTACGCAGCTTGATAAGAGCTTCGATTTCAGCCACTTCATCATCGTTACCTGCATCACCTTTTAGGAAGGCTTCTGGATCTTGGTGAAGAATACCGATCACATCTGCTAGTTCACGCATTAGCGCACCTAGCTCGCTCGCTTTCTCTAGGTTTTCTGTTTTCAGACGGTTAACTTCGCGCGCCATGTCGAACAGAACTGAGTACGCTTCTGGCGTATTGAAGTCATCGTTCATCGCTGCTGTAAAGCGAGATACATACTCTTCACCACCAGCAGGAGCAGCATTTAGATCCAAACCACGTAGAGAAGTGTATAGACGCTCAAGCGAAGCGCGTGCTTGGTTTAGGTTCTCTTCGCTGTAGTTTAACTGGCTACGGTAGTGACCAGACATAAGGAAGTAACGAACCGTTTCTGCATCGTAGTGACCAAGTACGTCACGGATAGTAAAGAAGTTGCCTAGAGACTTAGACATCTTCTCGCGATCTACCATCACCATGCCACTGTGCATCCAAGTATTTACGTACTTAGTGTCGTGTGCACAGCATGATTGCGCGATTTCGTTTTCGTGGTGTGGGAACTGAAGATCAGAGCCGCCACCGTGAATATCAAAGTGATCGCCTAGGATTGAAGAGTTCATAGCAGAACATTCAATGTGCCAGCCTGGACGACCAGGGCCCCATGGTGATTCCCACGTAGGTTCACCTGGTTTAGACATCTTCCAAAGAACGAAGTCTAGTGGGCTGCGTTTGGCTGTTTCGACATCAACGCGCGCGCCCGCTTGCAGCTGATCCAAATCTTGTTTAGACAGTTTGCCGTATTCGTCAAACTTGCGAACCTCAAACATTACATCGCCATTATCGGCAACGTAAGCAAAACCACGTTCAATCAGTTTTTGAACAAGTTCGATGATTTCTGGAATAAACTGGGTTGCACGAGGCTCAATATCTGGGCGCTTCATGTTTAATGCGTCGAAGTCTGCGTGCATTTCACCGATCAAGCGCTCGGTCAATGAGTCACAAGACTCGCCATTTTCAGCCGCACGTTTAATGATCTTATCATCGATGTCTGTGATGTTGCGTACAAACGTTAGATCGTAACCTAGGTAACGAAGGTAACGTGATACCACATCAAAGGAGACAAAAGTGCGACCGTGACCGATGTGACAGAGATCGTAGATGGTAACTCCACAGACATACATGCCGACTTTGCCAGCTGTAATTGGTTTGAATTCCTCTTTCTGTCTTGTGAGTGTGTTATATATCTTTAACATGATCTCTATCTATGATTGTGAATGAATAAAAGAAGGTCGAGTATATCAACTCCGACCTGGTTAGGTAATAGCAATTAACCGATAAAACGATAATCGGCTAAACTTCAAGCACAAAACGAAGAATTTCCTCTTCCTGAGTTTTTAAAGCACTAGAACTTAGGCTAGAATCTCGGGCTCAACACAACACAGTAAAGGAAAGTAGCATGATCACCCTTCACACTAATTTTGGTGACATCAAGATTCAACTAAACGAAGAGAAAGCGCCAGAGACTAGCGCAAACTTCCTTCAGTACTGCCGCGATGGCTTTTACGACAACACTCTTTTCCACCGTGTTATTGACGGTTTCATGATCCAAGGTGGTGGCATGGAACCTGGTCTACGTGAAAAAGCATCACGTGCACCTATCAAGAACGAAGCAAACAACGGCCTAAGCAACAAAGTGGGTACACTTGCTATGGCGCGTACTATGGAGCCGCATTCAGCAAGCTCTCAGTTCTTTATCAACGTAAACAACAACACATTCCTAGATTTCCGTAGCGAAAGCCTAGATGGTTGGGGTTACTGTGTATTCGGTGAAGTTGTAGAAGGCATGGACATCGTAAATAAGATCAAAGGCGTTAGCACTGGTTCTTACGGCATGCACCAAGACGTACCTCTAGAGGACGTAGTAATCACTGGTACAACAATTGAAGAATAATTCGTAAGAATTATTTCTAAGAGATAAGTTAATGGGGAGGCATCGCTTCCCCTTATTTCTATGACAACATTATTTATTTCCGATCTTCACCTCACCCCATCGCGTCCGGATATTACGGAATGTTTTGTGACGTTCATGCGAACAGAAGCAACGAAAGCCGATGCACTTTATGTATTAGGCGATCTGTTCGAGTTTTGGGTTGGAGACGATGACAAAACTCCTTTTGCCAATCAAATCCGTACTGAGTTCCAGCAACTAACAAAGACTGGCGTTCCTGTTTATTTCATTCAGGGCAATCGCGACTTCCTATTGGGAAAACGCTTCTGTAAAGAGACAGGCATTACATTACTGGATGAAGTTAGCCTCATAGACCTTTATGGTACTAAAGCGGTTATTCTCCACGGTGACACCCTGTGTACTGACGACATTGATTATCAAAAATTCCGTAAGACTGTTCATCAACCTTGGTTGCAATGGCTATTTAATCACATTCCTTGGTTTATTAAGAAGAAAATTGTCTCAAAAGTTCAATCCGATATTCGTGATGATAAAATGAGCAAGCCTTTAGATATCATGGACGTCAATCAAAATGAAGTCGAGAAAGTGATGTCTCAGAATTGCGTCAACTTAATGATTCATGGTCACACTCATCGCCCGAATACACATTTTTTTGACGTCGATGGCGTTAAAAAGACCCGGATAGTTTTAGGGGATTGGTATACGCAAGGCTCAGTTTTACAAGTAAATTCTGATGGCTTTGACCTACAAACGAGACCATTCATACAGAATTTGCGTTAAGCATGTAGAGCGTGTAGAAGATTCACGCTCAAGTCGTAGATATTTTGTAAAAAATCGCTATTATCATAATACTAAGTTAAACAGAACGAAGTACCTAATTGAAGTATTCTTACGTAGCTCGCCAACCGATTCTGGATAGAGAAAAACGAACCATAGGTTACGAACTTCTCTTTCGAGACGGTCCTAAAAATACCTTCCCTGAAGTAGAACCAGAGCTGGCTACTAGTCGACTGCTATCCGATCATTTTTTGTCGACGCATTACAACACATTAGGGAACAAACTTGGCTTTGTTAACTTTCCGCATCAAAGCTTGGTGAATCTGGTCCCAACTCTGTTTCCCAAAGAGTCTCTCGTCATTGAAGTCCTTGAAGATTGTGAACCGACAGAGGAGCTGCTAGAAGCCATCAAGCACCTGCATGAGTGCGGATACAAAATTGCTTTAGATGATTTTGTGCCGACGAAGGCTTGGAAACGTTTTCTTCCATATGTTTCCATGATCAAGTTTGACATTCGACTCGTACCGATCAAGAAAGCCGCTATTTTTATTCAGGCATTAAGAACCTATCCCAAAAGGGATTTATTCCAAACAATGAGGCCACAAGCAAAATGCAACATGGCCTCGTAGTTTTCGATTTTCTTTTCCCAACG
>NZ_NCTH01000059.1:0-11279 GCF_002105475.1 Vibrio sp. ArtGut-C1 | reverse complement strand
CGTCAGAGATTAGGTATTGTGTCGAATTCATTTACAGTATTTTCAATAGGTGTTGATTTACTCAGACAACACCTATTGAGATAGGTTCTTAGTCATACTGCGTTTCGGAAGTCAGAAAATAATCCTCTGAAGTTCTCTGCGAATTTAGAAGATGCAATTCATAACTTATATAACCGTCAAACTGCAAGTTTCCTAAAACCAAGTACAGCCATTAAAGAAGCGTTTAGTGATATAGAAAATCATGAACAAGCGCTAATGAAAGGTGTTGAGGGTACGGTTTCAAGTGTTATGTCGCTTGTTGAGCCTACGTCGATATACTCAGAAGCTTTAGCTAAAGACACGGTTATTAATAAGGTTATTCCAGCAAGAAAATATGCTCAAAGTTGGAAGCGGTTTGAGGATATTCATGAAAAGCTATCCGATGACATTATCAATAAAGAATCTCCATTTTATTTAGAAGATTTCGCTAAACACTATGAGTTAGCATTAAAAAATAAAAGCTAGGAAATAGGGTGATGAAAAGAGTTTATCAGTACATTTTGTTATTAATTTCAATGGTTTTATTTGGATGCTCAGCAGCCAATTTAGTTGTTGACCCATATTCAGATTTAGAAATAACAGCAAATCACAATATTAACCCTGACTCCAATGGTAGGCCATCCCCTGTAGTCGTGTATGTTTTTGAATTAACATCAAATACCCTTTTTGAAAGTCAGGATTTTTTTTCAATTTATGAAGAAAGTGAAAAAGTCTTAGGCCCTGATTTAGTGAATAAATATGAAATATCATTAACTCCAGGTCAGAAAGAAACATATCAGGCAAGTATGTCTCCAAAGACTGAATACTTAGGCATTGTCGCAGCGTTTCGAGATATTGAAAATTCAAATTGGCGACAAGTCATTGAAGTGGATAAGACCGGTTACAACACCTATCAAATTCTGTTAGAAGATCTGTCTTTGGTCGTAAAATAACGTTTAGTTGGCTAATTATAAATGACGCAATACTCCAAGACGGCTTGGTGCGAAGGGATGTTTTTACGTCCCCAGCACTTTCAACAACATGAACGCGCAACCTCTCAAGAATTCAAAGGCTTACATCAGTTTGGTGGGGCTTATAATTGGGGGGTTTGGAAATGTCGAGTAAAAGAACATGCATTAAAAGATGGTCTGATTGAATTAGATCACTTTGAGGCAGTTTTGCCAGATATGACTCTGGTTAATACCTTAACAGCCAGCGATTCGGTTGTGCCTTTATTTATTGATAAAGACGTAGAAAATACGTTAGTAAAAATCACTCTTCCCCTTTCAAATGTCAAAGGTAAAAATGTTTCTGATGTAAGTGAGGCGATTGTTTCTCGTTATGTACTTAAAGACGTTGACGTTATAGATAATCTCACTGGGCAGGATGAAGAAACGATTCAAGTCGCAGCCCTAAACCTGGAACTGAAAGCCAGCAATGACAAATTAGCGGGTTATGTTGAGTTACCGATATTGAAAATAAAAGAGGTAACGGCAGAAGGCGAAGTAATACTAGACGATTCGTATGTTCCACCGCTTATCAATTTACTTAGCGACAAAGTTATGTCGGCTTACTTGCGTAACGTTATTGCGATGACAAAGATGCGTGCCGACGTTATTGCTCAGCGATTGATTAAGGGCAAAGCCGCATCTGCATCTGCTGTTGATTTCATCATGCTACAAATGTTGAACAGGTATGAGGCGATGTTAAAGCACTTTAGTGACCTAGACAGGCTACATCCATTGGAATTAGCGACGACCCTGAAAGGTTATATTGGTGAATTAGCTACGTTTTCTGACAAAACCAAGAGGATGCCAAGCTTACTTGCATACGATCACTTAGATGTATCAAGTGTTTATAGCGAATTGAATCAAGTTCTGAGTCAATATCTGAGCGTTGTCCTTGATCAAACTGCAAGCAAACTTCCTTTGGAGCCACGACAATATGGAATTCAAGTGACGCCACTTCCAGATAAGCGTTTACTTGAATCATGCCAGTTTGTGCTTGCGGTCAAAGCTGATACGACAACAGATGAAATCAGACGTTTAGTCCCGGCGCAGCTCAAGTTTGGACCAGCGGAGCAGATTCGTGATCTGATCAACAATCAGATTAATGGCATAAACGTAGCGCCATTGAGTGTAGTACCGAGGCAGATCCCTTACCAAACGGGTTATGTCTACTTCGAAGTAGTCAAGAAAGGCCCGTTTTGGATGAGGCTGAAAGACAGTGGTGGTATTGCGCTGCATTTATCGGGGCATTTTCCGAATGCTGACCTTGAGCTGTGGAGTATTAGTCAATAGGTGTGCTCAGTATGGAACAAACGATCGTAAAACCAACACCGGGTGGAAGAGCGCCCGCACCGAAACCACAATCAGAAAAGTCAGCAGATAATACGGTAGTTATCTCAAAAAGTCCTGAATTGGTGAATAACGATTCAGTGGTTGCTTATGGGAACAACCCTTTATTGGCAGAAGCGAATGGTCTTTTATCCATTATTGGTCAAATTCGAGCGACAGCGACTCATTCTGACCCGTTGTTTCTAAAAGAGACGTTGGCACAAAAACTTAGAGATTATGAGAACCGACTACGCCACCACGACGTTGATTTGGACACTATTGATACGGCTCGTTACTGTTTGTGTTGCTCGTTAGATGAAGCGGTGCTCAATACTAATTGGGGGGGGCATTCATTTTGGAGCCATGACTCATTGCTTAGTTCTTTCTATGCCAGCAGCCAGGGTGGGGAAGCGTTCTTTAAGTACCTTGATAAGTGCATGGCACAACCAGATACAAATTTAGATTTGCTTGAATTGATGTACGTGTGCCTATCGCTTGGGTTTCTCGGCCAATATCGTTTGGAAAAAAACGGACTGGAGTCTCACCGAAAACTGAGAAGGCAGATTATCGCTATTCTTAAGTCTTACGGAAGAGGGATACCTCAAGAGCTAAGCAATAGTATCGAACAACACATTTTGAATGGCTCTAAGGCTTCCGACAGAGCTCCTCTCTGGGTTGTGTGCTCCGTAACGGCTGCATTATTGGTTTGTATATTTATGTATTTTAGCTATGAGCTAAACAAGGCTTCCAACCGCACCTTTTCTCAATTAGTCAATTTGGTTCAACCGCAACAGCTTAACCAAGATACAACGTCAGAATCAAAATCAGCGCCAATTGCAGAAAGGATCTCTATGTATCTGGCAACCGAGATCGGGAAGGGGCTAATTAACGTCGAGCCGTTGCAAGACAGGGTAAGAATTTCGTTAAAGTCGCAAGATCTATTTGAATCAGGTAGTGCTGATGTTGTTGCGTATATCCAACCCGTAATTTCTAAACTCGCTAGAACGTTGGAGTCGACCCAAGGCAAGATCATTGTGACAGGTCATACCGATGATAGGCCAATTTTCACGAGTAAATATCCTTCGAACTGGCATCTATCACTAGCTCGAGCTACTGCTATGTCTGAACAACTTATCTCGAATAGCGCACTAGAAGGTCGAGTCATACCAGAAGGTCTGGGTGATGCAAGACCATTGGTTGAAAACAATAGTGACGAAAACCGAGCTATTAACCGTCGAATTGAAATCGACCTCCTTGTCGCGAATTAATAACAGGTAGATAGAGATGCGTATTAAAGAAATTGGCAGAATATTTACTCAAAGGTGGTTTCTCGGTCTTATCGGTGTCGCTGCTTGTTCAATTTTTATTTGGGTTGTTGGTCCACTTATCACGATAGCGGGATATGAGCCGCTAAAGAGCGACTTCCAACGACTCGTCACGATTTTGGTGCTGGTGTTTGTGTGGGCTTTATTCAACGTGACTAAGCAGCACAAGCAAAAAGTTAAAGAAGACGAAAGTATTCAAACGTTACTTGAGGTTGATAGTCAGTCAGATAAAGAAGCGGCGAGTGAAATTGACTTAATGCGCGAGCGTATTGAGCAAGCTGTCAAAGTAGTAACGAAAACACATAAAGGAAAGCGAAGCTTATATGACTTGCCTTGGTATGTGTTGATCGGCCCTCCAGGGACAGGAAAAACAACAGTGTTAAAGCAGTCAGGGCTGGAGTTTCCGTTAGCGGATAGCCTTGGTTCTGACTCTATTGCTGGTGTCGGTGGAACTCGTCATTGTGATTGGTGGTTTGCAAATAAAGCAGTGCTGATTGATACGGCCGGTCGATACACGACACAAGACAGTCAAGAAAAGGTCGACTCTAAAGCATGGCACGGCTTCTTAGGGTTGTTGAAAAAATATAGAACGCAAAGGCCAATTAATGGTGCAATTGTCACGATCAGTTTAGCCAGTGTGATGTCGCAGACAAGAACCGAGCGAAGCCTTCATGCCCGAGCTATCAAGTCGCGCCTTCAAGAACTGAAGAATCAGTTAGGGATGCAATTTCCTATTTACGTACTACTGACCAAAATGGATTTAGTTGCGGGTTTCAATGAGTTCTTCTCTGATCTAAGTAAGGAAGAGCGTGAGGAATTGTTCGGTTTCATGTTTCCGCGTGAAGTGGCTGATGAAAGAGGGGTTATTTCTTTATTCAATAAAGAATTTCATGGCATGTTGGAGCGCCTTGATGCGCGAATGCTGAGAATCCTTGAAACTGAAGATGATTTAGAGAAGCGAGCACTTATTTTTGAATTTCCTAAACAGCTAAGGGTATTGCAAGCTAACCTTGATGAATTTTTAGCGGAAATATTTGCACAAAATAGTTTTGAAGAGCCAGCCTTGATTCGTGGTGTGTTTATGTTGAGCTCGGTCCAAGAAGGCTTACCAGTCGATAAGTTAATGAATGAATCGACCAATGGACTTGGACTAAATCGCCTCGCTCTAGCAAAAAGCCCAACAGGATCTCATAGTTATTTCGTGAAGAACTTGTTTGATAAGGTTATTTTCAAGGAACAACTGTTAGGAACGGTTAATCGTCACTATCAAAAGCAGTCAGGGTGGATGCGCCGAGGTGTTTACATTGGCTGTGCTTCTCTACTGCTAGGTGCGTCTACACTTTGGCTTATGAGCTACAAGTGGAATTCTCAGTTGATTGTCGATACCAATGAGCAAGCCGGCCATATTGAAGCAATGATTGGTGCTGAGAGCCTAGATTTTGAGGCGGATATTATCTCAGCCGTAGAGACATTAGACCGATTGATGACGCTTCCTCTAGGAAAGCAAAGCAACTACGGCGATGCTGATTCCGTAAAAAGGTTTGGTCTCTATCAAGGAGATAAAGTCTCACAGGCGGCGAACAATGCATATTCTGATGCGTTGACCCAATATTACGCTCCCTTGCTTCTTGATAGCTTGGTGACGGAAATGGAAAGTAATCAACAGCATCGAGAGTATTTGTATGAAACGTTGAAAACTTATTTGATGTTATTTAATCCAGACAAATACCAACAAGATGAAGTGTTGGCTTGGTTTAACTTCTATTTTGAACGTCAATATCCGGGTGAACTAAATCTAGACTTAAGAAAAGGTCTGTTACAGCACACTCAAAATTTATTAGAGAATAATGGACAAGGCTTTTCTTATAATACTGCTGCCGTGACTAATGCTCGCGAGGTTTTGACACAAATGTCTCTACCAGAACGTGCTTATCAGCGAATGAAGATACAATTTTCGAAGAGTCATGTTCCTTCATTTCGTTTGACTGATGTCTTGGGGCCTAAAGGGCTTGAGCAGTTTGAACGAGCGAGTGGAAAGCCGTTATCACAAGGCATTTCGGGCTTTTATACGTACAATGGCTTTCATAGCATTTTTCAGATTCAGATCAACCGTACAGTAAAAAGCCTAATGGAAGAGAACTGGGTTTATGGTGACGATCTTAAGGCTCATGAAATTGATCAAGATAGCGCTATTCAAGGAGTCCAATCTCGATACTATCAAGATTATGTGAATGAATGGAAAACTCTGATCGAAGATATTCAACTTAAGCAGGCTCCGAGCCTAGAGCTTGCAACAGAACAAGCTAGAGTTCTATCTGGAGTTGAAAGACCAATCGAATCGTTGTTGAGGGCAATCCAAAAAGAAGTTGGTTTGTCGAAAGTATCATTGTCAGAAAATCAGAAGGCCACTTCTGAAGTCGCTGGTAAGGTTGCCAAAGTTAAATTTTCGAATACGGCAGATAGACTAGACATGTACTTGCCTGAAGAAAATGGTTTCAATGTTGCACTGCCAGGTAAAGAAGTCGAATCTCATTTTTCGGAGATCTTACGTCTCGGCGAACAAGACTTTGATGATATTCAACAAGCTATGGTTAACTTGCGCTCGTATTTAAGCGATTTATCAAGCTCAGGTAATAATCAGAAAATTGCTTACAAAAGTATTTTAGATGGGACCGTTACACAAGATGTGGCTGCTTCCTTTGCTCGCGCTAAAGAACTTTTGCCTAGGCCATTTAATCAATGGCTAGGTGAACTTTCTCAAGAGTCAGTTAAGTTTGCGGAGAGCGGGTCGAAAGATCATCTAAATCAGCTTTGGGTTACGCAAGTGGTGCGCCCTTATCAGCGGACTATTGCGGGTAGATACCCATTCGAGCCAAATGCAAGCAGAGAAGTAAGGCTGAAGGACTTCAAACGTTTCTTTGGTTATGGAGGTACGCTTGACTCATTCTTCCAAGAGTATCTTGAACCGTTTGTCGATACTTCGAAAAGTCGTTGGCGATTAGAAAAGGAAATTGGAGTTCGTCCAGAAACGCTGATGGTCTTTCAAAGAGCGAAGCGTATCAGGCAGTCTTTCTTTGAATCTGATAATTCATTGCGCGTAGAGTTCGGTATGAAACCAGTGTATCTGGATCAGCACATTACTCGGTTTGTTCTAGAGCTAGGTAAGCAAGATTTGGTTTATAAGCATGGACCAGCACGAGCTAAATCCTTGAGCTGGCCTGCGGGTCAAGACCAGACTCGAATAGTGTTCACACCGCCAGAATCTAAACGTGAGATTGCCCATACTTATGAAGGTGAGTGGGGCATATTCAAACTGCTAGATCAATCACTTAAAGCAAGACCAGAATCACGTAAAGACAACATAGTTATGATTGATTTAAAGGGAAATAAGGTGCAACTAGAGCTTATTCCGTCTAGTGCTATTAATCCGTTTTGGTCAAATGAAATGGAGAGGTTCAGATGTCCACGAACCTTGTAACATCAGCCTGGGGTTATATCGGTAAAATGCCTGCAAAAGGAGACTTTGTGAAAGATGGCTTATCACAAGATTTTTCAGAGCGCTGGCATGACTGGCAGCAGGCTGTTATTGCAGTCAGCAGAGAACAATTGGGTGAAAGTTGGAATGAGCACTTTTTAACCGCGCCTGTGTGGCACTTTGCTCTGGATGTTAGTTACTTAGAAGACTCGACATACATTGGTAGCATGATTCCTAGTGTAGATGCATGCGGTAGATACTTTTTCTTTACTATAGCTCGTGCCGTAAAAGGTGAAGCAGTGCAATATTGGGGGGACAAAGCTTGGACCGAGGACAGTGCATCTCTTGCCCTAGCAGTACTTGAGGACGACTTTGTATTTGATGTTTGGCATAAGAGCATGCAAGAAAAAAACGATTTAGTGGCGAATGTAAAAAGTGAAGTGCGGCCTCTTAAGTTTCTTTATCAAAGCCAAATATCTACGATTTTTCATGATCAAGGTGGAGCAGATCAAAGCGCACTTTTGAATTACCTTATTAAAGAAAAATTGAGTAAGCCATGCTTTTGGTGGACTGAAGGCTCGACTCTAGTTGAACCATGTATGTTTATGACCAGCGGTTTCCCTTCTATTGGTCAATTTTCTGCCATGCTTGATGGCGGTTGGAAAAAGTGGAATTGGTAGGATAGAAGAATGAATTGGAACTATTTTACCTTTGCTAAATCGCACGCAGGAAAAGTACGCCCTTATAACGAGGATGCTCTTTTAGATATGACAGAGCAGCATATTTGGGTTGTAGCCGATGGAATGGGTGGGCATAGTGCTGGCGACATAGCAAGCCAGATGCTAGTGGATAGAATCGCGCGCCATATGCAGGATGTCCCAAATACCAATATCGATGATATCCGGAGTGTGGTTCAAGCCGCGAATTTAGAAATTTATCAATACGCACAAAATCACTTAGACGGTAAAACGATGGGAACAACTCTCGTTTTGTTGTTTATCCAGGACGGGTATTACCACTGTCTTTGGGTCGGTGATAGCCGAATTTACCAGCTTAGAAATGGTCATTTTTCTCAAAAAACACGCGATCATAGTCAAGTTATGGATTTAGTCGATCAAGGGTTATTGGCATTTGAAGATGCTGAGTCACATCCTCTCGCAAATGTTATTACCAGAGCTGTTGGGGTAGATGAGAGTATCACTATTGATCAAGTTTCAGGGCAGTTGGCTGATGGAGATCAATTTCTTCTGTGTAGTGATGGGCTTTCTAAAGAATTAACGAGTGATGAAATTCACCGGACATTGTATGCGGACTCAGTAAATCAAGCAGGATTAGCACTCATGCATTCGGCGTTAGTGAGGGGTGCAAGTGATAACGTTACTTGTGCGTTAGTCAAAGTTCGCCAAGAGCAGACGGAATTTGAAGCAGTAACGAGAGAAGACGCGACGATCCCCGTTTTTCTTAGAGGGAGGTCTTATGAATAGTGAGATGTTCGATTGGTATGAACAAGCGTTGGCTCCTATATCTCAAGAGAATCCCACAGGTGTTGATCCTAGAGAAGATGTCTCGCCACAGTCCGCTTATTACCGATTAAAAGATCAGCGTATGGCTGCGCGAAATGCAGAGCGCAATGCGCTTATAGAAGAAGAAAGCATTTATACCCACAGTAACTTATGGCGTGTATTTATTGAGGAAGTACCAGAGATACTTACGAATCAATCTAAAGATTTAGAGTTTGTGGCTTGGCTTATAGAGGCTCTAACTCGATTGCATGGTTTTCGTGGTATGGGCGTTGGGTACAAACTCGCAACCGAGTTCATCGAGAAGTTTTGGGATGATCTCTATCCAATGCCTGATGAGGATGGTATTGAAACAAGAATATCGGCGATTACTGGCCTCAATGGTATCGATAGCGAAGGAACACTTATTTTCCCTATTGCTTGTATCCCGCTTACTGACGTAGGCGTTGAGCAAGCGTATGCCTACTGGGAATATCAGCAAGCTATTGAGTTGGAGCGTTTAGATGAAGATAAGCGCCGAAATCGAGTCGATCTTGGCGCTACAGAGCTATCTGATATTACAACTACAGTTAAATCTACCTCTGATGCCTTTTATCGTGAGCTAATCGCTGATCTGGAGTTCGCCACAGAGTCATTTAATGAATTCAGTCAGCGATTAGATGAAGCGGTAGGTGATGTCACTCCTAGCTCTTATATATCAAAAAGGCTTGAATCAATACACTCGGCATTAAAGCATCTCCTTGGAGAGCGTTTTAATCAACCACAAGCTGTGTTTGAAGAACTGGAGGAGGTGGATGAATCTTCTTCTTCGGAACAACAAGTGAGTTCACAAAGTTCTGATGCACTATTAGCGACAAACATGAAATCACGAGAGCAGGCGATTAGACAATTGCAGCAAGTGGCTGATTTCTTCAGAGAGAGTGAGCCTCACTCACCAGTTTCTTACTCCATCGAACAGATCATTCGTTGGTGTGGAATGCCTCTGCCGGAGTTACTGGCGGAACTTATCTCCGACGGAGATGCAAAGAAAAGCTACTTCCGTTTGGTTGGCATAGCAGAACAAAATGAAAATTAATAAAGGGAGAATGGTATGACGAGTATCCACTCGAAACTGTCACGAGTACGGAAGCCTCGTGTCCACATTACCTATGATGTTGAAACTGAAGGTACAACTCTTAAGAAAGAGCTACCTTTTGTTGTAGGTGTAATGGGTGACTTCGCTGGTCAAAACACTGAAGCGTTGAAGCCTTTGAAAGACCGCCGTTTTATTCAGATCGATCGAGACAACTTCGATGATGTGCTCAAAAAGATGAACCCATCGGTTAAGTTCAAAGTTGCGAATAAGCTTGCGAACGACGATTCACAGTTTGAGGTGGATTTGAACTTTAAATCAATGCAAGACTTTGAGCCCGCTGCGATCGTAAATCAAGTTGATCCACTGCGCCAACTGATGGAAACGCGTAATAAACTGCGTGATTTGATGACAAAAGTTGACCGTTCTGAAGAGCTTGAAAACATCTTAGAGGATGTTTTGAACAACACAGACAATCTGGCAAAACTTGCGGGCGAGTTAGATCTTGGCAAGAAAGCGAAGTCAGACAGTACTGAAGGAGCGGAATAATGACGACTGAAGCTGAAAAGCAGTTAGATCCAACTGTTAATGAACAAACAACTTCATTTTTAGATCAAGCTATTGGTGCAACTAAGCAGACAGAAGCCTCTCGTGCTGAAGAGCTAATTAAAACGCTCACTGAAGAAGCGATGAAAGGGACGGTTACTTGGAACAAAAACCTAACGGTAACTTTTCGTGAAGCGATTAATTTACTTGATAAACAGATTTCTGATCAGTTGTCTGAAGTAATGCATCATCCTGAATTACAGAAACTTGAAGGTTCTTGGCGTGGTTTAAATTATCTAGTGATGAACTCAGAGACGAGCTCTACTCTGAAAATTCGCATGATGAGTATGACTAAGAAAGAGTTACATAAAGACTTGAGTAAAGCGGTTGAATTTGACCAAAGCCAGATCTTTAAGAAAGTTTACGAATCTGAGTTTGGCAGTGCAGGTGGTGAACCTTATGGTGCATTAATTGGTGACTATGAGTTTACCAACCACCCAGAGGATATTGAGTCGCTGCGCCTAATGTCAAATGTAGCCGCTTCAGGCTTCTCCCCATTCTTGTCCGCGGCCTCACCAGCACTATTTGGCTTTGATGAGTGGACTGAACTGTCAAAACCACGCGATCTAGACAAGGTCTTTGAGTCGCTAGAATACGCTCAATGGCGTTCGTTCCGTGAGAGTGCTGATTCACGTTTTGTTAGTCTGACTATGCCGAAAGTTCTGGCTCGTTTGCCATACGGACAAGCCACTGCTCCAGTTGAGGAATTTGGATTTGAAGAGTTCGAAGTAGATCCAGTGTCAGGTATTGCTGTCAATGCTGAGCATAATGACTACTGTTGGATGAACTCTTCGTATGTTCTTGGTGTTAAGTTAACAGACGCCTTCTCAAAATATGGATTCTGTACAGCTATCCGTGGTGCAGAAGGTGGTGGTCGAGTGGATAATTTGCCAACACATTTCTTCATGAGTGATGATGGCGATCCTG
>NZ_NCTH01000058.1:0-12667 GCF_002105475.1 Vibrio sp. ArtGut-C1 | reverse complement strand
GGCGATTTAACGGAGCAAGGGGGGGGCGATTTAACGAGGATTTCCAGCAAAGGGGGGGGCGATTTAACGGAGCAAGGGGGGGGCGATTTAACGAGGATAACTTTTTGAAATAACAGGGTTTTCCACAGACGGAACAAAACCCCGGCATGTAGGCCGGGGTGGTGGGTGTCATCCCTTGTAGGGGATCGGGGGCGGGCTAGGCATAAGTAAGAGGCCGCCATTGACCTGCTTAACTTTGGCGTCAGGGTAGACCATCTGAACCTTCCGAAACTGCGGCACGAAAGCGTCTTTGAAATTTTTGTCAGCTTGCGGGCCGGTGTACTCCTGGGCGAACTGCTCTCGTAGGCTTCGCCAGTGCAGTATTACCGGGCGGCCCTCGATCCGGTGCAGTCGGTGAGCCAACCAGCAATAAATATCTAGTGCCAGGGCTGAGCCTGAAAGGGCGTCCAGTGCTCGGTTATCCAGCGGCACCGGGCTTTCCATTAGAATGTTATAGAAGCTATCAGACAGGCGCAGGGTGCCAGGCCATAGCGGGCGCTGTTCGCTGTCCTTATCGTTTATCCAGGCGTCGAACTGCTCCACTGGCTGAGCATTCCAGGTGCGGCCCTTGAAGCCCATCTGCAGGCGGCAGGCGGCCAGCGCGTGCATTTGAGTGCGCAAGGTCTTGTATCGTGCCCCCTGATCATCTTTGCCCATGAAGCGTAGAAACTCGGCGGCACTCTCGCCTATCGGGATCTCAGCGGTCTTGTGGCGAACGGCATAGGTCGTCATCCAGGCCAGCGCGAGGCGCGGGAGTGCGCCGTAGGGAACAGGCTGCTGTACCGGCCCTTTGCCCTCGTCCAGCAATCCGGCCTGAACGTGTACCCACGCATCGCCGGAACGGCGAAGGAAGCTATCACCGTTCTTCACTTTCGACCGGGGCAAACCCACTTGGCACAGAATGCCGTGATTAAACGCTAGGTCGTTGCCTGTGGGCGGCGTTTCCATGATCTGCGCTGACGCATCAATTAGGGCAATATCGGCCTTGGTGGGCGCTTTACGGGCCTTCTCGGCTGCCTTCTTCGTATTGGTGCGACGTTTGGCGGGGGCTTTCTTGGCCTTCTCCTGCTTGCCCGGGGCCTCGGCATCGCTCACCCCTTGGGCGGGCGGCAGCAAGTAGCCCTCGGCTGTGCGGCGGGCCACGTCGAACGCCAGGTCGGGGTCTACACCTTTGGCAATTAGTCGTTGTCGGTACTCTAGTTCGTTGAATTCTTGGGTCATGCCCCCTCCTTTTTAGCCGCTAAACTCAAAGGAGAATTAGCGCCTATACTCCTAAACTCATTAATTCACCAATGATGCGACATACTCGGTCATAAGCTCTTTGATGGTCTTGCCCTGCTGCGCGGCGTAGATTTTCAGCTTGGTATGCTGGTCTGCCGGAAGCTGGAAATTCACACGCTTCATTTCGACTTCATCGGACAGGCTCGCCAGGGTGGCGGCCTTGTTGCTGCGGGTGCTCGGGCGACCTGCTGAAAGTGTATTGCTGCCTTTGCTCATAGCGTCATTTCCTCACTTACTCATTTATCAGCATTTGCTTGATTTCGGTAGCCAGGGCGCGAACCTCTGCCGCTGCGTCGCCGTTAGGCTCCGACTCTAAAACGGTAATGCCTGCGGCGGCTGTGCCTGGGTAGCTCACACGCTGAGTAATCCGAGCATCCAGCACCGGCAGTTCATACCCGGCCAAGGCTTCGGTAACTTCTCCACCAATACGAGTGCCCTTGATGGCCCGCGATACGACAAAGGCCGCTTGTAGGCGTCCGTCTGTGACCTCGATGCGCTGTTTGACCAGGTCTACCAGCTCCGCCGTGGCCCAAATGTCATAGGGCGACGGCTGCACCGGGATCAGCACCAGGTCAGCGGCTTTGATCGCCGAAACGGCCAGATCGGCAGCTTGGGGCGCACCATCAATCACCACAAATTCGATCTTGCGGGCGATGTTCTTCACGTCGCGGTCAATCGTTGGGCGGTCGATACCGACAACTGTTAGCGGGTGATCCTCTCGCACTGCGGCCCAATCTCGGGCGCTCCCCTGCGGGTCTGAATCGACTAGTAGAACGTCCGAGCCGTCGAGCTGGAGTGCTCGGGCTAGGTGCGTTGCGATAGTTGTTTTGCCTGAACCGCCTTTCTGGTTCAGGACGGCGATTACCTTCATAACCCCTCCTTCATAAGTGTATAACTTCAAATACTCATTAAATTATGCTCGAAAAATTCAAATGAGTAAAGGTGTATTATTGTTTTTTATCACGCTTCCGTCGGGCCAGCTCAGCCCGCGCCCAGGCTGACGCCTCGGCCATGTCTCGGCGCAATTCGGCTTTCTCTTCGGGGGTCAATGGACGCACGGCGGGGCCGGTGTCCTGGTTCTTCTGTTCCTGGTCACTCATGGCGTTGGCTCCTGCTTGTTGAAAGCCCGGTATAGGGTCGAGCGATGCACACCCAGTAGGGCCGCCGCCTCCTTCACGGTACGGCCGTCCTGGTCAACGAGGGCGCGAGCGTGGGCGATCTGCTCTGGGGTGAGGGTAGGGGGCGGGCCGAACTTCACGCCCTTGGCCTTGGCCGCCTGGCGTCCGCTCCTGGTGCGGTCGATGATTAGCGATCGTTCAAACTCGGCAATGCCCGCGAACACGGTTAGCACCATGCGCCCGGCGGGGCTGGTCGTGTCGGCCCAGGGTTCGGCCAGGCTGCGAAGGCCCGCGCCTGCCGCCTGTATCTGCTCGGCTATGTCGAGCAAATCGCGGGTGCTACGGGCCAAACGGTCGAGCCGCGTCACGGTTACAACGTCACCTGATCGCAGGTGATCCAGTAAGCGAGCCAGCTCGGGCCGGTCGCGGCGTGTGCCGGTGATCTTCTCGGCAAAGAGCCGAGAGCACCCGGCGGCGGTCAGCTCGGCCCGTTGGTTCGCTAGTTCCTGGTCGTCGGTACTGACCCGGGCATAGCCCAGCAACAGGCCGCCGGTCATCAGGTCGAGGGTGCCGGGGTCGTGTTCGTGTCTCATGGTGTTATGTCTCCGGTTATGGTCGCTAGTTTGCTCCATTATGCGACTAAAACCAGAAACACGCGAACACTAGGAAACACGGGGGCGATTCAGGGCGGGGGAAGTGTCGCGCAAGTTAGGACTTACGCGACGGTGTGTAATAGACGGGAAACAACCAAAGTGCTACATTGTACTTAGTTTGTAACACATGAGGACACAGCCATGAGTGAAGCAACCTTCACCTTCCGGGTCGATGATGCTTTGAAAAGCCAGTTTTCCCAAGCCGCCAAATCCCGCGACCGTAGCGGGGCGCAGCTCCTTCGGGACTTCATGCGGGAGTTCGTACAGCAACAGCAAGAAGCCGCAGAGCATGACGCCTGGTTCCGCCACCAAGTTCAAGTTGGTCTGGATTCCGCTAATTCTGGCAACTTGGTACCAGCTGCTGAGGTAGAAGCCAAATTTGCAGCCCGTCGGGCAGCAACACGCCGTCGGCTTGAAGCTTCAGAATGATGGAATTGTTTTGGACACCAGAGGCGATACAAGACCGCGACGATATTTATGATTACATCGAAGCCGATAACCCCGCCGCCGCCCTGGCCCTAGATGAGCTGTTGTCAGAAAAGGCTTCGCGCTTGGTCGATCATCCTAACCTTGGAAGGCTTGGCCGCGTGACTGACACCCGCGAGCTGGTCGCGCATCAAAACTATGTTCTAGTCTATGACGTGGCTGGGGATCAGGTTCGCGTGCTGCGAGTCCTGCACGCTGCTCGACAGTGGCCGCCGACCCGTACCTGATAAAAATCCGTCGATTACACACCAGACATAAAAAGGGCGGCCACTTGGCCGCCCTTGTTTTATCCATTTAGTCCGTTATTGCTCTAGTTTCAATTGCTCGGCTTTGGTCTGAGCCAGTGCCGAAAGGGCCATGAAGCGGCCCAAGGCTAGATCGTGTCGAGCACGTAGGCGCTCGATGCGGGCTTGTAGGGCGTCCGCGTTGTCCTCTGTTACCTCGATGGATTCCAGCGCGGCCAGCTCGGTGCCGATCTGGTCAACGGCACGGCTGTAAGCCTGGTACTCGTCACCGACGAATGAAAACACCTCTTGCGGTGTAGGCTCTGGCACGTCTGCCGCCGAAGCCATTGGAGCCGCTACGGCCATAGATAGGAACACGATTGAAACGATAGATTTACGATTAAACATAATGAATACCTCAGTTATTTGTTGTTGGTTACTGTCTGAAATTCCGCCACGTCCAGGACGCGGCCAACGGGTACGGCGTGATTGAATGAGCCATTACCGAAGCTCACCAGGCCGACCGCTTCCCCCCTGGCGTTAAACACCAAGCCGCCGGAGTTGCCGCCTGTGATCGGGCCAGCAATTTGCAGCATGGTCGCCGGGGCCACTGGCCCAGATGCCTTGCCGTAGCGGCTGACCAAGCCAGCCGAAAGCGACCAGCTAAGGCCCTGGGGTGCGCCGATGGTTGCCACGGCCTGTCCTTGTCGTGGTAAGCCAGGTGCGACCGTCACCGGCTGCACTGGCTCGCCCTCGATGCTCAACACGGCCACATCACGGCGGCGGTCTATCGTCATCACTGTGGCCCGGCGGCTTTCACCGTTCGCCAGCCTGACGCGCACCGCTTCCACGCTGTCGAGAACGTGGGCGGCAGTGACGACCTGGTGGCCGCTGCCAATCACGAAACCGGCGCCGCTTGTTTGCCACTCTCGGCCCTGGTCGTACTCGTCCCAATCGTGCAGCCAGGCGCGGACCTGGGTTAGCCAGGCTGTCGCCTGGTTGGTTTGAACGCCAGGGATAAGGGCGGCGCGGTTCTGGCTACCATCACCGAACGGGGCGGGCATGGTGGACACCATAACCACGGACGGCATGACGTTGGCCGCTACGGCTGACCAATCGACGGCAGCGGAATAAGGCCGGGTGTCCAGTTCGACCGGCACCGGGGCCAGATCGGCTAGGCTGTCGCGTCGTTCTTCGTCCGTGAGCCGTTCTTGTGCGGCGGCCACGGCGTTGACGTTGGCTTGTGTGGTTGCCAGAGCATACCCGGCAAGGGGTAGGGTCACGCCTGCGGCCACATAGGCCGCCAGGGCGGCGCGTCGCCAGGTCTTAACGCTGCTCATAACGTGCGCCCTCCTGGTCTATCAGGCCACGCATTTGCAGGCGCTCGGCGGTCTGGTCGCCAATGCGTAAAACGCGGGTGTGTTGGTCGTAGGCGGTCTGGAGCATCCAAACAGATAGGCATAGGCCGAAAGTGGCCAAAACTACGATATATCGAAATCTCAATAGATCGCGCCTTACAGCGCGGGTATCATTGCGTTTAGTCATAATTCACCTCTGTGCAGGTGGTTGTGATTAGGTGAGCTGGTACGGTTGCCGCCGTCCAGTTCACCGCCTAACGTCCGCGGCTGCGGTCGTTGTCCCGATCCCGGGCGGCCTTCTGCTTGAAGCGCTCTAAAATTTCGCGCTTCTTCGCTTCTTTGGTTTGGTCGCCCTTCTCGTTATCGCTGTTCAACTCCTTAGCAACTGCCGACGATTGGCCCTTAATGGTCTGGTTTTCGTCGTGCTGCTGCTCGGCGTTGTTCTCGTTCTGCATCATTGCTTGACGGCCTGCCTTTTCAAGCTGTTTACGCTCGTTAGCGTCGGCCTTCTGGTGATTGCTCTCGATGCGTTGTTTCAACTCCTCGTTGGTTTCCTGCTTCATATCGCGTTCCTTATGTTTGCCTTGTCGGCGTTCTATCTTCGCCCGCTGCTCGGCAATGCGGGCGGCCTTCTCTCTCTCAATGACCTGTTGGAAATTGGTTGCCAGTTCTGGCCGTGCTTCGGTGGCCTTCTTCTCGGCCAGGCGTTCGCCTCGGGTCGGTTGCTCATACGGGCCAGCTTTGCGCATGTATTCCCCGATAAGGTTCACGCGCCGCTGTAGCTGCGTCCATCGACGTTCGAGGCCGGAACGGACACCACGCCACGCGGAAACGGCTTGCTCGTGTGCGGCTTTCTTTAAGCCTGCAAACAGGCCGCGCGGTTCTTCCGGTCGGGTCTGTTCGTGGGCGCGTAGTTTCCCGTCCTGGCGTTCCATCTGGCCCGCCGCTTTCGCGTGAATGTCCTTCGCCCTATTCGCTATCAAAGTGAACTGGCGGGCCTTCTCGTTCTGCCATTCGCGCTTGATGGTTTCCGGGCTTGGATCGTTCGCGGCTTTCACTGGCTCGCGGTCGCTGACAGCCTCACGCAACAGCTTGGCGTTTAGCTCGCGCTGTACCAGCTTGCGGGTGTCCTTATTGGTGCCGGTTACATCATGCCCATCCCGTCGCACTGGGTTATGTCGTTCGGTTCGGTCGTGCTCCACGTTACTAGAAACATCACGCGGCAATAGCACTTCACCTCGGTTGGCGAAGCGAACCACACCGAGTTCGGACAGGTTCCGCAAACGACCTCTTGCGATGGCCGGCGGGACTCGTCCAGGGCGGCCAATGTTGGGCTTATTGGTGCGCTCGGTTCCTGCGTTATGGGTATCTGTTCGGGTGTCGTTTGCTCGGGCGGTGTCGATTCCAGTTCCCCTAGTAACTGCTCGATCTCGTCCATGTCCGGTGTCGTTGTTTCGCTCATGTTTTTCCCTCACTGCCTCGATGCGTTGACGCACTTCGGCCAGGTTGATGATCTGCGCGTTGCGCTCGGCAATATCGCGCCCCTTGTCTCCGCGTTCCGTCTGAATCCCACGCTTCTCCATCTGCACAACGTTCGGCCCCAGGTGGACAGTCGGCACCCGCTCAAGTTTGGCGGCCTGCTCGGTATCGCCGCGCTCGATAGCGGCGGCCTTTTGGGCTTCTAGTGTGCGATGGTCGATGCGCTCTTGGCGGCCCGCGTTTTCCAGGTGACGGTTAGACATTTCCGCCCAACGCTCACGCCAGTGACCAACCTCCCCGCTGTTCTTTGTGTCCAGTTCTCGGGTTTTGTCTTTGAAGCCTTCCGGCGTCAGTCTGCGGGTACTGCAAAGGATATGTGCATGGTGGTTTCTGTGGTCGCCTTCCTTCCCTGGCGTATGAATCGCAACGTCCACGGCCATGCCGTGACGCTGCACCAGTTCTCGGGAAAACTCGCGGACTAATTCTAGACGTTGCTCGCGGTTCAGTTCGTCGGGCAACGCCACTTCAAATTCACGGGCTACGGTCGAGTTTTTCCGCTTCTCGGCAAGCTCGGCAGCGTTCCAAAGCTCGGCGCGATCACTCGCCCACTCGGGCGCATTCTCTGGCGTGAAAATCTCGGTGTGCTCAACGCCACGGCGGCGGGTGTAGTCATGGACTAGCCCCGTCCGTTCGCAGGCAACTTTTTCACCCGAACGATAGGCAATAGCCGCCGTGGCCGAACGGCCAGCGGAACGGCTGATTGTCTTAACGCTGAGGTGATAAATTGCCAAGTCGTTGTGCCTCAATTTTAGCGGCTAAAGCCGCGATGGAGTTCAAACGCCAAACCGCGAAGCGGTGCGGAGGGCGTAGCCCGGAGTGATGGGGTTGTTAGGGCGAAGCCCTGACCGCACGCAAACGAAGTTTGCATAAGTGCGCCCTTCGTTTCACTCGGGTTGCATTATCCCAAACATCTGAGTAAAATTCAACCAATGTAAAAAGGAGGACGTATGAGTAAAAAGAACTCGGAAAAACTGGCCGCGTTGCTAGAAAAAGAAAACCAGCTAAAAGCACAAATACAGCAGTTAAAACAGCGTGAGCGTGAGGAAGAACGCAAGAAGGATACACGCCGAAAAATCCTTATCGGCGGAGCAATACTTGCGAAGGTGAAGCGTGGGGAATGGCACATGAACCAACTTCACGACTTGCTAAATGGCGAGCTGAAAGCAGACCGTGACCGCGACCTGTTCGACCTGCCGAAGTTGAACCAAGAACCGTCGAAAAACGAAACCGGCGATAACAACGGCGGCAACCGTTCTTAACGCCGCATTTATTTACCTGCACAGAGGTGATACCTATGTTTGATTTAGAGCTATTTTTAAAAAGGCTATATGCAGCAGTCGTGGGCATTATGTTTGCTACCTGGTGCCTTTCTATGGCGACCACAGCCCACGCCGCAACCTTCAACCGTTGCACACCAGATTCTAACGCCTGGCAGTTCGTCAGCGACCCAGATTCAAGAGCACAGGCCCAGCAGCGTGAAACGCTCCGCTGTGAGGCTGAAAACGCCGTGCTCGATGATTGGGCCGCGAAAATCACGGCCATTGAAAACGCCAGAGAGGCGATCGGCAACGCCGTCAATCGTGCCGATTGGGAAGCCTTCGCGGCGGCCCTGTCTGATGTAAAAACGCCCCTATTGGAAATGCAGCAGACGGCAAGCGACAACCCGAACGCGCCCGGCTCTGCCGCTTTGCGTTCGCTGTTCGGCCAAGACCTGAATTACTTTTTCCAGAATGCGGGCCTGTCGGCCCCTTCTTCGTTCGATGATGCACTAACCAAAATCGAGCAAGCCGCCACCACTCCCGGCCAGAATAGCCAGGCCGCAACGCTGGCAAGCTCGTTGCTGAATCAAGCCGTCAGCCGGGGCACTGAATTTGCCCGTGGTCTGAGCCGCGCAGCAGGCGACCAAGTGCGCGCAGAGACAAAAACGCAGCGTGAACAACGTGGACAAGAACGGCTCGATAAGCTCGGTGGTCGAACCGTTGAAGGCTATTTCAGCGGGTTCCTTGATCGCCTTCTAATGGTTTGGAAACCGTGGCTTGTCATGCTCATGGTTGTGACCTTCCTCGCGGCCTGGATCGGCATGAAACGCAAGGTTAACCCCGTGCTGGCCGCTGTCGCGGCGGGCGGGGCGTATCTGGTGCCGGGCACCGTCATGGCCGGTTCGTTCGTTGCTCTCCCGTTCCTGCCGTTTTGGTTCGTAGTTCCGGCCACATTGGCCGGGACGCTCGCGGTCTTTCTGTACGCCGGGCAAGTGTTCGACTGGCTGGCAGATCGTGCCGGTTCGACCTCGGGCACCGCTCGCCGCCTGCGTCTGATTGGTGGCGTGATTGACAACCTACGCGCCGGGCTTGGCGGGACGCCTCGGGCCGATGCCGTCAGCAGCATGGCCGCCGATAAGGCCACGCACGGTTCGGCCCGTTGGGGCACTACTGACGAGCTGAAGGACGCCGGGCACTTGGACAGCCGGGCGGCCCCTCCGAAGCAAGCCGGTCTTGCTCTAGCTCGCGTCAGCGATGCCCCGGCAAACCTCGACCAGCGGTTTCGTTATGTGGGCCATGTGGTGACGGTTGCGCCGAACGGTTCCGGTAAGGGTATCGGGGCCGTTATCCCGAACCTGTTGGAATATCCCGGCTCCTGCCTGGTGCTCGATGTGAAGGGCGAAAACGCCGCCGTGACCGCTCGCGCTCGCCGCGAACTTGGGCACAAGGTTTACCAGGTTGACCCGTTCGGGGTGAACGGTTCCGAGGGGGCCGGGTTCAACGTCCTGGATCGGCTCGACGTGCAGGAGGCCGATTGCGTCAGTGAATCCGCCATGCTGGCCGATTCACTGGTGATTTCGGACGCCAAGGGGACGGCTGACCACTTCGACGAGTCCGCCAAAACCCTGTTGCAAGGGATGATGTTGCACGTTGTGGCCGGGGACGATCCCGACCGCCGCAACCTGGGCGAAATGCGCCGCCTATTGACCGCCGACGAGGACACCTTTCTAGCCACTTTGGCCGAAATGGCCGCCGACGAATCCGCCGCGTTCGGTGTTCCGGCCAGGGCCGCGAATACCGTGATGGGCATGGCCGACCGTGAGCGCGGTTCTGTGCTATCGACCGCTCGCCGCAATACCGCGTTTCTGGACGATCCCCGCGTGGCGGCGGCCCTGTCGCGTTCTGACTTCGACCTATCGGCCATCAAGTCCGACTTGATGACCGTTTACCTGGTGATGCCTGCTAACAAGATTGCCACCAATGCCCGCTTTGTTCGTCTGTTCGTGGGTTCGGTGATCGCGGCCATTACCGCATCGTCACAGCAGCCGCCGCACCGGGTCGCGTTCATCCTGGATGAGTTCGCCCAGCTCGGCTACATGAAGCAGATCGAGGACGCCGTTTCGCTCATGCGTGGCTATGGCCTGGCCTTTTGGGTGTTCCTGCAAGACTTGTCCCAGCTCAAGGGCGTGTATCCGCGCTGGCAAACCTTCCTGGCGAACTCGGCTAAAACCTTCTTCGGGACGGATGACTACGATACGGCCAAATATGTGTCGGATTCCCTGGGCCAAGCGACCATCGAATACGAGACGGAAAACACGGGCAGCAATAGTGGCTCTGGATTCTCAAGCGGCGGCGGTTCCATGAACCGGGGCAAGTCGTCGGGCAGCTCCCAGCAGTACGCCGGGCGGCCCCTGCTCACGCCTGATGAAGTGATGCGCCTCGGGCCGGAACGTCCGGTTGTCCTGGTCAAGGGTGAATACCCGTACCAGCTCGACCGCCTTAACTACCTGTCGGATGCTGAGTACATCGGCAAAGCCGATCCGAACCCCTACCACAGCTAGGGGGCCGCATGAGCATCATTGCCGTAGCCATTCTGGTAATCGTGGGTGTCTGGTTGGGCCGTCGCCTGGCTCCGGCATTGGTGGGCGCTTTGTTTGTTGTGTTTGCCCCGCTCTGGCTCGTCCTGGGGTTTGCGTGGGATATGCTGCGCAAGCTCCCGGCGGGCCTGCAACGGCTTTCCCTAGCTGTCGCTCGGGCGGCTGGCTTCCTGGTTGTCCTGCCGCTGACACCGTTCATTTTCGTGTGGGCTTTCCTGGCTGAACTGTTCCGGCCAAGTGAGCCACCGGCCCCAGTGAAGCAAGCGACCCGCCGCACGGCGGACGTGATCGACCTGGCAACCGCTCGCAAGAAGCACCAAAAACGGCCTTAAGGGCCGCCCCTCAAGTGTCAATATCGCACTTTGTGCGGCCCCTCAAATGTCAATGAAAGCCGGGAAGCCCCCGGTTTTCTTGTATCTGGCTGCTGAAAATCAGCCTTTATTGACATTTGGGGGGCGGGTTCACTCTGCACTTTTCTTTTCTTTCGTTGGTTTGGCTTCTGATGGGGCAATACGAGCCATTAAGGCCGCGACTTGCTCTTTATAGGTGTCAAGCTGGCCGCCAAGTCGTGCGGCTTCCTCTCGGGCTTGTGCGGCCTCTTTCTGAACTTTTGCTAGCTCCTTGATTGCCTGCTTAGCTTCTTGGTTGGCCGTGTCGGCCTGCGCCTGAGCTTTCGCTAGGGCGGTGCGTTCCTGGTCACGTTCATTTCGTAGTTTCTCAATGTCCTGGTGTGAACTATCCAGTTCCTTGCGCAGCTCTGCCGCCTGCTTTTCTCCCTGGGCTGTTGTGGCCGCTGCTGTCGCCAGGTCAGCCCGTAACGCCTCGATCTGTTCGGCTCGGTGGTTCGCTTGCTCCTGGGCTTTGTCGCGCTCGATACGCAGACGATCTGCGTCCTTGTGTGCGTGATCCAGCTCGGTGCGAAGTTCTCCGGCTCGGGCCTCTGCGGTTCTGGCTTGTTCCTGGGCGGCTGCTAACTGCTGGCGTAGCTCATCTGTGGCCCGCTCTGCTGTTGTGGCTTTGTTGTAATACTGGTCACGACTCGCTTTCAGCTCTGTGATTTCGTCCGCCAGTTGGTCGGCCAGCTCGATAGCCTCGGCCTGGGCGGCTTCTTGCTCGGTTCGTCTGGCTTCCAGTGCTTCACGTTCAGCGGCCAAGCGGCTGTTTGACAGCTCCATAGCTGTAGCCCACACCTCGGCCCCTACGGCGGCCAAGCGGTCGTTAATGGTATCCGGGGCTGGTTCCTGGATTGGGGTTGTGTCGGTTTTCTGCTGGGCTTTCCATTCGTTAAGCACTGGGGAAATGGTCGAATAGCTGCCGCCGGTGATCTTGCGCACGGCATCTAGGGTGGGCCGTTGGCCCTCGGCGGCGATTTGGTCCGCTGCTTCTAAAATCTGCTCTCTTGAAACGGCCATGTTTGCATCTCCTGTATGAAATGTAGCATTGTAGTAAGTTGTATAATACTACTACATACTACAATTTACAAATCTTACAGTATTACAGTTCAGCCTCTCATGCGGGCCACCTTGTTGCCCGTCCTTCGGTTGAAACCGGCTTCCTGTGTGGCCCTCTGAGGTGTTTTTAGGGCTAGGGGGTATGCTGACCCCCAGACCTAACCCCTTTCGTTGCTCCTGCGGCTTCTCTGGCGATCCTATGGTTGTTCGTGGGCGCTGGTCGTGCCTTCCCTCTCTTCTTGGCGTTCAAACCTTCCACTGTCCTTGCCGTTGGCTGTGTGCTTCGACTTGGGCACAGTTGGTGCCGTTGGCTCGATCTCTTCCCTGTTTAACCTTTGCAGGCTTTCAAGCAGCTCCAGGGCATGAGTTGGGCGAGGGGCTGGCAGCGGGCACGATCAGGACGCGCAGCCGCGTAGCGGCTCGATAGCGGCCCTGTTGCGCCTCTGGCGCATCATCATCAGGC
Source organism: Vibrio sp. ArtGut-C1 (assembly GCF_002105475.1). Taxonomy (NCBI): domain Bacteria; kingdom Pseudomonadati; phylum Pseudomonadota; class Gammaproteobacteria; order Vibrionales; family Vibrionaceae; genus Vibrio; species Vibrio sp. ArtGut-C1. Next base: position 199 of record NZ_NCTH01000058.1, on the reverse strand, counting down.
GGCCGAAGGCCGGGCGGAGCGAAGCGGAGGGTAGGCGAGCGCATAGCGCGATTTTTTGCGGCGTTTCAGTTTGCGCTGTTGTGTGAGTTTTCCACAAAACATGCCTGACAAACTACAGGTAATTTTTATAGGTATTTTTTATAGGAATTACCTTATAGGTTTAGGGGGGGGGCGATTTAACGGAGCAAGGGGGGGGCGA
>NZ_NCTH01000057.1:0-13390 GCF_002105475.1 Vibrio sp. ArtGut-C1 | reverse complement strand
GGGCGTCAGAGATTAGGTATTGTGTCGAATTCATTTACAGTATTTTCAATAGGTGTTGATTTACTCAGACAACACCTATTGAGATAGGTTCTAAGCCCATTTAAAATCGACTTTCTTGCTGAAAAAGTTGAGACCTACGAAGAGTTTGAGCAAGCTTTAGAAGCCGGTTTTAACTACTTTCAAGGGTATTTTTTTAGCAAGCCTGAGATGATCCAGAAAAAACGTTTGAATCCCGCATTTCTGACAGTCATCCAGCTGTGTAAAGAGATTGCTGATAAGCCTATCGATTTCAATGAAGTGGAACGTCTGTTTTCGATTGATGTGACGCTATCATACAAGCTGCTTACTTACGTTAATTCAGGCTATACATTAACGACCAAGATTAAGTCGTTCAGACAAGCACTTATTTATCTGGGTGAAGAGCGACTACGACGCTTCATATCCTTAGTTGCCATTGCGTCCGTTCAAGAAGATAAACCTGACTCTCTTTACTCTTTAGCGATTCAGCGTGCAAGAATGTGTGAACTGTTACTTAGTCAAATGAACACTAGGTATGACCCTGGGCAGGCTTTTTTGACAGGCATGTTTTCTTTACTCGGTTCGTTGCTCGATCAACCGCTCTCGGATGTCATTGAAGATATCCCCGTTGACGAAGATATAAAACTCGCATTAACCAGTCGAAAAGGCGTACTTGGCCACTTACTTTCAATGACGATCGCCTACGAACAAGCAGACTGGGAATTAGCTGAGCGGTATTGCACCGTTCTTAAATTAACCGAGCCTCAATTAGCAGACGCTTTTAATCAATCTACCGAGTGGGCTCAAGAACTGCTGTCTCAAACGCCCTAAATCGCTATAATGCCTCACCTCCAGCCTCGCAATTGTGAGGGTTGTTTGTTTTTACCGCTTAATTAATCGAGATTTCATTTTATGGCTTCTTCTTGTCCTTGCGGCTCTAACCGCACCTACCAACAGTGTTGTGAAATTGCCCACAATAACCATGCTGACGTTACCACTCCGGAGCAGTTAATGCGCTCTCGTTACAGTGCGCATGTGTTAGGTCTAGTAGATTACGTGGTGAACACGTACCACCCAAGCTGTAATGCAGAAGAACAACGAGAAGGCATTGCCCAATCTATCGACAGCGATTGGTGCAAACTTGAGGTAGTAAAAACTGAAGCGGGTAGTAACGAGAATGAAGGTTTTGTTGAATTCAACGCTTACTTTGATGAGGACGGCAAACGCTACTGCATGACCGAGCGTTCTCGTTTCGTGAAAGAAGACGGGCTTTGGTACTACATTGACGGCACATTTCCTGAAGAAGAGCTAGAAGAAGAACCAAAACAAGATCCTCGCCTAAACCAGCCAGTAAGTAGCTTAAAAGTAGGTCGCAACGACCCGTGTATCTGCGGAAGCGGTAAGAAATTTAAGAAGTGTTGTGGGTAAGATCATCCACGCTTAGCTTATTGAGCTCGCTTTAATTAGATTCCTGATCTCGCCTAGGTTCGTCGGAATGACGTGAATATATGTGTCTGTTTGAAGTAAATAACTCTACTGCAGCGCCATTAGAAAATATACCGTCATTCTGAACAGCGAGGAACGAGTGTGATTCAGAGTCTAATCGCTACTAGCACTGTTGCCGGGTTTTCCCCCGAATCAAGAACACTAAAGTAAAAAAGCCCCTAGGCTCGAGAGCATAGGGGCTTTCATTTATCTATAGCAGGTTTATTTATGACGCTCTTTCAGTTTATTCACTACGTCATTCATCGATAAGCCTTGGTCTTGAAGCAATACCAACAAGTGGTAAATCAAGTCTGCTGATTCACACACTAGCTCCGCCTTATCGCCCGACGTCGCCGCAAGCGCGACTTCAACGCCTTCTTCGCCCACTTTTTGCGAAATACGCTTGGTGCCACGGGCATAAAGACTGGCAGTATAAGAGGAATCTGGGTCGGCACTCTTGCGGGCAGCCAATAGCTGCTCAAGTTGATGAAGCCACACCATTTGTGACTCCTCTTGAGGGTCCACATCCCAGCAAGTTGTGTTACCCAAGTGACACGTAGGACCAATGGGATTCACTTTCACCAGTAGCGTATCGTTGTCGCAATCGAGCTGCATGTTCACCAATTGCAATACGTTGCCAGAAGTCTCCCCCTTCGTCCAAAGACGCTGCTTGGTACGAGAGAAAAACGTCACTTGACCTGTTTCGCCCGTTTTTGCCAACGCATCTTGGTTCATGTACCCCATCATCAGCACTTGGCTTGATTGAAAATCTTGTACGATGGCAGGTACCAGACCATCCACCTTTTCCCAGTTGATTCGCTCAGCTAGCGAACTTACTTCGGCGGCTTTCACACTCATAGTCGAACCTCAATGCCTTGTTGTTTCAAATACTGCTTTAATTCACCAATATTGATGACTTGCTTGTGGAATACCGATGCGGCAAGCGCGCCATCCACATTTGCTTTTTGGTAGGCTTCTGCGAAATGCTCCATAGCACCCGCGCCACCCGATGCAATCAGCGGTACATTACATACTTCGCGCACCATATTCAGTTGTTCGATGTCGTAGCCGTTACGCACACCGTCTTGGTTCATCATGTTCAGTACGATTTCACCAGCGCCGCGTTTTTGTACTTCTTGCACCCAATCACGCGTTTCCCATTGGGTCGCTTTGGTGCGTTCTTCATCACCAGTAAACTGGTAAACCTGATACTTGCCCGTCTCTTTGTCGTAGTATGAATCGATACCAACGACGATACATTGCACACCAAACTTATCAGCAAGGTCAGTAATCAACTGAGGGTTCGCCAAGGCAGGAGAGTTAATAGATACCTTATCTGCACCAAACTCAAGAATGCGCGCCGCGTCCTCTGCTGATTTAATGCCACCAGCCACACAGAACGGAATATCAATCACTTCTGCAACGCGAGCGACCCAACTTTTATCAACGACACGCCCATCACTTGAAGCGGTAATATCGTAGAACACAAGCTCGTCAGCGCCTTCTTCAGCATAACGCTGCGCCAGAGGAACGATGTCGCCAATGATTTCGTGGTTGCGGAACTGAACGCCCTTCACCACTTGTCCATCACGAACATCAAGACATGGAATTATTCGCTTTGCCAGCATGCAAACGCCTCCTCTGCTGTGAACTTACCATCTAACAATGCACGACCAACAATCACACCAGCAACACCGCTGCCTTTTAGCGCTTCGATATCCGCTAATGAGCCGATGCCACCTGAAGATTGGAACTGCACTTGTGGGTACTGTTTACATAAGTCGACGTAAAGCTCAACGTTTGAGCCTTCTAGCGTACCGTCACGAGAAATGTCCGTGCAAAGCACATGCTGTAGGCCTACCGTCAGATAATCGTTGACCAAAGCTTCGATAGTCACACCTGAATCTTCTTGCCAACCAGATATTGCCACTTTACGCGTGCCGTCTTGGTCGATGTTGATATCTAGAGCGAGAACGATTTTCTCCGCGCCATACTTTTCCATCCAACCTTTCACAAGCTCTGGTTGTTTTACTGCTGTAGAACCAACCACAACACGTTGAGCACCGGCTTCTAACAGATCAATCACGTCTTGCTCTGTACGCACTCCACCACCGATTTGGATGTTCGCTGGCGTGCTTGCGAGTAGCTTTGCAATCAAATCAAGTTGACGTGCTGTCGTGTCTTTCGCGCCAGTTAAATCCACTAAGTGTAGCCAGTTAGCACCTGCTTGGTGGTACAAATTAAACTGCTCTGCTGGGTCAACTTTATATTCGGTTACTTGGCCGTAATCACCTTGATAAAGGCGAACCACCTGTCCTTCAATTAAATCAAGAGCTGGAATAATCACACTAAATCCCTTTTATAATTCTAAGAAGTTTTGAATAAGCTTCGCGCCCGCTTTTGAAGAACGCTCTGGGTGGAATTGCACACCATAATAGTTACCGCTTTGAACCGCAGCAGTGAATGGATTTCCGTAATCACATTCGGCAATGGTGTAGTCTCCAACTGGCATCGCAAAGCTGTGCACAAAATAGAAGTACTCACCTTCTTCAATACCTTTGAACAGTGGGTTACCTGCTTTTGCAGACACCGTGTTCCAGCCCATATGCGGCAGCGGTAAGTCGCCGGTTTGTAGTAGCTTCACTTCGCCGTCACAAAGTCCAAGACACTCAACTAACTCGTCGGCTTTCTGCCCTTTTTCTTGAGACACTTTGCCCAACAATTGCATGCCTAAACAGATACCTAGTAGCGGCTTCTCTACCTGTTTCACCAAGCTGATAAGATCGCGCTCTTCTAGGTTCTTCATCGCTTCACTGGCAGTTCCCACGCCCGGTAGAAAGAGCTTGTCAGCCGCCAATACAACTTGTGGATCTTTTGAAATCGTTACGTCATAGCCTAGGCGTTCAATGGCAAACTTCACCGAAGAAACGTTGGCACAGCCAGTATCGATAATGACAACTTTCTGTTCTGTCACTGTTTTTCTCCTTGCTAACGTTAGCCTTAAAGTACGCCTTTACTACTCGGTAGCTCAGTGCCTTCTACTTTGATTGCTTGGCGCAGAGTACGACCAAACGCTTTAAATAGGCTCTCAATGATGTGGTGATCATTGTTGCCCGCAGAAGAAAGGTGCAGTGTACACGCTAGTGTGTCAGTTAAAGAACGGAAGAAGTGAACCACCATCTCTGTTGAAAGGTCCCCCACTTGCTCACGACTAAACTGCGCGTCGAACTTAAGGTAAGGACGACCAGATAGATCTAGTGCACATTGTGCCAAGCACTCATCCATTGGCAGGCTAAAGCCAAAGCGACCAATACCGCGTTTGTCACCCAGTGCTTCTTTCAATGCTTGACCCAACGCAAGAGCGGTATCTTCGACCGTGTGGTGATCATCAATGTGTAGATCACCTTCTACTTTGCACACCATCTGGAATCCACCGTGCGTCGCAATTTGATCCAACATGTGGTCGAAGAAACCAAGACCCGTTGAGATATCGTTACCGCCTTGCTCATCAAGATTAACCGCAACTTTGATGTCCGTTTCTTTCGTGGTACGAATAACTTCAGCAACACGAGCTTTCACCGTCAGATCTTTCAGGATCTGTTTCCAACCCATGGTTTCTGGGTTGTATTGAATACCACGAATTGCCATGTTTTCTGCAAGTTGAAGATCGGTTTGGCGATCGCCAATCACGACAGAGTTTTGGAAATCAACTTTGCCACCTTGAAGGTACTCTTTCACCATGCCTAGCTTAGGCTTACGGCAAGAGCAGTTATCTTCTTCAAAGTGAGGACAAATCAACACGTCATCGAACTTCACACCTTGAGACTCGAAGATCTCCATCATCATGTTGTGCGGTGCATCAAAATCAGCTTGTGGGTAGCTGTCAGTCCCCAAACCATCTTGGTTAGTGACCATCACTAGACGGTATCCAGCATCCTGCAACGACAACAGGCTTGGGATAACAAATGGCTCTAGTTTTAACTTATCCAAGCGGTCAACTTGGAAATCAATCGGTGGCTCAACAATCAGCGTGCCATCTCGGTCGATAAATAGGATTTTTTGTTGCTTGCTCACTCGAACTTCCTTATTACTAATCTTGTTTCGTTCTCGGCATAAACCGAGAACGTTGAGAATTCTATTTATGAATAGTAGTTTCTAATGAAACCCAGTGTCTTTTCACACTCGTCGCGGTTACCAACACTGATACGCACGCAGTTCTCAATTGGCGAGTTACGCAGGATAATGCCCGTATCCCAAGCGGCTTTGAAAAGAGCATCGCCATCTGGGAATTTCACCAATAAGTAGTTACCCCACCCTTCAAAAACCTCCAGACCCGGAATCATCGACAAACCAACTTGTAAGTAAGCTCGGTTCGCGTTCAAATCGAGAACTTGGAACTTCGCTCGCGCTAGGCCTGCTTCAGAGAGCGCTTGAGTAGCAATTTCAGCAACTGGAACCGGTACTGGATATGGTGCGATCACTTTAAGAAGGACGTTAATCAGTTCTTCGTTTGCTAGCGTAAATCCACAACGAAGACCAGCAAGCGCGAAAGCTTTCGACAGAGTACGCAGAATCGCTAGATTTGGATATTCTGCCAATAAATCTACTGTTGACGCTTCTGGACAAAAATCGATGTACGCTTCGTCCATGACCACGATTGCGCGGTCTTTTGTCATCTCAAGCAGAGAGACAATATCGTCACGCTTAACTAAGTTACCCGTTGGGTTGTTTGGCGAGCATACGAAAACCAGTTTCACGTTATCTAGATTCGCTTCGATGCCTGCAAGGTCTAGTTGCCAATCTGACGTTAGCGGCACCGTTTTGCGCTCTACACCGATGGTTTCTGCACTGATGGCGTACATACCGTAAGTCGGTGGGCAGTATAAAATCGCGTCTTCACCCGGTTCACAGAAAGCACGAATCAATAACTCAATACCTTCATCTGCACCGCGAGAAGTCAGCGTTTGTTCTGGCTTCACTCCAGCATACGCGGCGTAAGCAGAAATCAGTTCTTTCGGCTGGCATTCGCTGTAACGATTAAGACGAGCAAAGTCTGTTTTGTATTCATTGTTGAATGGCGATTCGTTGGCGTTCAGCCATACGTCACCTGTACCACCAATTCGGCGAGCCGAAAGATAAGGTGTTAGTTGTTGGACTTGTTTACGCGCTAGCTTTTCCATCTCTTTACTCTCTTATTCTTACTTACTTACTAATTTTTCTACACGGATAGTAACAGCACGTTTGTGGGCGTCCAGACCTTCTGCTTCAGCCATGGTGACAACCGTTGGCGCAAGATTTTTAAGACCGTCAGCTGAAAGCTCTTGAACCGTCATTCGTTTAGAAAAATCAGCCAAACCTAAGCTTGAATATGTCCGTGTGTAACCGTAAGTAGGAAGAACGTGGTTAGTGCCCGATGCGTAATCACCTGCAGATTCAGGCGACCAATCCCCAAGGAAGATCGAACCTGCGTTGTCTAATAGAGGCAGAAGCTCGCGTGGGTTCTTAGTCTGAACAATTAAGTGCTCAGGACCATAATAATTAGAAATAGAGATCGCTTGGGTGATCGATTCAGCAATAATGATTAAACTCGATGCGAGCGCTTTTTCTGCAATCTCTGAACGAGACAACTCTTTCAATTGACGACGAACGGCATCTGTCACCTGATCTGCAATAATGGCTGATGGCGTCACAAGTACAACTTGAGAGTCAGGTCCATGCTCTGCCTGACTTAGAAGGTCCGCCGCAATAAAATCTGGGTCCGCTATTTCATCCGCAATCACAAGAACTTCCGAAGGACCCGCTGGCATATCAATCGCTGCGCCACGGAAATCATTGCTCACCTGACGCTTTGCTTCCGTCACGTAAGCGTTACCCGGGCCAAAAATCTTATCAACTTTTGATACGGTCTCTGTACCATATGCCATTGCAGCAACAGCTTGACCACCACCGACGTTGTACACTTCATCAATGCCACACAATTTTGCTACGTAAAGGATCTCGTCAGCGATTGGAGGCGGAGAGCAAAGCACAACTTTACGACAGCCAGCAATTTTCGCAGGCACGCCAAGCATCAAAACCGTCGATGGCAATGGCGCGCTACCACCAGGAATGTACAAACCCACTTTTTGAATTGGACGTGTTACCTGTTCACAAAGCACACCCGGTTGAGTTTCGACTTTAATTGGCTGTGGCTTTTGCGCTTTGTGGAATTTAGAAATATTGGCATAAGCTTGCTCTAATGCGTTTTTCATTGATTCAGACAAGCGCTCTGAAGCGGCTTTAATTTCCTGAGAAGAAACACGAATGGACTCAGGTTTAACGCGATCAAACTTTTCTGTCAGCTCGTTGAGAGCAGAGTCGCCTTCATTTCTAACTTTAGCGATAACCTCAGACACTGCTGCAGTGATATTTGCACCTTCTGCAATAGCAGGACGTTCTAAGATCGAATCTTGCTGCTCTTCACTTAAAGATTGCCAAACGACTGTTCTCATGATGTTTACTCCATCATTTTTTCAATTGGTAGCACTAGGATTGAGCTAGCACCTAACTCTTTTAGCTGTTCCATGGTTTCCCAGAACAGGTTTTCAGAACTCACTAAGTGAACAGCCATTTTCTGCTTATCTGCAGAAAGAGGAAGAACCGTAGGATCCTCAGCACCAGGAAGTAGTGCTTTGATTTGATCGAGCTTTTCAGCTGGCGCGTGAAGCATGATGTACTTAGACTCTTTCGCTTGTTGTACGCCTTGCATGCGAGTCAGTAGTTTTTCAATCAGTGCTGTTTTGTCTGCATCAAACTCACCGATACGTTGAATCAGCGTCGCTTTAGATTTAAAGATCACTTCCGCTTCTTTTAAGCCATTCGCTTCTAACGTTGCGCCAGTCGATACCAAATCAGCAATAGCGTCAGCTAGACCTGCGCGAGGTGCAACTTCTACAGAGCCAGTTAGCATACATGTGGAGAATGGAACGCCTGCTTCATCCATGTAAGCTTTTAGGAGTTGAGGGTAAGTTGTGGCAATACGCTTACCAGCTAAGTCTTGTGGACCGTTGTACTCTTCATCCTTGTCGATAGCGATAGACAAGCGACAACCGCCAAAATCCAGTCGACGAAGTTGAACAAACTCACATGGCTCACCCAAAGCTTTGCGATCAAGACGAACTTCTTCTAGTTCGTTTTCTCCGATGAAACCAAGGTCAACCACGCCATCCATGATCAAGCCAGGGATGTCATCGTCACGAACCAAAAGCAAATCAATTGGCATGTTCTCCGAGTGAACCACTAAACGCTCACCCATTACATTAAATTTTACGCCGCACTGTTTTAGCAGAGCTTGGCTCTCTTTGCTAAGGCGACCTTTTTTCTGAATTGCGATTCTTAAGCGTTGTGTTTGCATTGCTTTTTCCCTGTGCAAGATTTTGATATCTAAGTAATTTTTGAATTAATAAAACTAAAAAACCCTCGAGAGATTGGAGTCTCCCGAGGGTTTAAAATCTGCTTTTACTTTGATTTCACCTCCGGGAGTTTCCTGCCTCCCGGGTATGCGTGCATCGCCCGAAAGACTAGATTGGGTGATGATGGTGATGAATGTTCATTACAAAATTACGCATACTTATTTAAGGCTCTATTGAGTTGCTTCGTTAGTAACCACACTAACCAAGGATTCTATATTTTTCAATACTGAATTTAGCATTTTCTAACTATTTTTTATAATTACTTGATTTTAAAGGATTTAAATTTAATTTCAGTTGAGTATATGGGTAGAAATTAGGTTTCTATTCAACCCTATTCTTAAAGAAAAAGAAGAATAGTATGAATTTTCATCAAAACAACTATTTAGATCTCACCGCCCTTAGTAATTGACATCATTCTCAATAAAGAGACATCCACTCACGTTTGAGACGACTCATTCAAAACTATTATTTGAGTGGGGCAAAAAATAGTGATTAACCATGAAACTGCGTAACGGTAGTAACAAACAAGCTGTGGATTTCAGCGATACAACACTATACCCATTAATCGGCAATAGTGCATGTATCCAAGAACTTCGCACGGCAATCCAAAAGTACGCTCAATGTGATGCTGAAGTACTCATTCAGGGTGAAACAGGGGTGGGCAAAGGTCTCTGTGCTCGTCTTATTCATCAGTTGTCGAACAGACACTCGGCACCTTTTGTTGAAGTTAACTGCGGCGCAATTCCAAGTGGTCTTATTGCGTCCGAACTTTTCGGTCACGAAAAAGGAGCATTTACAGGAGCGATTTCAGATCGTATCGGTTTTATTCAAAAAGCACATAAAGGTACCCTATTCCTAGATGAGATTGGTGATATGCCGCCGGATCTACAAATCCACCTTCTGCACTTTTTAGAGAGTAAGCAAATCCATAAAGTCGGCGCTGATAAATTCATTGACGTGGACTGTAGAGTCATTGCTGCGAGCCACGTGGATTTGAAAAATGAGGTTGTACAAGGTGGATTCCGTGAAGATTTATTCTATCGGCTTAATATCTTGCCATTAACTATTCCTCCACTGAGAAAGCGTGGGAAAGATATCCTTATGTTATCAGAACACTTCTTGACAGATTTGTCTCATGGTCAGGTACAAAAAATGTCGGATAAAGTGAAAGCCAAGCTCCTCAAGCATCGTTGGCCAGGTAACGTAAGAGAACTGCGAAATGTAATTCAACGAGCGATTGTCATGTGTGAAGATCACACGCTTCTCGTCGCTGACTTGGGCCTTGATAATAATGAAAGGCAATTACTCCCTTCAGTGGACCAAATTGATCTCGACTACCTACTGCAAGCTATCGAAGAAAATAAGCACAATATGAGTGCGGCTGCACGTCATCTTGGTATTTCAAGAACAACGCTTTATCGTCTAATAAAGAAATACAACTTAAATGTTTAGTTGCTGTACAGGTGTAACGTGACACTGTGTAACAGACAACTCATCATATATCATTTACTTAGCCCCTCATCATAAATCTCTTGATGTTACTGCCTTTAAAATCAACAACTTAAACTAGGCACGGTCTTTGCTTAGAGCTAAGAAGAAGTCAGTTGATAGATTTTCTATCACAGCACAGAAAGGAGTGCTCAGAACACAAATAGCTCGCTTTTAACACGAAACGATTATCCCCAAAAACGCGATTGCCCCCCTCACCTAAATCGCGTTAAAAAAAAGCTCCGCTAAATTTAGCGGAGCTTCCTCTTTATTAAAAATACTGAGCTGTACTAGACATTTTGGCACGATGCCATTTTAGACTTCGACAACCAAGAAAGTGCTCCACATACAATAATAAATGTGATTGATGCAGCGATGAATGAGAATGCAATTGACGCAGTCATCCCCAAAGTAATGAAGCCAACACAGGAAACTAGCGCCACGGACAATGCATAAGGCAACTGGGTCGATACATGATCAATATGATTACAACGTGCACCAGTCGACGACAGAATAGTGGTATCGGAGATAGGTGAACAATGGTCACCAAAAACGGCACCGGCTAAAACTGCACTTAGCATTGGGAGCATTAGCGCAAGATCGGTTGCACCAGCCATATCACCCGCGATTGGAAGCATAATGCCGAACGTACCCCAAGAAGTACCTGTTGAAAATGCCATTAGACCAGACAACAAGAATAGGATAACTGGTAGCCAATGTGGATTGATATTGCCCTGAGCCATTGTAGAAAGGTAAGACCCCGTCTTCATGTCACCGATAACCGAACCGATAGTCCAAGCAAATACTAGGATTAGAATCGCGCCAAACATAGACTTAGCACCAATCCAAAGTGTGCGTGCAATTTCACCCATTGGAAGACCTTGCTTCACAACAGTAAACAGTGCGACAGCTAAGCCAAGCAAGCTACCGTAGATTAGTGATGTGCCTACATCTGTATTTTCAAACGCACCTAGAAGCGCAAACTCTTTGCCGTCAGCAGCCAATGCTTGGCCACCCGTGTAAAGCATAGAAGCGATAGTCGCAATAATCAGCGTCACGATAGGAAGTACCAAGTCTGACACTTTACCCTTTTCGCTTTCACGGATATCTAGCTCTTCGTTTAGATCATGCGCTTCTTGCGAGTCGTTTTCTTTGTCTTTATCAAAGCCGCGGCCTTGAGATGCAGAGATTTCATGCTCACGCATCTTACCGATATCGAGGCCAAACCACGCCACAGCAAACACCATAAGCAGTGCAAAAACTGCGTAGAAGTTCATTGGAATAAGACGAACGTACGCGCCAAGAGCCGAATACTCAGTGATCCCATGTGAGACTAAGATACCGCCGATAATCGTAATAATGTAAGCACCCCAGCTAGAAGCAGGCATGATCACACACATTGGTGCAGCAGTTGAGTCTAGAATGTATGCAAGCTTCGCGCGAGACACATAAAAACGATCGGTTACTGGACGAGAAATGGCACCAACAGCAAGACTGTTAAAGTAATCGTCGACAAAAATGAATACGCCTAAAAAGGCAGCAAGAAGTTTGGAGCCGCGTTTACTCTTCACTCGAGATTGTGCCCATTCGGCAAATGCACGAGTACCACCAGATAGCGTTAATAATGCAGTTGTCATACCTAATAAGATTAGGAAACCAACAATGCTCATGTTCCAAGTGTTAATTCCGCCATCTTCAATAAAGACAGAAGAAACTTGAGAACTCACGTAACTAACGGTATCACCGATAGACCAGCTATTAAGTAGAACCGCACCCAGCACGATACCTACACCTAAGGAAACTAATACACGTCGAGTCAGAATCGCCAAAGTCAAAGCGACAATAGGTGGCAATAATGAAACAGGAGAACTAGAAAAATCTATTAAATTCATGATCTTCAAAAACCAAAGTTTGGCTAGAGATCTACTGCAGACAAGTCACGTAGCATACGATACGTGCTCATGTTGAACTTAGCGACAGGGAAGCGAACACTCCACCCAACCCTACAGTAGCGCTCCATAGTTTAATGTGAATATATACTATGGCAGTGTTGTTCCTTTCAGATACAACCCCAGCAAGTAACTTTGATGAGTTACTTACTTCGGCAATCTTCGCCTTCCACTATTATTCATTGGCATCACCCCAATAATAGCTACTCTTCGAGACCGCGCCTCTACGGCAACAACAAACAATTAACCACTAACTGTACAAATTAACAACAAATTGTCTGCAATATTGCATCAGGTAGCAGCCATTGTACTTATGATGAGAGTCAATGCAACACATCAAACTAAATTAAACAAATAAATAATGACTGAGATAATTTATAAACCTTGTCTACTTCAAGTTAGTTTTGTGCAACTGAAATCACATCAATTTTGTTATTTATGAAACATTATTACTACCTTAAAAATATCATGGTTTATCTTGTATCAATAAATTAAGGATATATGACACTCCATCAAAGATGGACGCTTCATATTTTTAAGTAATAACTCAACTTTTTTTATAAAAACCAAGCTGGCTCTATCTCTATACAATAACGAGTGTTGATTTCAATTCTCATCTAATAAGATTTATTTCGAGTGTAATAATATTTATTGCTTTAAAAAAATAGCTAAATTTAAACAAAATCTTGATTTAGTATTTGCACATAAGGAAAAGATAAAGTTAAATATAAGGACTCTTTGTTTATTTATAGATTGGCATTATTTAATCGTAACGATAAAAAGTGCCCAACACATTAACCTTTTAATAGGAATCGTTATGTCAGAGCTGACTAAAACCCTTCTAAATATCCGTAGCCTTCGTGCATTTTCTCGTGAGCTGACTCTAGAACAATTGGAAGAAGCTCTATACCCGTGATCATTGAAGATGCTTGATTTTCTTTAGAATCAGGATCATGCTACGAACTATGAAAATTACACTGACTCCTCAACAGAAACTGC
>NZ_NCTH01000056.1:0-13526 GCF_002105475.1 Vibrio sp. ArtGut-C1 | reverse complement strand
TCCACTATATGCCTACGATGTTGGCTATGCAATAAAAAGGCAGATTTCTCTGCCTTAATACACATTATACACCCTTTAAGTTACTATATATAACAGAAAGTCGGCTTTTGCAATCTTTAACGACTATCAATTAAGCTTCGAATGGATGAACCTTGATGATAGTTTCGTTGCGGTCAGGACCTGTTGAAATGATATCTACAGGCACACCTGTTAGCTCTTCAATACGCTTGATGTAGTTAAGAGCCGCTTGTGGTAGATCTTCTAGCGCTTTAGCACCGAATGTGTTCTCAGACCAACCAGGCATTGTTTCGTAGATTGGCGTTGCTTTTTCGAATGCTTCAGCAGCCATCGGAGAAACTTCTAGCACAGAGCCATCTTCCATCTTGTAACCAGTACAGATTTTTAGCTCTTCTAGACCATCTAGTACGTCTAGTTTAGTTAGACAGAAACCAGATACAGAGTTGATTTGGATTGCACGACGCATAGCAACAGCATCGAACCAACCTGTACGGCGTAGACGACCAGTTGTCGCACCGAACTCGTGGCCAACTTCACCTAAGTGCTTACCAATTGGATCTTGCTTATCTAGACCATCGTATAGTTCTGTCGGGAATGGACCTGCACCAACGCGAGTACAGTACGCTTTCGCGATACCCAAGATGTAACCGATGTGACGAGGACCAAAACCTGAACCTGCAGCAACACCACCAGCAGTCGTGTTAGAAGACGTTACGTATGGGTAAGTACCGTGGTCGATATCAAGTAGCGTACCTTGTGCACCTTCGAACATGATCTTATCGCCGCGCTTACGTGCTGCGTCTAGTTCATCAGTTACGTCGATAACCATTGAAGTAAGTAGCTCTGCGTAGCCTTTTGCTTCTTCAAGCACAGCTTCATAGCTTACTGGTTCAGCTTTGTAGAAGTTAACTAGTTGGAAGTTATGGAACTCCATGACTTCTTTTAGCTTCTCAGCGAACGATTCCATATCGAATAAGTCGCCAACGCGTAGACCGCGACGAGCAACTTTATCTTCGTATGCTGGACCGATACCACGACCTGTTGTACCGATAGCTTTTTTACCGCGAGCGATTTCGCGAGCTTGGTCCATTGCAACGTGGTAAGGAAGAATTAGCGGACATGCTTCAGAAATGAAAAGACGCTCGCGTACTGGAATACCGCGCTCTTCAAGAGGTTTCATTTCTTTAAGTAGAGCTTCAGGTGATAGTACAACACCGTTACCGATAACACATTTTACGTTATCGCGAAGGATACCTGATGGAATTAAGTGAAGAACGGTTTTTTCACCGTCAATTACGAGAGTATGACCTGCGTTGTGACCGCCTTGGTAGCGTACCACGTATTTTGCATCTTCAGTTAAAAGGTCTACGATTTTACCTTTACCTTCGTCACCCCATTGGGTGCCTAGAACGACTACGTTATTTCCCATCTTTCCAAGTCTGATTGCTAGTTAAAAATGGATTCTAGCACCGAATCACGCTTCTTGCAGTCATTTTTTGTTCACAGAGTTGCTACCAGAATGTCATCTTGCTGCTTTGCTCATTTTGAAATCAGCATATCACTGATAGTATTTAGTTTTCTTTATTCGACTGGAAAGCGGTATGTCTGAATCCATATGGTTGGCGATTGGGCTCGTCTTGATCGTAGAAGGCACTGGACCACTCATTGCTCCAAACGGTTGGCGGAATATGGTGGCTCAATTAAGTGAACAGCCCAACAATCAGCTACGACGCATCGGTGGCTGCCTAGTAGTTGCTGGAGCCGTAATCGCCATAATGATGAGCTAGCACTTAGCATCAGATACAAAAAAGGCTCCCTAAGGAGCCTTTTGTTTCATTTGACGCTGAGATTATTTCTCCATGCCGCCCTTCGACTGGTTCATGTATTGGAAGAACTCACTCTTCGGATCAAGTACCAGGATATCGCTCTTAGAGCTGAAGGACTTCTCATACGCACGTAGCGAACGTAGGAAGCTAAAGAATTCAGGGTCTTTGTTGTATGCTTCAGCATAAATCTTCGCTGCTTCTGCATCCGCTTCACCTCGTGTTACACGAGCAGTCTTATCAGCTTCAGCTAGAATGGTTGCCACTTCTAGCTCAGCTTGAGCACGAATAACTTCCGCTTTCTCACGACCTTGAGAACGGTGCTTACGAGCTACAGACTCACGCTCTGCACGCATACGACGGTAGATAGACTCACTGATTTCATCAGGCAGGTTGATTTTCTTCATGCGGAAATCAACAACACGAACACCCAAGTCTTTCATCGCGCTTTCACGCGTGTCTTTCAATACTTCAGACATAATTAGGTCACGTTCACCATCAATCTCAAGCGCTTCACGTGCCGCTTCAGTTGCGACAACATCTGCACTTGCATCTTCTGGTAGTACATCATCGTTACGTGGACCAGATACAATCTGTTTGATTTCACGAGCACCGATTTCAGAACGAAGCACATCCGTTACTTTACGCTCAAGTAGTGCCTCCGCCGTTAGCGAATTACCACCGCCTGTCGCTAGGTAGTAACGACCAAAGTCTTCAATACGCCACTTCACGTAGGTATCAATAATAACGTCTTTTTTCTCAGACGTTACGAAACGGTCTGCACGGCCATCCATCGTTTGGATACGTGCATCAAGTTGTTTCACACGGTCAAACAGAGGCATCTTGAAATGCAAACCAGGCTCGTAAATTCGAGTGATGTCGTTGTTGTCTTTAAGAACACGACCAAATCGAACCACGATACCGCGCTCACCTTCAGGAATCACAAACAAAGACATCAACATTAATGCCAGTGCGATTACCAATACAGGGATCATTAACTTACGCATTCTTAGTATCTCCCTTGACGTGAACCTGTTGAACGAGACTGCGTGTTCGAAGTGTCTTCTTGTGTACGCTCAGACTCCAGTTGAATTTGATCGTAGGTTGAAGATGACTTCGATTTACGTTTTGTGTCTGCCTGACCTTCTTGGCCCGCCAACTTATCGATTGGAAGGTACAGAAGATTGCCGCTTGATTCAGAGTCAATCAACACTTTCGAAGTGCTTGAGTACACTTCTTCCATTGCGTCGATGTACAGACGGTCACGCGTTACACCTGGTGCCGCTTGGTATTCTGGTAGTAGTTTTTCGAACTGTGCTACCTGACCAAGAGCCTCGTTAGTGACACGTTCATTGTAACCTTGCGCTTCTTTCTTCAAACGTTCAGCACGACCCGTTGCCTTCGGCAAAATTTCGTTCTTGTATGCTTCAGCTTCACGGATGAAACGCTCTTCATCCTCACGAGCTGCGATTGCATCATCAAACGCATCTTTCACTTGCTCTGGTGGACGCGCAGACTGGAAGTTTACGTCAACAAGTACCAGACCCATATCATAGCTATCAATGATTTGGTTCAGTGTTTCTTGCGTAGTTTGACGAATTTGCTGACGACCACTGGTTAGAATGCTATCCATCAATGAGTCACCAATTACTGCACGTAGTGCAGAATCCGTTGCTTGACGCAAGCTATCGTCCGCATTGGTTACACGGTACAAGTATTTGTACGGGTCAGTCACTCGGTACTGAACATCCATCGCGACTGTTACGACGTTTTCATCTTTAGTCAGCATTAGACCAGATGCACGTAGTGAACGAATCGCTTGTACGTTTACCGCTTCGTATTCATCAATAAAACGAGGGCGCCAGTTAAGGCCTGGGTCTACGATACGATCGTATTTACCTAAACGCAGCACAACACCACGCTCTGCTTCACCGATGGTGTAAAAACCAGCGAAGAACCAAACTGCAACAGCAATAAGAGCAATCACGCCAAAGCCAATTGCACTACCACCACCGCCGCCGATTGGAGAACCACCGCCGCCTTTTTTACCAAACTTGCCACCCAGTTTTTGACTCAGTTTATTGAACACTTCATCTAAATCTGGCGGACCTTGATCTCGGCCACCAGGACGCTGGCCACCACGATTATTATTACCCCAAGGGTCATTATCGCGGCCATTGTTGCCGTTGTTATTTCCAGGCTCATTCCACGCCATTAGAAAGCTCCATCATTTGATATGACGTTATACTGTAGCAGTCCTTTAAGTGACTATAAAGCCAGTCAAAACTGCCCCTTCTCTTTTTTCAAGTCTAGACCAATCTACTTGCTGCATTCGAATATCGATCAACAAGTTACCATCCTGGTCATATTCCTCACGTTGAATACACTTCATTTGGAAGAAGGTACTACGGAATCGTCCTTGATACTGTGGAGGAATTCGCAACTGATGCTCGACCATTTGTGACGCCAGACGTTCCGTCAGAGCCTCAAACAGGACATCAATGCCCAACCCATCCATTGCTGAAACCCAAACTGCGCGAGGTACGCCTTCCTCGTCTCGTTCTATACGTGGTTTCTGCGAATCTAGATTGTCGATTTTGTTCATGACAACCAGAGTCGGCACTTCATGTGCATCGATCTCTTCTAGTACTTCATGAACAGCTTGAATATTCTCACGAAAACGCTCATCACTGGCATCAACAACATGTAACAAAATGTCAGCTTCTTGCGTTTCCTGCAAGGTTGCCTTGAAGGCCGCAACCAAGTCGTGAGGCAAATGTCGAATAAAACCAACCGTGTCAGCCAAAATGGCAGGCCCAACATCTGCTAACTCTATCTTACGTAAAGTCGGGTCCAAAGTAGCAAATAGTTGATCAGCGGCATACACGCCAGCTTCTGTAATACGGTTGAAGAGTGTCGACTTACCCGCGTTGGTGTAACCCACAAGTGAAACCGTTGGGATTTCAGCTCGATTTCGGGCGCGGCGCCCTTGTTCACGCTGCTTCGCTACTTTGTCTAAGCGTCGCAGGATGGCTTTGATTCTGTCACGCAATAAGCGACGGTCGGTTTCCAGCTGGGTTTCACCCGGGCCACGTAAACCGATACCCCCTTTCTGCCTTTCAAGGTGCGTCCAACCACGAATCAAACGAGTAGAGATATGACGAAGTTGAGCCAGCTCTACCTGTAGCTTACCTTCGTGTGTTCGAGCTCGTTGAGCAAAGATATCGAGAATAAGACCAGTGCGGTCGAGAACTCGACATTGGCACAGTGCTTCGAGGTTACGTTCTTGGGCAGGAGAGAGGGCGTGATTAAAAATCACAATTTCGGCACCTGTCGACTGTACCGCAGTAGCAATCTCTTGGGCCTTACCCTCTCCGACATAGTATTTCGGGTGTGGGGATTGACGACTACCAGTTACCACTTGTAGCGCCTCTACCCCAGCAGAAGAAACCAGCATTTCGAACTCAGCCAGATCTTCCCATTCACCTTCTTGCGTGAAGTTGATATGAACAAGTACGGCTCGCTCACCGGATTCATAACGGTCAAACAAGCAATCAACTCCTTATTTTAAAAATACTCGATGAAGAATTAATCTTCTGATTTCTCTTGTGGACGCTCACCTTGTGGACGTTCACCGCTGTGATGGCTCACTGGACGAGCCGGCACAACTGTTGAGATCGCGTGCTTGTACACCATTTGGTTAACAGTATTCTTCAGCAGGATCACAAATTGATCGAACGATTCGATCTGACCTTGTAGTTTAATACCATTCACAAGGTAGATAGATACCGGGATACGCTCACGACGTAGCGCGTTTAGAAATGGGTCTTGTAGAGATTGCCCCTTAGCCATTTTATTTTCCTTATTTAATTTGTAGTTGTAATTATTTAGCTAGTGGTGCAATGCAAAAGATACTGCTTTTGCATCTGAGCTAAACGAATCCAAAATGCACTCTAAGTAATTAGCAGCATAGTATAAAAACCGCCAACAACAGATCCTTTGAGAGTGCGTTCACGCAAAAACGATCACATTATACACAGCTATGTCAATCAGATGCTATTGCTTCCGACATCGTTTCTAATGCCTGTTCAATGTTCTCGCTATCCAACCAAGTTAAGTCATCCCAGCTGCGTAACCAGGTGATTTGACGCTTGGCCAATTGACGAGTCGCGCATACGCCACGAAATACTGCTTCGTCACGTGTACACTCCCCATCTAAATACTCCCACATCTGTCGGTAACCGACGCATCGTATGGAAGGAAGATCGGGGTGAAGATCTTTTCGCGAATGTAGCGCTTTCATTTCTTCTTCAAAGCCCGCTTCCATCATCTTTTCGAAACGAAGTTCAATTCGACGGTGAAGTTCTGCCCTATCCTTGGGAGCTATTGCAAACTGCTTGACTCGGTATGGCAGGCTTTCACCTTTCGTTTGAGTCAATTCAGTCAAAGTTTTACCTGAAATACGAAAAACTTCCAATGCCCGAGATAAACGTTGGGGATCATTGGGATGGATTCTCGCTGCTGACACAGGATCAACCTCTTTGAGTTCATCGTGCAACACTGACCAACCTTTAGTCAATGCTTCTTGTTCAATTTGCTGACGAATTTCAGGATTTGCAGCAGGAAGTGGGGATAAACCTTCAAGTAGCGCCTTATAATACAGCATTGTTCCACCCACTAAGAGTGGAATTTTTCCTTCTGCAACAATATCATCCATCGCTTTCAATGCATCACGACGAAAGTCGGCTACAGAGTAAGATTCGCTCGGATCCAAAATATCAATCAAGCGATGAGGCGCTAAACTTAACTCTTTTTCATCCGGTTTCGCCGTACCGATATCCATCCCTTTATAGATCAAAGCAGAATCAACACTGATGATCTCAACCGGGAACTTTTGACGAAGACGAATCGCCAACTCAGTTTTTCCTGATGCAGTTGGCCCCATTAAAAATAGCGCCAAAGGTAGTTTATCTGTCATGGTTTTAATTTGGCTATCGTGGCAGAGAAATCAACAGCGGATACAAATTTTGTATCTTCTAATGGCAATTGACCATCTCTTAGCTGTTCAAGTTCCGCAATAATTTGAATTGCTTCAGAAAAAGTATAATGACTCTTCACTGTCGTGACCTGCAATGCGAGCCAATCTATCAACTCAGACAGCATCTGAGCCGTTGCTATACCTTCCTTCACACAAGATTGCGCGTAAGATAACAGATCTGGTACTAGATTTTGTAAGTTTTGTTGACGTAGCGGCGCGGGAACGCCCATCACCATTAAGGCTTGCTCATTTCTCGCTTTCAATTGAATGCCAAGTAACGCCAAATCTTGTTGATAATCTTGAGCCAGCTTCACTAACTCGGCCTCTAACTTAATAGATAGAGGAACGAGTAGAGGCTGTGCTTTAAGCGCGCCATCGCTTGGAGTGAGCTGCCCTTTTACACGATAAAATTCCGCTCTAGGTAACGAGACTAACGCCGCCCCACTGTCACTGCTCATCAAAACAAATTGCTCATCGACCATCACTAGCGCTTTGCCTAGTGCATTAATCGATGGAAGTGATGCATGCGCAGTTGCCTTTTGGGGCTCTATCGGCGTTACGGGTTGAGACTCAAACTCTGGCGTTTTCAACAACTCGTGATAAGCGCGCACTTCTTGCTTGCTTGGTGCTGGCTCAACATGGCGCTCTTTATTGTGATTCGGCTTTGGTGCTGGTTTGGATTCCACCCAATCAGTACGCTTGAACGAGTCCGCAACGCGAGCTTCTCGCACGGATGTATCCCTAGGACTGCGATCGCGAGGTTTGACTTCATAATCACTGCGTCCAGGATAAGCCGGTGCACTTTCTATCGCTTGATAAACACGCTCTGGAACTGGTGAAGATGCTGGCCTTTGCACTTTTTCAGGCTCAGGCGAATGCTCAACCTCTTCGGACTCAGTCGGTTCCACACGATGAAATGCGGATTCATTAACCTGTGGTTTATCAATCACGGCGCTTTGCGCAAGTGCATCCGCCAAAGCTTGATAGATGAAATCATGCACTAAGCGAGCTTGGTGAAAGCGCACTTCATGCTTAGCGGGGTGAACATTCACATCTACCTGGTGCGGGTCTAACTCAATAAAGAGCACATAGGCAGCGAACTGATCTGGCTTTAAGCTCATTTCATAGCTTTGACGAATCGCGTGATTGATTAATTTGTCACGCATCATTCGGCCATTCACATAGCAATACTGTAAATCGCTTTGCTGCCTTGCTCCCTCTGGAGTGGTAATCCAACCATGTAGCTTTAACCCTTGATGCTCAAGCTCGATTCTGAGCATATGCCGCACAAACGCATTACCGCAGACAGCTGCAATACGTTTTTCAGTTTGAAGCTGATTTTTCGCCGCGCGATATTGACGGATGATCTTGCCGTTATGACGCACACTGATGGTGACATCAAAGCGACTTAACGCAATACGTTTCAATAACTCATCAATATGAGCAAATTCGGTTTTCTCCGTACGAAGAAATTTGCGACGCGCTGGAGTATTAAAAAATAAATCCAACACCTCAACAGTCGTACCAATCGGGTGCGCTGCAGGCTTAAGCTTCACCTGCATATCACGCCCTTCGGAGTAGGCACTCCAGGCTTCTTCTTGTGCCGCAGGACGCGATGTGAGCGTCAAACGCGAGACTGAGCTAATACTGGCTAACGCTTCACCGCGAAAACCTAGACTCATGATGGCTTCAAGATCATCCAAGGTATGTATCTTAGATGTAGCATGACGACTGAGCGCCAAGCCGAGTTCATCTTTCGCGATACCTTTGCCGTTATCACGAACACGAATCAGCTTTGCGCCTCCTTTCTCGATATCAATATCGATTCGAGTTGCGCCAGAATCAAGACTATTTTCAACCAGTTCTTTAATCACAGAGGCGGGTCTTTCGACCACTTCCCCAGCTGCGATTTGGTTTGCAAGTCTAGCTGGCAAAATTTTAATCGTCATAATGAGTTAAAAGCTCACCTACTTGTTTGGAATGATAAGAACTTGCCCAACCGCCAGCTGATCAGAGCGTAAGTTGTTCGCTTTACGAATGCTCGAAACGCTGACTCCGTATTTGGACGCTATTTTACCAAGGTATTCACCTCGAGAAACTTTGTGCTTACGGATCGGCTTATCTTTGACAGCGACGGTTATCTTCAACTTTTGTCCTACCCACAAGGTATCTGACTTCAAGTTGTTCTCACGGCGGATATCTGAAACCTTCACTTTATAGTGACTCGCGATCTTACCTAAGAACTCACCTGACTTAACCTTGTGAATAATGGTTTCTGTCTCAACAGTAATCGGTTTACTTGGCACTTTAATCGTGCCAGCAGAAGGGATTTTGAGCTTCTGACCAATTGCCAACCCAGTCGACTTCAAGTTGTTTGCCGACATCAGCGCTTTAGAGCTAAGCCCATATTTATTCGCAATCACCGATAACGACTCGCCACGTTTTACGGTATGCACCATTGGCTTCGCTGAAGGCGAGAATACCGTACCCTCTGGTGGATTATCTTTTAAGTACTTAACGACCGCCTTGGTGATCGCCTGAGCTAACTTATCTTGGTGCGCTCGTTGAAACAGCAACCGCTCTTCTGTTGGGTTAGAAATAAAGCCCGTTTCCACTAATACAGACGGAATCTGCGGAGAGCGTAAAACAGCAAGGCTAGTATTAATCGGCTTGGTGTTATGCAGGTGCGCAACACGCCCCATCTCACCAAGGATTTCTGTTGCCAGCTTATACCCTTCTTTTTGTGAATGACTAAACTGCAAGTCCAACAAAGTTTGGTTCACGTTACGATCTTTGGTTTTAGTGAAGAACGCATTACCCGAACCACCTAATATTTCAGATTGTTTCTCATGGTTCTCAACCCAGCGAGCAATTTCAGTATTTGCACGACGGGTATTCAGCACGAAAACCGAACCTCCGCGAGGCTTCGGTGATGTAAACGCATCAGCGTGAATGGAAATCAGTAAGTGCGCATCATTTTCACGGGCAATGGCTACACGACGGTTTAGATTCACAAAGTAATCTCCGGTACGTGTCATACGCGTTTTAATCCCAGGCGTAGCATCGAGCTGAGCAGCAATTTTTCGTGAAATACTTAATACTGCATCTTTTTCATACTTACGGCGTGAAGGGCCAATAGAGCCAGGATCTTCACCACCGTGACCAGGGTCGATAACGATCAAGACTTCTTGAGCTCGTTGTACTGAACTCATGTCTTTACTGGTCGCCGCTGGCTTGCTCGGTTTAGAGGCTGAAGTCGATGCTTTCTTACCGTGCGGCAGGTCAATCACCAAACGGTGACCATATTGCCCGCCAGGTGTTGGGCTTAATTTAAACAATTCCGCTTGAACGCTCTTTTTCAGTTCAAACACCAAACGATAGGTGCCCTTCTCTGGCGGAGAGCTTTTTCGAACTAGCTTTAAAACCGGGCTGTCCGTAACAGTAACAGGCAGTTTGGCCTGCATGGTCGTGCTTTTTAAATCCACGACAAGACGATCCGGTCCGGATAAAGAGAAATAGGAATAGTCAGCTTCCGAGCCTAAATCGATGACAACACGCGTTTCATCAGGAGAAGGCCAAACTCGAAAACTCTTAACGACGTTAGCAAATGCTAAATTGGGGATGAGAAGGAGAAAAGTGGCGACAAACGTCGCCACTACTCTAAAATTTGAAAAACTCAACATAGCTCCAATCGACTGAGTAACTGCACACCATAATCATTATTAGCTGTTAGTTCGGCTACACGCTGCTCACCTTGGTAGCGAATGTTCACATCAAGATCCGGTTGTGGCAACAAACCATGCCCTTTTTCAGGCCATTCAACCAAGCAAATTGCATCATCTGTGAAGTAATCTCGAATCCCCATGAACTCAAGCTCTTCAGGATCCGCAAGACGATAAAGATCGAAATGGTACACTTGCCACTGATCCAACTGATACGGTTCGACTAGAGTATAAGTTGGGCTTTTCACGTTACCTTGATGGCCAAGAGCACGGACAAAACCACGACTAAAGGTTGTTTTACCTGCACCCAAATCACCATGCAGATAAATTGTGGTTTGTTGCGAACAAAGGTGAGCCAGAGCGGTACCTAGTGCAACCGTTTCGTGCTCATCTTTTAAATTGAATTGTTTCGTGCTCATTGATGCTTCTCTAACTAATGATCGTTGACTATATAAAAATCAAAAGAACAGGAATAGTAAACCGTGTTGGTTTTGAGAGACAAGCTTTCAAATGTCATATGTGCGAAAAAAGTATCCAAGGAACGGTATCTTAATCACCTTAGTATCGACCTAGATTTAGAATATATGCAAATGACTTCAATAAGCAGTATTCACAGCATCAAAAACGTCTCTAACTGGGTAGCACCAAAGCCAGAGATCCGTTAAGATCCGCCCCCCTTTTATTCCGGTGGTTAGCATGAACTACGAACAACTCGCACAACAAATCAAAATTTGGGGAAAAGAGCTCGGCTTCCAAAAAGTTGGGATCTGCGACATTGATCTGAGTGAGCATGAAGCCGCACTGCAAAAATGGCTCGATGCAGGCTATCACGGCTCAATGGACTGGATGGCTCGTCACGGTATGATGCGAGCTAGACCCAATGAGCTACTCCCGGGAACCGTTCGTGTGATCAGCGTTCGGATGGACTACCTACCACCAGAAGCACAATTCGCTTCGAACCTAGCGAATAAAAATCATGCCTATATTAGTCGCTATGCATTAGGGCGTGATTATCACAAGCTCGTCAGAAAACAACTGAATAAACTTGGCAAACTTATTGAACAAGAAGTTGGTCAGTATGGTTACCGACCTTTCGTCGACTCCGCACCAATATTGGAGCGACCACTCGCCCAAAA
Organism: Vibrio sp. ArtGut-C1; assembly: GCF_002105475.1. Classification (NCBI taxonomy): domain Bacteria; kingdom Pseudomonadati; phylum Pseudomonadota; class Gammaproteobacteria; order Vibrionales; family Vibrionaceae; genus Vibrio; species Vibrio sp. ArtGut-C1. Next base: position 1,789 of record NZ_NCTH01000056.1, on the reverse strand, counting down.
AGCAGGCTTAGGCTGGACAGGGAAACATTCCCTGATTTTAGATCAAGACTGTGGCTCGTGGTTCTTTTTAGGCGAGTTACTTATCGACTTGCCACTTCCCGTTGACGAGCCAAGCGTTGATCAATGCGGTAAATGTAAAGCATGCATTACCTCATGCCCAACACAAGCCATCGTTGAAGACAAAGTTGTTGATGCTAGACGCTGCATCTCTTACCTCACCATCGAGTTCGATGGCGTGATCCCTGAAGAGTTTCGCAAGCCAATGGGTAACCGCATTTATGGCTGTGATGACTGCCAATTGGTTTGCCCATGGAATCGCTACGCCGACATAACGGAGCAGAGTGATTTCCATCGTCGCGATAGTTTCAAAAACCCGGATCTCGTAGACATGTTTAACTGGGATGAAGCGACTTTTCTAAAAAATATGGAAGGCTCCGCTATTCGTCGCATTGGTCATATACAGTGGCTGCGTAATATTGCTGTCGCACTTGGTAATGCAGAATACAGTCAACGAGTCATTGATGCGTTAGAAAGTCGACAAGGTGAAAATAAATTACTTGATGAACACATCAAATGGGCTTTGGCCGAGCAACTGAATCAACTCCCCATTGAGAATAAAGCATCTACAGAGACGAAAAAGCAGCGCTTAATAAGAATCGTCGAGAAGGGGCTACCAAGAGACGCATAGTGCGTAGTCTATATGCAAGAGATTGAAAGCACTTTTACATGTTCAATTCATGACCTTGTTCTCAATTTTGTAATGTGGAAAAAAATTTGAGATTCAAGAAAAACAAGCTAGCAGAAAAAAGTTAAACACAGCTTGGAGAAATGACTAGGATCAAAAAAATACCAGTTAATGATCGTATTTTAACGTATCCGATCCGACAAAAAACTTATTTTTCTCTTATTTAACAAAGACTTAATCAATATTTCGTTATTATTTCGACTTTCCTTCAGCGAAAAGATCTTTCTTCTCCATCGCAAAAAGTCAAGCTAAAAACACTTTATCAACTAACTTATCCACAGAACGACGTATGTGGATAACTCTGTTAATTAAAGTAGATAAAACATGCAGAACCTCATCATGCTTGTACGCCAGCCGATTCATATCGTGTTTTAAACACAAACGAAATCGTCCGACATCATATGATGCGGATAAAATTTAGTTTTTGGGGATTCATGCTTCGCAGCATTATGAAAAGAGCGATGTGATTGGTTGCGAGAAGCAGGAATTGAATCAAGCGGCGCATCCGTCGACGACTTAGGATTGTGCTAATAAATAAGCATTCAATCTATCGTCTTGTATTTGGTTGCGGGGGCCGGATTTGAACCGACGACCTTCGGGTTATGAGCCCGACGAGCTACCAAGCTGCTCCACCCCGCGTCCGAGTGCTTCATCTTTGTTGATGATGAAGGCTTTGCTTTCATTTATAAAAAAGAAACTGGAGCGACACACGAGGTTCGAACTCGTGACCTCAACCTTGGCAAGGTTGCGCTCTACCAACTGAGCTAGTGTCGCTTTTGTCACCGTTAAGCANCCAACTGAGCTAGTGTCGCTTTTGTCACCGTTAAGCACGATGAAGGCTATATATTGGAGCGACACACGAGGTTCGAACTCGTGACCTCAACCTTGGCAAGGTTGCGCTCTACCAACTGAGCTAGTGTCGCATTTCGTCACCGTTAAGCACGATGAGGGCTATATATTGGAGCGACACACGAGGTTCGAACTCGTGACCTCAACCTTGGCAAGGTTGCGCTCTACCAACTGAGCTAGTGTCGCATATTAACA
>NZ_NCTH01000055.1:0-13880 GCF_002105475.1 Vibrio sp. ArtGut-C1 | reverse complement strand
GGCGTCAGAGATTAGGTATTGTGTCGAATTCATTTACAGTATTTTCAATAGGTGTTGATTTACTCAGACAACACCTATTGAGATAGGTTCTAAATGGATCTTCAAGTGCCGAAATTTCCGCCATAACAGGAGTAACTTTAAAAGCGACTAAGGATTATATTGATTTTAGTATGGAAGCAAGACAAGCAATAAACCATGCCTTTGAAGATAATAATATAATTAGTAAATTTGATACTAATCGAATTCAAGATGTACTTAGCAAGCCCGAATTTTGCGTAAAAAATAATTTTGGAGAGGTATTTGGTGAACTTGAAAACTCAAGTTATTGTGGAGGGTGTAAAGTTCAGTTATCAAAGCCGCTAGGTTGTTATATTTGCGATAATTTTCATCCTCTAGCTAATGCTAATCATAAGGAAGAGCTAAAAAAAGCCCAACAGAAGTATGAAATAAACTTAAAAAATGGTCAACCTCAACGCTCACTGCGCCTACTAGAGGAGGTAATAACAACAATCAAATCTATAATAATAGAGTGCGACCGAATAAAAAATTTAAATATAAGCCAATAATCTGTAAATAATAAGGAGTAATATTCATGAATAAATATAAAGAAAATTTGAGAAAAATGATTAAAGAAAACACTTGGTCTAAGAAACTTAAAAATAGAAATGAAGATCCAGCGTCATTGAACGACCTTATTTGGATATATAAAAGTAACAATAAAATAAAATCTAACCTAGTCTTTGCTGACGACACTAAAGCCACGACAAAGAGAATAAGAATGTCAAATTTCAATTATAAATGGGAGTTGGAACTGGAAAATAGAAAAGTTTTAGCCTTATATATCAATCACACATTAGATAATGGTGTAAACAGCAATCATAGAGTTACCTCCATATTTCTTTCAGTAAGATGGTTTCTTTCAAATATAAAAAAGCCTATAGCGGACATCACACCAAGTGATATTGATGATTTTTTTAACAGTTCTACTGTAAGAATACAACACAAAAAAGATTGTGCGCCATTTTTACGATGGTCTATATATAATAAACTATGTAGTCCATCGATTAAGATTCCTAGTTTTAAAGATACCAATGACGGATATGACCAATTGTATAAAAATCAACAGAAAAAACCAAATGAAGAAATAATAATAGCACTTTCAGCAATTAATAACGAGGTTATTCCATGTAATGAAAAAATTTGGAATTTTTCTGCTAATACTAAACAACGCGATGCTTTTGTTTGTACGATATCAACATTAGGAATTAGTACACCTACTCGATTAGCAGCTGAATTTATTACGTTACCTAAACAGCAGTTACAATCACATAGCGATAAAAAAGGTAATACTATTCATGCACTAGGAACCCAATGTTCCAAAGGTTATGTTGGTAATTTCACTCATATTTTAAGTGGTATGAGCACTCCTGTTACTCGCGTACTGAAATACATTACGTATGCTACAGAGCCAGGAAGAATCTTAGCCCGTTATTATGACGATCCATTAGCAAAGCTTTCCAAAATAATACCAATTATGACTCAAGATCAAAGTTACAGAATTAACAAGTTAAACCTGTCTATAGATAAATCCGTAAATATGTTCCAGCTGGGCTTAATCATAGGCTTTTATCCACTGAACCATACCGTTACTGTACCCAAGCGTCCCCACGAAAACCTCGGGAAAGGAGTTAGTAGTAAGTTATCGCTCCTTTCAAAATTAAGCGACCATGATGTAATTATACTTTCTGAAAAATCATCACACCAGCTCTTTGGCTGCATGATAAAAAAGCGAGATATAAATAAAATAGTAGGGAAAGAACAGTCAACCATAACAATCAAAGAGTTACAGTGCACTTGGATCAATTACTTTAAGCGCAACTATGAAACGTTTCCGTTCATGAGCTTTGCAAGTAATCAAACTAAACTCGATAAAGCTTTATTTACCTTTACAGGTAACCAGCTTTTTAGTTCAACAAGAACTAGTTACCCCGGTGCAGCGTCATTTTACTCGATAGTGAAAGGAGAATCTTTGTCAAATATAATTTCACGCGATCTAAAAACAATGAAAAATCACAAATCGATTTTTGAGCGCTATGGCTTTGCATCTTCATTTTCAATCACGCCGCATCAGTTTCGACACTATCTAAGCGATTATGGAGAGAAAAAAAGAATTCCTCACAGAATATTAAACTTGTGGGCTGGAAGAGCTTCTCCAGAGCACCTTCTCCATTATATACACACATCAGAAGAGGAACGTTCTAGTGAGATCGCAGGAATCATGTTCAAAGAAGACGTAGAGGAAGATAAATCTATACGGCTCTCATCGATGAAGAAATATCAAGAACTACGTGAACAAAGCACACACATAGCTTCAACTACAAGTGTTGGATTCTGTACGCAAGACTTATCAATAATGCCTTGTATGTATATGAATGATTTCATATCACAGTGTACATTTTGCAAACAAGCTTGCCACGTAGCTCATGATACCAAAGCAATCAAATTCCTAAAAGACGACCTAATATTTCAGACTCGTCGGCTGGACAAAATACTTGGAAGTTCAGATTTTCCATCGAGCGCGGCAAAAAAACAAGCCTATAGAAACCATAAACAAAATACAGCCCTCCTATCCAAACTCATTGAAGTGCTGGAATCTAAAAACATCCCTAAAGGAGCAATTGTTCGCGTGATTCTAGATAAACTAGAGTTTAGAATTTCAGATTTGCAGCTAAAAACCATTGATACGAAAAAATATACACTGAGAAATGCTGAATCAGATTTAAACCAGGTTCTTTCTGAGAACACTCAAAAAAATCATTATGGTAGCTTCATGGATGAGTTATTAGATTTGATTTAGAAAGCGCGTTTATAAGGAGATGACAATGGCTTTACCTTCACTTAATACTTTACAAGTAAGAAAAATCGAACGATTGATCGCGACTTGGAACGGTAAACTAACATGGGCATTGCTTGTTGAAAGTATAGAGTCCAGATTAAAAATCAGAACAACGCGGCAGACATTACATACCTACAGCTCAATAAAAGCGGCTTATGACATGTCAAAACAACGCTTACGCGGCGTGAACGAAAAGTTTGAAAAGGTAACCGTCTGTGAATCTAAAAGACTTGAGCGCATTGAAAGGCAGCAACTTGAAATTGAGCATCTGCAAAAGAAAATAGATACCCTTACAGCTTTTTACACTCTACTTATAGATAAAGCCGCTACATCCCCACTACTAATGCAACTGTTGCGTGATATTAAAGCAGAGCAGAGTAAATAATTTAAAGTGTCAAGGGCAATGCTGCTTTCACATCTAGCCGTTGCTACACTAAGCTCTACTAGTTCCGGTTAGAGCTTTGACACTTCAATTAAAAAAAGTATGCACTGGCATAGCCGGTGTTTTTTCATATGCGCCTATAAGGATCTCCTTATGATTTAACATCAGAATAAAAATTTGAATCAATCTTATGGTGTTAATTATCAGAGTCAGAGGGCAACACGTCTAGCGTACATACATCTTAGTAGAGGTGTTCCCAAAGTATTATTGTTTAAACGAATACCAAAAGCAACGTTGAATTTGATTGGGTTTAGAGGGCGAATCTCATCGAGAAAAAGGCAATTTTTCATAAATAATTGATTTTGAATCTGATTAATAGGGTTGGTATCTTTACTTAATGATTACTTGGTCTTGTCCAAAAATCAAAGCAAACTCTTAAGGCTTTGTTGCTTAAATCGATGGAACTAAATCAAGAAGCTACGATCTGATCGGCTACCCCCATTAATCGTCGTAGCCTCATGCCTAAACCTCGTTACAAAACAACTAACTGGAAGCAGTACAACAAAGCCTTAATCCGTCATTCCGCAGCCAATTTCAGAATTAAAACAATGTGATCCAGTGATCGTTTACAAATGTTAGTGCGACAGACCTCTTGACCGCGATCCCCAGTTTTGATCTATTACTGTTATTTAACGGTCACTTTATTATTTCTGCTGCTCAATCTGTCATTAAACGCCTAGACCACTTAGGGCTAATTGCTGCTTTCTGTCATGAAATCAGTTTACCAGGCATTATTGATCGCGTCATTCCTAAGTACTCGGATCACAATGTTTCACATGGCGATGCTGTCTTAGCAATGATTCTTAATGGCCTTGGCTTTCACAGTAGAACGCTGCATATGTTCTCTGACTTCTTCGAGACAAAGCCTGTTGCCAAGTTGCTCGCTTAAAGACATTGAAGCGCACCATTTAACTGACGATGTACTCGGACGTACTTTAGATGCTTTATATGAAGCAGATGTCTCCGCACTTTATCAAGCGATTGCGGAGCATGTCGTTGATAAGCTTGGACTTAAAACAGACTCTGTCCACCTTGATATCACTAGCTTCCATGCCGATGGTGAATACGCCCAAGACGAAGATCTTAATGCCATCAAGCTGGTAAAAGGCTACAGCCGAGACCACCGTCCAGAGCTAAACCAAGTGGTCCTTGAGCTGATTTGTGAAAACCAAGCAGGCCTACCTGTTTACATGCAAGCGCTTAGTGGTAACACCAATGATGCTAAGGCATTCTCAGAAGTCACTAAACGGCATATTCATTGCCTGAAGGCAGCTCAAAACAGTCGCTACTTCATCGCCGATGCCGCTTTATACACCGAAGAGAGCATTCGCTCACTAGATGAGCAACAACAGAAGTTTATTACGCGTGTTCCAATGACCATTAAATCAGCCAAAGAGGCCTTAATGAACCTTGAGCCAGAGCAGATGAGCCATATCGGCAATGGCTACTCGGGTTGTTGGGTTGACGCTGATTATGGCTCGGTATCTCAGAAGTGGCTGTTGATTCATAGTGAACAAGCAACCAAGCGAGAACAGGTAACGTTTTATAAGAACTTAGACAAAAATATCACCAAAGAGCTGAAAGTGCTGGGACAACTAAAGAAAAAGCAGTTTGCTTGCGCAGTGGATGCCGAGCAAGCAATGAGCGACTTCGCCAGCCAGTGTCATTTGCTTGGCTTCGCGCAATCAACCATCGTTAAAGAGCCAATTTATTCAGGTCGTGGTCGGCCGAAGAAAGATGAAAAGCCAACGGGATACCACTATTTGATAGATGCTACGCCTTATACCGATCTAGAAAAGGTGAAACTGGCCAAGCTTAAAGTAGGTATGTTTATTCTCGCCACCAACGATACTGACAACACCGACCTAACAATGGCTGCATTGCTTGAACATTACAAGTCTCAGCAAAAGGTCGAACGCGGCTTTCGCTTTTTGAAAAGCCCTGAGTTCTTAACATCATCAATTTTCCTGAAGAAACCTCAGCGAATCGAGGCACTACTGATGATCATGACGCTGAGCCTACTCGTCTACGCAAGCTTAGAGCACAAAATCCGAGAGAGTCTCACTAAGACCGAGGAATTCTTTCCTAGCATGGTAAAGAACAAGACGACAACTAAACCGACGGCACGTTGGGTATTCTTAAAATTCGAAGGTATCGACACACTCGAATTTGGCGGCCAAAGCTTCATAACGGGTGTTCAAGAGCATCAGACTCGGCTGCTTAAGCTTCTTGGTGTACTGTATGAAGCAGTTTATTCCTAAATTGGCTGCGGAATCTCGGCTTAATAAACCGTGGTTCTCTGACCTTTTGGATTGATGAGGAAGCGATAGCCGAGTGGAAGCAAAACAAACAAGGCAAGCGTGGTAGACCTCGCCGATTCAGCGACTTAGCCATTACTACCGCACTGATGGTGAAACGCATTTTCTCTATGCCATTGAGAGCGCTGCAAGGTTTTCTAGACTCAGTATTTAAGCTGGCTAACATCCCGCTTGTTTGCCCGCACTACACCTGTATAAGCCGCCGAGCTAAGGAAGTGGAGGTTTCATTTAAAACCAAAACCAGAGGAGCAATACAACATCTGGCCATTGATGCCACAGGCCTAAAGGTTTATGGCGAGGGTGAGTGGAAAGTCAAGAAGCATGGTACTGATGGGAAGCGCAGAGTCTGGCGTAAGCTGCATATCGCAGTAGATACCAGTACCCACGAAATAGTCGCAGCAGAGTTGAGCTTATCTAACGTAACCGATGCCGAAGTGCTCCCCAACTTACTCAAGCAGACACGTCGTAAAATCATTGAAATATCAGGTGATGGCGCTTGTGACACAAGGAATTGCCATGATGCTATACGGATCAAGCGAGCGGTTCCGCTCATCCCGACACGAGAAGGTGCTGCCTTCTGGGAGCAAGGACACCCTCGCAATTTAGCGGTAGGTTGTCAGAAGCTCTACGGCTCCAACAAGAAGTGGAAAAAGCGGTATGGCTATCACAAGCGCTCGCTATCAGAGACAGCGATGTACAGAGTAAAACAACTACTAGGTGGGAAATTGAGCCTAAGAAATTACAATGCTCAGGTTGGCGAGACTTACGCCATGATCAAAGCACTGAACAAACTTACAGGGCTTGGTATGCCTGAAACTCAGTGCATTGTATAAAAGTCACTCAACTTTAGGAGGTTTGGTTTCTCGTCTGAATTACGCAACAAAGCCAACTCTTAACGCAAGCTGCGTCACGCAGACTGCGTGATAAGTTTCTAGCCCGGAAAACGAATCAAGACAAGGTTGCCGTTAATGCACCGCACACTCTTGGATAAAAATGCGTTATGACAAATAGAATATTAGCAATTAATTAGGGGAGGTTTATAGCTAATGTTGTTTACATCGACTTAACTTCAATGGGAGATGGTTATCGATACAAGTCAGAAATCTTAGATGTTATTCGAAGTGATCAGCAAACATGGGTGTGTTTCGTAGGCTGTAGAGCGCTTTTGGAGAGTTCGTTGACGAGTTGGTTACGCTCTATTTTGACGACATACAACCTAGACCACGTCCGAGTTACTTTTGTGCTTAATAGCCATGAGCAATTCAACTATATCTTTCAGGATTACTCAGCTCCGTTCTATCAATCGACCATAGCTCTAGCTCTCTCAAAGAACAGTTAGGCTTACCCTTAGTTGTTATTAAATATTTACTCCGCTCTTTAGCTATCTCGTATAAATCCAGCCCTAAAAGATCCAATCTAAGTGACTGAAGCGTAGCTTTTACGCTGATACCATGTAAGCGCGTCATAAACCCCGCATTCTAATCGTCTAGCCCGAATAATAAGATCAAACCTCCAACCCAAAGGAGCAAAGGAGATTTGAAATGGCCAAACGACGCACTAACCAAGAATGGCGAACCCTGTTCGAACGCTATGAATCCAGCCAGCTATCACAACGATTATTCTGTGAACGTAACGGACTGAGCCTCTCCACTTTTTACGCTAAGCGCCAACAGTTAAAGCACATCGAAAAACCGAACACGGTTGGCTTCGTTAAAGCTGAAGTCGTTGAAAAGACCACAAAGTATCAAGCCACTCACGTTACCGTTGCCAATATGACCCTGCTCGTCAATGATGTTGAACTGAGCATCCCACAAGGCACGCCAGCGACCTATCTTGCAGAACTTATCAGTGCGCTGTCATGAAACGTATGCTCAGTGCTCCCGATATCTATCTCTATCGCGAAAGCGTCGATTTTAGAAAGTCCATCAACGGCCTCGCTGCGATTATCGAAAATGACACCGACTTACCTTTAGGAAGTGGCGCACTGTTCCCGTTCACCAACAAACAGCGCGATAAAGTCAAAGTGTTGTACTGGGATAAAACAGGCTTTGCTCTTTGGTACAAGCGCCTCGAAAAAGCCAAGTACAAGTGGCCTTCCAAAGAGCAAAATGACGTGTTTACCCTAACTCAATTCGAGCTTGATAGACTGCTTTCTGGCTTCACGATTATCGGCCATAAACCCGTTAGAATAAACGATTTTACAATGACTTAAGCGATAATATAGCCTTATCCACCAAGCATTAACGGCATGATTTTAGTATCATCAATGCCATGAAAAAGACGCCAAATATCAACCCAGAAAGCCAAGATGTTGCCGAGCTACAAGCGATGGTGAAAGCACTGTTGGCGTCAGAAACCCAATTGAAACAAGAGCGCCAATCGCTGCTTGAACAACTCAAACTTGCCTTCGACCGTCAGTTCGCTAAACGCTCGGAGTCGTTAAAGCCTTACAATGAATCACAAGGTGACCTCTTCAACGAAGCGGAATGTGAAGCCGCTAAGGAAGAAGAGGTTGAAGTTGTCACAACGACTATCACAACGAAGAAACGCGGTAAACGTCAGCCCCTGCCAAAGAGCTTGCCTCGTGAGGTTATCGAACTCGATTTAGACGACGATGAAAAGCAGTGCGCTTGCTGCCAACATAGTCTGCATAAAATTGGTGAAGACCGCAGTGAAAAGCTTGAGTTCACGCCAGCGGTACTCAAAGTGTTGGAATATGTTCGTCCTAAATATGCTTGCCGCCAATGCGAGCAAACTCAGGACAACAGCCGCATTGTTCAAAAGCCAGCGCCGCAAAGCATTATCCCGAAGAGCTTCGCCACAGAAAGCTTGTTGGCCAATATCATCCTCGGCAAATACCAATATGCGATGCCACTTTACCGTCAAGAATCCCTGTTTGCCCAGTCGGGTATCGAACTCTCACGAACCACCATGGCAAGGTGGATTATCCAAGTCAGTGAGAAGTTCGCTCCACTTTACGCGGCCTTAAAAACGCCCCTACTTGAGCAAGTGGTGATTCAGGCGGATGAAACGCCGCTCAATGACCTCAAAGAAGATAAACAGTGTTATATGTGGCTCTACTGCTCGGGCGCAGACTCGCCAGATGCCGCCCTCCCTAATGTGAGAAATATCGTCTTGTACGACTATCAAAACAGTCGAGCTAGGGCGTTCCCTGTTGCCTTCTTGGGGGATTACGGTGGTTATCTGCAAACCGATGGCTATGGTGTTTATGATGGGCTTCATCTCGTCACTAATGTCGGTTGCTTCGCGCATGCTCGGCGCAAGTTCATGGAGGCGAAAAAGCTGCAAGGCAAAGGCAAGTCAGGCAAAGCGGATAGTGCATTGGCTAAAATCCAGAAACTCTATGGAATAGAATCCCGCTTAAAAGGTGAGTCTGCGGAAAAACGAAAAGCAGAGCGCCAAGAGCATGCTAAGCCGATACTGGATGAGCTTTATGAATGGATGACAACTCAGAAGGTGCTTGAGTCTAGCCCGCTGGGTAAGGTGATAAAATACACGCTCGGTCAGTGGCCGAAGCTCACCCGCTATATCGATGACGGTCACTTATCGATAGACAACAACCGTGCTGAACGCGCAATAAAACCGCTGGTGATTGGGAGAAAGAACTGGCTCTTCTCAACCAGCCCCAATGGAGCGGAAGCGAGCGCGATGCTTTACAGTATCGTCGAGACAGCGAAAGCCAACGGCCTTAACCTTTACGACTACATGGTCAAGTGCATGCAGGAATTAGCGAAAGCTGAACCTGATATCGATGCACTCCTGCCTTGGAACTTCAAACACTAATAATATCGCCCAGTGGGTTCATGGGGCGTATACCCTAATCCTTTCAAAACTAGGATCCATAGCGCCGTACGACTCTATTTTTAGGGTATAAAATATCATTTAAGTGCGAAGAAACTTTTGATTTAAAGCGGAAGAGATAGGCGTTTTTAAGGTGTGAGAAAGCTATGAACAATAGAAAAATTCAAATATACTGACATAATATTACAAGAATTGCTACAACACGTAACTAGATTAACGTGGGCAGTAAGGGATTAGGTAGCCAAATGATAGACTTAAGTAGAGTCAGACCACTTTTCGTTACCCTAGCAAGTATCATTCTTAGTCTAATAGTTTTGCAGCTTTCGTATAAAACTTTTTTGAGTTCATTGCAAGAACAAGCGCTAGATAGGGCTGATAGTATCGTCCATAAAATTGACTCCATTTTCTTTTACGCTGAAGAAGCAAATGAGAGAACCTTAAGCTTAGCACTGAGAGGGAATAACTGTGATGAGGCATCTTATGAGCTAAGAAAGATTGCGGCATCAATACCTTATGCTAGAACAACAAATATATCAGTTGACGGTTATATAAACTGCACTTCCCTTTGGGGAGATAGGATATTTGAGGATGATGACGAGAGGTATGTCTCGGATAAGTTACTGTTAATGCCTGGAAGTCCGGTAGCACAGAACTCCCCACTTATCGTCCTGCGTACCAGTAAGGATAACGTGGCGGCATTAAGTGGCGTTGACGCGCTTCATCTTAGGCAAACTCTCTTTAGCTCAACACTGGATTCTCACCTTGCCTATTTCTCTTTGGGTAAGATATGGCTAGATCAAAACGGTGCTCTTTTAAATAGCGACCCAACGAAACAGCTTGTTGGGGTGGAGAGTTCTAAATCTGACTTTTTTCCCTATAGCATCTCTGTTGGCTTTTCATACTCTTCACTACAGGAAGCGTTTTGGCACGAAAAAAAAATCTACATTCTATTAATTCTGTTAATACAACTTTCCTTATTGGTTTACTATTGGTGGCATACAACCCGTCCCCAAAGTCTTGATGAAGAGCTAAAGAGAGCCATCAAAAAAGAGGAGTTCGTTCCTTATGCTCAGGCCGTTGTTAATGCTAAAACACGAGAAATAGAGGGCGTGGAAATTTTAATGCGTTGGTTGCACCCTATTCAAGGTGTGGTACGTCCAGACTTATTTATTCCCCAAGCTGAAGAATCAGGTCTAATCGTCCCAATGACTGAGTTACTGTTAAAGGAAACGGCAAAGCAACTGTGTGACTACAGTAGTCATCTAACGAAGCCATTTCACGTCGGCGTCAATATATCACCCCAACATTGTCGTGGAATGGGCTTGGCGAATGATTGTAAAGAGTTTATTCAAACTGTAAATCAAGAAAATATCACACTTGTTTTGGAGTTAACTGAACGAGAAGTATTGGATTTTTCTGAGTCAACCGAGGTGTTGTTTAGCGAGCTCAAAAAATTGGGGTGCAAAATCGCGATAGACGATTTTGGTACTGGGCATTCGAGTCTTGCTAACCTTCAAAAATTTCAAGTCAACTACATAAAAATAGACCAAATGTTTGTTCAAGGAGTGGGCAGTAACCCTACCTCCAGGCACTTAGTTGAAAGTACGATAGAGTTAGCGAATCGACTCTCTCTCGAGATTGTTGCTGAAGGGGTTGAAACGGAAGAACAGCAAGAATATTTGGCTAACTATCATGTCAAATACTTACAGGGTTTTCTTTTTTCAAACCCCATACCATTAGAAGAGTTTTTGCGAGAGTATGGTAAAGAAGAAGGGGCTTAAATTTATAAGCTGTTTGAACTGACCTTAATCCTGAATGAAGGAAGTAATTAACAGATACTAGGTATGATTGTGGAGCGCCGAGATTAAATGTTTGTAAATCAGCAAGGTTTGTCCATCATCTAGTCAGCCAAATCTCGGCTGGCTCATACCTGTCGAGTAGACGAATGAAGATAGGAAAGTATGACTCGGCATGAAAACGGTAGTTTGTGTAGGTTTTGTTTGGCGATAAAACTCTATCACTTACTACCGTTTTTTGTTTTGAGTTCCCGCTTATCCGCGATGAACCTGTTTAAAGCCTAAACACCTCTTTGGCCTGTAATTTATTCTCGCCATAGCGAGGGATATCACGTCATCACTAACTTCACGTAAATCAGAACCTTTCGGTAAATATTGACGAAGTAGACCGTTAGCATTCTCGTTTGCTCCTGTGAACACTCGCTTATATGGTATGCACCATCTCCGAGATTTCCTTGATGGATCGGCGTATTTGCTTGACTAGGTTGGGGAATACTTCCGCATCTGTCACACCTGATAGTGTCAGCTCAACGGCGATAATTTCATGTGTATCTGTATCAACAGCAAGATGGAGTTTACGCCAGACTGGACGCTTGCCATCCGTTCCATGCTATTTCACTTTCCATTCTCCATCTCCGTATGCATTGAGACCAGCAGCATCGATTTAAGCAACAAAGCCGTCAGCGCACACTTCCACAAAGTCAGGTCAGATGAAAGTCAAATCTATGCTGAAGATGGCGAAAAAAATCTCGCCTTATTTAGGTGAGATCTGTTCAACCTTGCCAAGGCTCACCCACTAAAAGACAGCATGTCAGGGAAAAAGACAACGAGTCTACTGGGATGATAAATTTAGGGCGGAAATCTTGTTTGGTTAATTTTTAAGCAAAGCATATTCCCACCCTGGTCTATGGGTAACCAAGGGGACAGTACGCCTATCCATTCTGACATGAGTGAACTATCTCATAGATAATGAGATTTTAAGTCGACAAATCGATCAAAGTGATTATAGTGGGCTCGATTTTATTTCGTTTGGTGATATCACTTATGGATATGCTTACCTAGCTTCAGCAACAATTTATCTTTAAGTTAACTCAGCGCAACGTTGATAAGTTAGATTTATCGGCGGTGTATTGTGAAAATTTTGACTGGCCAGTGACGGTTCGTTGTCCTTTGTATGGTATGTTCGAGATGAAACCTCGTGATTTATGAAACACGAACAACCAACCGAATAAGGCTCGAGAAGGGAAAGTGGTGGTGTATTAGTCCGCCCATGAAGTGTTGCCTACGTCGAGTTCCTTATCGTTATTGCATAAAGTGTTTCAACCTTAATCTTTTTGCATTTAGACGTTCCGTCTTCTGTTTTTTTGAGATATTTCTGTGTCCACAACTATGCCATGGCGCCAGATGGGCGTTTATTTTATTGTCGGCAGCACCTTGTGTGTCGGTGCTGCTTATTTGCTCCAGCTTTCTGCCTCCGTCGTCGAGTATCAAGCTCAGCATTCGGATTTGGGCGCCGATAACGCCCATTTGCAAGCGCGCAATCAAAACAGCCATGCTCAAATTGCGCGCTTGACGGCGAAATTGGCTGAGAAGAACGCGCAATATGCGCTTCTTGATGCGCGTATTGACATCTTAGAAGCTTCTTTGAAGCTAAATAATGACAGTGCGCCTGTTGCGCTACGTCGTGAGGCTCAGGTTGAGCAAATAACCCAAGACCTATTGACAAGACATACTCTGCTGCAAATCATTCCAAGTGGCAGCCCGATGAAGTATCAACGTATATCCTCTTTTTGTGACAAGCGTACTCATCCTATGTCTAGGCAACGAAAACGGTTCTGTCGCTAAGTGTGCTTTCTTTAGCTAGAACCCCACAATGATAGCATCGTACTCTGAATTTAAATGTTTAAAGATAGTCATTTCCCCTCTGTTTAAGCCCCCGAACTCAGATAATAAGTANACTGCCATAGAAGCTCTGTTTATAGAGAACTTAGCCGTAATAGCGAAAAAGCAAATTACTGCCCTCAAACCGCTCATCAAGCCTGCATTGAGAGAAGGCGTCAGGCTCCAAAGTACATAATACCCTCGGAGCGAGTTGAGTTCATCCGATTGTTGATTGAACACGATTGGAGTCCTGAGCAGGTTTCAGAAGTATTGACGGCTTCAGGGATGCCACTCAATCATGAATGGATTTACCAGCACATTGCAAATGACAAAGCAATGGGTGGCAAGCTTTATAGGCATTTAAGACAAGGTCATAAGCGATACCGTAAAGGCAAAAGAAGTGTTTAGGCTTTAAACAGTCAGTCGTTATATTCAAAGAAATGTGCATGGCTGCTTAAATGGGGAAGTGTCACAGTTCGGACTTGAATTCAGTGTTTTACATTTGTATACATAAATCCAAGTGCGAAAACGAAGAACTTTATCTATTCTAATTTTTTCATTTACCAATAAAAGGATAGTTTGTTCAATGAGTAATACTGATAATAGTAGACGTAGTCTGCTTAAAGGTTCTTGAAGTGGCATAGTGAATTTGGCCACCTGATTAAGAGGTGATGTATGATCATCTCGATACTAAAACAGGTGACATTATGACTAAGCGTGAAAGA
>NZ_NCTH01000054.1:0-13927 GCF_002105475.1 Vibrio sp. ArtGut-C1 | reverse complement strand
GCGGGCATCGTATAATGGCTATTACCTCAGCCTTCCAAGCTGATGATGCGGGTTCGATAAATGTAGACCCAAAATCATACTTTAACTAACAGGTGAGTGAGTGAATTGCTTATCTTATTGGGCTTGAAGGACACCGCAAGTAAGGCAAGCTAAAGTATATTTACTTTTAGTTTGAAAATGACCTTACTTTATGCTCTACTCTAGAGCATAGACAATTTGATTAGTCACTCCAGATTTATGAGTGTACTCTGAGCGCGTATCGTATAATGGTAATACCTCAGCCTTCCAAGCTGATGCTGCGAGTTCGATTCTCGCTACGCGCTCAGAGTACACTTTTTTCTTTTTAGCTCGATGAGCTGTACCTCTCTCTATCAATACTAGGAATAAGTCATATCTCGTGTGATGGCGATTTTATGCTGTATTTGAAGTCATGCTCTACACTGTTACCTAAAGTTCGCTTCGGGTGAACGGTTGGCGCTCCTGTCGCTATCCGCGATTGGTTTGTTTGATATAGCGATAAAGTGTGGCAACTCCTATCCCAGCAGCTTTTGCAGCTTTCTCCTTGCTCATCCCTTTTTCAACATACCTCAACGCTTCTACGCATTTGTTTATTGTCGATTGAGTTTGTTGTTTACCTTTGTACTTTCCTTCTGCCTTTGCTCTCTCTATACCAATGAACTGCTTTTCTAGCATTTGCTCACGTTGCATTTGGGCAACGGCTGAAAGAGTGGTGACAACTAATTGACCAGTCGCACTGGTGATGTCGATACTTCCTAAGTCGGCAATGAAGATTTTGATCCCATCAGATTTGCATCTATCAATTAAGTCGAGCACATCACGAGTGCAACGACCCAGTCTGTCGATTGATTGAGTGACAATCTGATCTTGAGGCTTTAGTGAATCCATCAGCCTTTGCCACTGCTCTCGGTCAGTTGTATTTTTAGCACTGACTTTCTCACTAAAGATTTTGTCGAAGTTAAAACCTGTCGATTTAAGCAACGCTATCTGCTGTTCAAGGTTCTGCTCTAAGGTACTTACCCTTGCATATCCGTATATCGCCATAATGCACATATCTCTATCATTAACATGGTTATAAGATAAATCTATCATATAGATTTATCAATCTCTAAATGATAGTGGAATGACATCCTGTCTTTGGCTCATACCTATCTGATAGGTAAGAAAATGTGGCTCACCTCAGAAAGTACCGTAATGATCATCATACTGAGAACCTTTATTGAACAACGCTAATGTTAAATGCCTTTTGCCTAACTAATTGGTGAATATGACTATTCTAATTTTCTCGTAAAACCAGTATGTTGGAGTGTTAGGAAGTTATCAGGCAGCGAAGCATGAAGAAACCACTCGATCAGGTAAGAATTAGAGGCGCAGGCTATAAACCTGTTTTGGATGATGTCCCTCAATACACGCCATCGACAGAACGGGTAAAAGACACACCAGAGCCAACACCTACCCATGAGTGTAATATTAAAATACTTTGTACACTTGAAGAACTAAATCAGCTTCAGGTGGGAGTTTGGTCTTTGGCTAAAACATCGAACGAGCCTAAAGTCATGAGTTGGACTAAAAAAGCAACGCAAGAGAGTGAGGTGTTACTTTCGGCTAAGTGCTTATCCAATGAAGAAAAGAGCTTACTTCATGATGTATTTGTTGATGCTGGTCATATTACTCAGCAAACTATCACACCGAAGCCTATTAACTCATCACATATACATGCTGAGTACATCCCTGTTAAGTTAATGGTGCAATTTTCAGAAAGCGGCTTAGCTTGGGCGACACATGGTTACTATTACCACTTCCTTGATGGAGTATTAGCCAAAGAATACAAAGTGGCGGGTAATGATCGTTGGTCTTGCCATCTGACCCGTTCAAAAGCCCTCTTTTTGTCTGATGAACTATTATCTGACCATCATTACACTTCTATTTTATTGCCTTATAAGGTAGAAGAGAAATCGTTACCACCTCAACATATTCTTTTTAGAACTGAAAAGCTGACATCTGAAGAGCTAGCAAATATTAACCATGCATGGCTTGAAAAGAACGCAGTTACATTAGATGTTGAACAGCTCGTTTCTATTCGACAAACAGATCTTCTGGAGCGTCCAAAAGATACTGAGTCACAAAGCGACTTTAAAGAAAAGTCAGCCCCAACTCACACAGTTAAGACTCACGTTGATACAGGACAAAGCGAGACTTGGACAGATATTGCAGCTCAGTATGGAATTGCTCCCAAGGAACTACTGACACTAAATCCTCTTTATGAACAAGACCCATTATCGCTAAAAGTCGGCGATAAACTTCAAGTAAGGGAGTGGCAAGCACCAGAACAATGCAGCATATCGGATCAACCACATCCGATAAAAACCATTGAAAAAGCCCACTCTTTAGGTGATGTATGGGGAAAATATCAACATACGACCATCAATGATAAGTTGGTTAATATTTCCCAAGATCAAAGCGTGTCGGCTAACACTCCTGTTATCAACGCCACTCACACGTATTGGCCTGCCTATAACTTCCTTGCTAAAGAAGGTGAAAAACAGATTGAGGTGATTTATCGCAGCCAGACAGCAGAGATCGCGATCTTTACGCCTGAAGAGTGGAAAAAACTGTTTGAGATTTGGGACTTCAATGGTGATGTTAAGACCGTCAAAGACTCGCTAACAGGGTTATATAATGCCAGAGAAACTGCCAAAGCACTTGGTGGCTTGGGTGTGACCGCTATTGTCAAAAACATCGATGGTGTCGAGTATCTCTATTTAAATAATTACGATAAGTTTAAACAGACAATTTTGCATGGTGGCGTCTTCCGTGCCGATAACCCTCAAGTGGTGAAAATGGGAATGGGTGCTCTTGATTCAGTTAAAGGCATGACCCGTTACGTAAAAACTTACGCCCCAGCCGAATTTCTTCTTGGCTCAGGGATCAATGGTCTTAAATATCTATTAACCGATGACTATACACTAAGACAATTAGGTGTCGATGAAGCTAAGCTTTTGGTTCATGCGGTAAGTGTTGCTGGTACTGCTTTAGTTTTGGGTAAAATCGTCGCATTTGGAGCAGGATTGTTATCACTTCCTGTAACGGTTCCCGTATCTTTAAGTATCCTTGCTTTCTCTGCTTTTGGGGTATGGTTTATTGATAAAGAGACTGATTTTGAGAAAAGACTAGTGGAGGCTGTCGTTGATGAATTCGATGGCGAATAAAATAGGTTGTATCGCTTTTGTTTTAACTGCATTCGCAATTTCGGTTATTACTTGGTGGGTTTATTGGCAATTTTATGTTGTACAAATTTTTAATCCTTCATCGGAATTAGTTGCTGATCCGCTATATTTTATGTCAATAATCTTTGGAGTGTCTGGTTCTATTCTTGGCATAACCACGCTGTTATCTTTACCTTTAATTACATACGTTTGGTATAAACAAGCTGAAATAACGTTAACTCCGCAGCCTATGAAAATGCGTTATTTTACTCTGCGAAATATAAAGAAGTTTTTTCTTATAGTAGCAATCATCGGCGGTGGTTTTTCCTTCGTGTCTAACATCATCTTACTTCACAAGATCATTCCTGATAACGGCTATGTGCTTTGCCCGAAAAAGATCGGCTACAAAAAGAATTTACTTCGAGACTACGTTCTAGATGTCAGCCAGTGTGAAAAGTTTTAGGTAGGAAAGAGTTCTTACTCAGAGAAGGTTCACGGTGACGCTGAGCCTTATTTTTGGCGTGAACAACGCTTGGTGTTTAATTCGAGAAAGGTTTTATAGTTTGCAAGATAGTATAAATGCAATTGATGACCTAGATGTTAGTAATAAGTGGAAGCGCCGTTTTCATCTATTGAAAAATCTAGGGGCAGATGAACTCAGCCATGCTTTGATTCTGAAGAGTGAAGCATATAGGACATTGTCTTTTAAAGAACGTATCTCTTTTATTTCTAATTTTGCTGCGTTTTTTGGTGGTTTTATATACTACTTTTATAAGCGTATGCATCTAAAAGGCTTGGTAATTCTTTCTTTATCTATGCTTTGGATAGCTGCTCTAGCAGGAATTGAGTTTGTCAGTGGTGTCGTCATCCCTGATGTGGTTTTTTGGAGTTTATCAGCGTGCTTGTGCTCCCAGTGGGCTAACTATGACCTGTATCGAAAAACATTCCATAGCGAGCAACTATGGGATTGGATTCCAGAGCGGTGGCGAAATAAATCAAGTGTTCTTTGGTTTCTAGCTCTATGTGCCGCAATCTGGGGTGGTTCAATTTACTACACTGCTACGCATACATACTCAACTTATGCAGCATATGATGATCCAAATGCCATACGAGTTCCTTGTGGTTCGTTCGTAATGTTTGCCACTCAAGAAGAGGTTGATAGCTATGGTCGAGATGTTATTTGCAATCAGTAACTCCGACTTGACTCGGTGACGACAACATTCAGACTTAAAATGACTAGGTAATATAAGCAGATGCTGGATCGCTTTTACTTTCATCTTGAGCAACGGAAGATATTGTATCAGGGTAAAGAAGATATAAACCCTGAGATTGCTAAAACAATGTTTTCAAAGCTTAAGACGGGTTACTACACGTCACAGGAAGAAGAGTTCATCATGAAGCTGTTTGTGAAGAAGTCCTTTCTAAACAAACGAAATGGTGAGTATGAGTTTATTAAAAAAAGTAAACCTTATAAGCCGAATGTTATCCCCAAAAATATTCGAATTCTCTTTCTATCGATTGCGGCTGGGTTAGTCCTCTATGGTTTGTTTGGTATCAACCACGGAGAGATTTACTTACCCTCCAAACGAGGGCATGGCATTACTTTTGTCGGTGATTCTCTTTATGTTTTATTTGGCTCTTTTGTGATGCTTGCTATCGCCTGTATCATTATTGTTGTGGATCACTACGATAAGAGGAATAACGAGCACCTCTATGATTTAGCGTTAAAAGGGCTTGGCTATGTCAGCTTAGCCTTCTACATCGCGGCTTGTATTTGGAGCTTTGCGAGTTAAAAGGCTTCGCAAGCTGCGTGAACGCAGCAGCTACGATATTGATTAACTCACTCTTTGCCATTGATTTCGAAGTGTGACGACAGGTCTCTCTCTTTGATTGGTGGCATAGAGGTACTCTTCGTGGATCAGCTTGTCCAGCCAAGTTCTGCGCTTGTACCGTGCGCTCAAGCTCGTTACTGCTTTTTTGAAGCTCGCTTCGGAGCCAACGATATGCAGTTCATCTTCTGTTCGAGTTATCGCAGTATATAACCACGCACGGTCAACCATTGGTGCGCCATCCAATGCCACTATGGTTCGTTTAAATTGAGAGCCTTGCGCTTTATGTAGCGTGATCGAGTAGGCGCGTTTCAACGAATCAAAGAGTGCTCTGGTCAGGTTGATCTCTTTGCCGTCATCCGTTCTTACTCGACCTAGGTGATTCCCTCTTGACTCAATGCTTTCTAATACGCCAAGCGTGCCGTTTTGAACGCCTGCTTGGTAGTCATTGATGGTAAATATCACAGGGTCATTGATTCTAAAGTCTGTCTCTAGTTTTTCATTACTGTACATATGAACATACATGGCTGCGCCATCAGGATTTACCATCTTTTGGCAGGATTCGTTAATTTCTGAAGTGATCTTTATTGAGGAAGAGACCACTTGACTGTCTGAGGGAGCCTCTGAGTAAAGCCTTGTACAGGTCTCCACGATATCTTCGTCACGGACGGGATGAAAATGAATGCATCCTGTACTCAACTCTAGCGGTACGATCCCATCATTGACTGATTTTGAGTATTCGGGTATTCCAGAGGATTCAGATTGCCTTTGCACAATATCCAGCTTCACGACAGAAATAAGCCCTGAATCAATCATGTCAGACAACACTAAACCTGAGCCGATGGACGGTAGCTGGTCACGGTCTCCGACAAGCAAGAAGCGAACTGACGGATCTGAATGCGTCACAATCTTATACATGGTGTGCAGATCAAGCATAGAAGCTTCATCGATAACAATAAGGTTTTTGCCTGCGCCGATAGGTGGCTCTCTTAAAAACCTTGCTATCGTTGATGTTGGTAGCCCGATTGATTCATGCAGCCGCATCGCGGCTCTGCCAGAGAGTGCCATCGGATAAATGTTGTATTTCAATGCGGAGTAAGCTTTTAAAACCGTTTTTAGTATGGTGGTTTTTCCTGTACCTGCACCGCCAGTGATAATGGAAACGTGGTGTGACAAGGCTTCTTTGACTGCAAGCTGTTGTTTATTTGCGAGCGTAAAAGGTAATTCATTGATAGCTTGATGCATTGCCGTTTCAGTCGCGCAGCTCCACTTAGCTTCAGAGGTGACGAGCTTCACTAACCTTTTGGCGATCACCGCTTCCGTGACGTACATCCCGACAGGATGATAGTGTTGGGTATCAGGGTCGATGCGAAAGGATAATTTATGTCCTGCCACTTGCATGGCTTTATCGACAACGTCATAGCTGCGCATTATGTCAAACAACTTGCTTCTTAGTTCTCCCTTTGTCATGTACGTATGCCCTGAGCGGGTATGGTTACGTATCGTTTGTTCTATCGCAGCAATAAATCGGATATCTGCGTGGCGTTCGACATGAAAGTAAGAGCGAGCAATCTCATCGGCATCTTTGAAGTTCATACCGAAGGTCACAAGTAAGTAGGGATTGTCCTTTAACTCTTCAACGACTGTATCTTTATGATATTTGAAGAGCTTTTGCTGTATCGCAGGCGGTATACCATGAGAGCAAAACCATTCCGTGTACTTTAGGGTTTGATATTTTTCAAAGCCTGCAATGAGTGCAACCGCCGATTTTTCGGTGAGAATACTCAGTAGTGGGTTCAGTTGTTGTTTCTCAAGGATCTCAAAGATTTTCGAACCATAAGTGCGCCACAACTCTTTGGCTTTACTTATACCGATACCAACAAAATCACGCTCTTTCGAAATAAAGTTCACAAACTCATTGGAGGCTGATGGCAATACCAGTTTCACACGCTTTGGATTGATGAAGTCAAAGCGTTTAAGTTGATAATGCCCTCGTAAGTCATCAACTATCACGAAATCCCCTGTGATCTGAACGCATTGACCTTCAGAAGGGGCAAAATCCATGACATTCACAGGGCAGCGAACCAGCACATAAGATTTGGCTGAGACCATTTCAGGTTGTGATTTGCGTATGAAAACCCCAGTAAACTGAGCTTCTTTGTTGGTTTCAAAATGGATGGCTAGGCGGTCATCATAGCTCCACCCCCATTCCCATTTCGCTCATGATTTCTTTTAGCTCTTCAAAGCGCTTTAACTCAGCTCTAAGGCGCTGGTTCTCTTCTTCAAGCTCTCTGAGTCGATTTGTGTCCACATGGCGCTGAGAAGCGCCCTGATCGTATTTCCTCGGCGAATCTTGAGCGACTTTGCCTGACTCCGTGAGATCAGGCAGGATATTTTTCTCTCTAAGCTCTGTTTCTAGCTCTTCCAGCAATGCTTTAATTTTCGGGTTTTGTCGCAATGCCGAAAGCCCTACGCCAGATTGAGCGGATAGCTCCGCTCTTGCGAGATTATGTGTTTTAGCATTCACAAGTGGCAGCCAAGTTTTAGAGTCGTAAATCTTACAACCATTGGCGTCCAATGGAGTTTTGCTACTTAACCACGTTTCGAATTTTGAGGCATTTTTATCGCCACTAGAGAGCTTTTTGTCGGCATCTTCTGTTAAACCAAAATCACTCATGAGACCGTCCCGTTAAAGCATCAGTAATGTATTTCCATTCGTCACTGCGAAACAGGACTTGCTTCCGAGAATTGCTGACGATTTTTAACACCGTTTTTTCATTTCGAGTTTCGGTTTGGAAGTATTCAGGAAACTGCTCTGGTAGATTAACTAACTTTGATATTATCTGAGCGAATAGAGCATCTTCGGCTGAGGTGTCTGAAATTACCTCTAATGTCGGAAGCCCTTTTTCAGCAGTCGTTTGGTGCGAGAGCGCAAGGCTAATGGGTTGCTTTCTCGATTGTTCCTGTAGTTTGGCGGTTAATACTTTTCTTTCATTCTCTAAAGCTTGCACCTGCATTTGAAGCGTTCTGACATAAGCTCTTGATTTAGGATCTAATTGATCTACAGGAAAACTCACTTCGCTCCGTTGACTTGCTGGAGCCTTATTTTTAGCACCCAGGCGTTTATCTTGTTCAATCACATAGAAAGAGATAAACGCCTTAAAATTTACATTATTTGCAATGGATTGATATTTAGGGGGAACGCTCTCTTTCTCTGTTTTTTCAAACAGATCTGAGTTGTCAACGTTTTGGATGAAAGCGGCAATCGTTGAGTTGTTTATTTTCGCACCTGAAGCCAGCATGGTTTTGGCTGCTTTTCTTATGTTTCGGAGTGACATCTTCGAAATGGGCGTACCGCACTTCTCTTCACATTGAGCGAAAAGCGCTTCCTCTTCATCTCTGAATTTTTGTTCAATGTCATTGAGTTGTTGTGTCATCTCAAATGTTCTCCTCTAACATATGATGCGTAAGGCTTTTTTGATTTTTGGGTAATGTCAGTTGTTGTTCGATCATTGACTGAAGTAAATTGGCTGCTTTTGTGACCTTCTCCAGTTTGAGTTGGCTGATCTCCATTAATCGACCGTCAGATAAAGCAGCTATCTCACCTTGACTGAAATGTTCATTTAAATAATCAGCGAGTTTTAAAGCACCTTTGTTCGCTAAGTGTTTATCTTTGATCCGTGCAAACAAAAAGGAAGAATCAAGGTGACTCACGATGGTATCTAAAAACTCTCGTAACGCCCTGGCTGGGTTTTCTGGAATAGGAACGGAGCCTTTCGGAAGAAGGTACGCTTGTTCAACAATCGTGTGTATTAATTGATACTCTGAACCTGACTTCAAATTGGCGGTGATATTTACATCTCCGATCAAGGTGGGTTTATTGCCTGACTCGGTAGCGTTTGTTTCCCGAAGTTCTTCTGACTGTAACACTGCTAGATAACGGTTCTTCCATGCCTTCATTAAGGGGATTAACGATTCTTCGATACCTTTAATATTGGATTGAGTAGAAGTGATTTTGACATTAAGCTTTCGTCGTTCTTCTGGGGTATCGGCATCTTCTAGCGCCCATTCAATCTCTTCAACACACTCATTGAGGTATTGGATTTCTTTACTGGATTCTTTTAAAACAAACATGATTCGATTCAGCTCCATGATTTGTTCAATCAGAAAATCAAAACCAGTTAACCAGAATCGACAATTACCACACCCGCCCTGAACAGGAACAAATACATTGTCTTCCTCTGGATGAGGCATACCTTCTGAGCATCCTGCGCAACCTTTGCCACCGAGAGGACACATTCCACCTTCGACAGGAGCGAAGGTAGCGATATTTCGATGGTTTAAGTCAATATTTGAGGATTGGTCATTGGGAGCAAATAATTTTCTTTTGTCTTGTCCCAGCAGGACTTTATCACTGGCTGACGGTGCGTATGGCGTGGACTCATTGGCTTGCAGAATGCTTTCCTTGATGACATCTGACTCTGCTTTGCTATAACCCAAGGTCATGAAAATAGAAGCGTGTCCAGCGATAAACTCTGAGACAATATGTAAAGGCACACCAATATCGAGTAAATGAGAAATCCCAGCAACTCGTAATGTATGGATATCAAAGATAGATTTTCCATCCGTATCCGTTAGTGTGACATCAAGCCCTTCTTGTCGGAGCTGCTTTTCTGTTTCTAAACACAGCTCATCAAAAATGCGTTCAATTTTATACTTACTGATCGGTGGGTGGGTAATAATGTGCTTACCACTGAGTTTGTAGCTGACGGTTTCTGTTAAGTCTCTGAATACAGGTAGTATAAACGGAACATTCGCCATGACATTTCTGGCATTGGTAATGCGCTCTCTATCGGATGGAAGGTGGTCAAATCTTAGAGGCTGCGCATCGGCTGAATATTGCTCAAGCCATTGGAATTGCTCAAATAACACATTGTACGGATGATTTAAATTTTTCTCATAGGTATGTTGAGGGTTTGATATGTAAGGCCACGGGATTTCATACCCATTTTTCTCATCAGGAGACCACATCTGTGTTTTGTTCGTATTGATATAAATGGAAAAATCGGAATCTCCCGACATCAATCGATTTGATGGGCGTTGTAAAACGCCAACAGCACCGCCATTCACATCCCATTGTGTTCGATGGTATTCACTTTCGAAATGCTTCAAAGGGGATAGGTTTTCTTTAAAGCTTTTGGTTGTCGGGTCAAAAATCTCTTGATCAAAGTAGCCTTGATCTAACCAACGAGCCTGAACACCTCGTATCGGCAACAATAGCAAAAAAGCGAGAGAGGCTGCTCTGGAGGGGCAAAAAACATATTGTTGAGACTCTGGATCTAGGAAATGGTCAGTACGTCCTTTGGCATGATGGCTATTAAGAGCAGCGAGAGAAATTTGCTCTGCCCATTGGTACGTTGGTACGCCTTTGCTATCAAAGCCACAAAGTATTGCTACCATTTTATCGACAACCATTGACGTGATTCTGGCTCTTGGCGTTTTTGAGCGTCTTCCTCTACCTGTAAAGTCTACTTTGGGTAGATTTTTAAATGGTGATTCAACATCCCGCTCTTCCAACTTCAGTGCATTTGCTACGCCGCGATAAAAACTTTTTGCCAGCCCCCATCGGTGTCTTTTGGTTTTCTTGGATTTGACGCTTTGAGTGTTATTGATATAGTCAAAATAACACTCAGATCTATCTACAAATGGAGAGGGAGTGTATAAATCAATTGGCTTAATATCCCAAGGACTTAGCGCTCCACGGTATTGTATAGCCCATTTTACAAAATGCATGATGTCGGATTTATAACCGTCTGACGTCAATTTTTGTTGATGGAATATTGATAAAGCATCTTGCCATGCATCGGGCAGCGGTTGCGCTACTACACCGATAGGGATATCTGCTGCTGACTCAACAGTAATAGCGCCATTTCTTTCAACCACTTTGTAGCGCTCATACCAATGTAATGAATTTGAGTCTTGTTGTTTATAAAGGGTGTCGCACATCTCCAGAGGGTATCCCAACCCTACGGACTGTGTAAGCTGCTCCATTATCTTTCGATAACCAAGCCTTGCCGCTCTATCTTCATTGAATAAATAACCACAAAGCAGTCGAATTTGTATCGGAAAATTCAACGTTTGACCGATGGATGTGCAAAAGATAAATCGAGACCACAGAGAGGTTAGAATAGACTTTCGATCACTACTAAAAGCTTGGGCTATTGCGTTATCAAGATCATTAGAAGCGAGAGCGCGAAATTGTAATCGTGGTGTATTCTTCAAATATGTGGGAAGCCAGCTTTTTGTCATAGTTCCATAAGACAGCAGCTTAAGGTAGATATTTCGATACAGCGAAGATTTTCGTCGATTGGTATCTGCCAGATGTGCGTCGCTAAAAATTAATAAGCAGTCAGCGTCACCTAGTATTGAAATTAAGTCATTGGCAGTCTTTTTACGTTTAACATCATCAAGTTGCTCTATGCACCATAGTATTTGCTCTGCAATGTGACCACATCCCAACTTGCTTATAGCGTGTTTTCTGCTTAGCAGAAATGCAGGGAAAAGGTTGATGTCAAGCTTTGCCAACGCTTCTTCTGTGATCGCATCAGCCCAAGCTTCAAACATCATCAACTCATCAATGATCTTACCAATAACCTCTTCGACTTCGTCTGTTGTAAGACTGAAAATATAACCTCGCAATGACTTTCTATTTTTTACGGGACTTTTCTCCGCATAAGACGTCAACCAAGTATCAAGAGCCTTGTTTCCCGTCGCTGACATCAAAGTAAAGTTACGAGATTTAGACTTGTTAGCATGAAACTGACGGTAAAAATCTAAAGAGAGTTGAATGAGCGCTTGTTTAAAAGCAGTCATGAGATTTTTTTCAATATGCTCTATTAGCACTGATGCATTCGTGTTTTGAAAGCGTAAGTTAGAGGAAAGGTTTATCAGTATTGGCTCTTCATTTTCTTTAAATGAAGGGACTTGAATTAAAGCGCCTGAGAGTGTTCCTGCTGCGTGTAGTTCAAGTAAGTGAGCATTATCTTTAATGATGATATCTGGTGTCATGATTATCTTCGCCAGTGGTTTGGATACTGGTATTTAAAGTGTTGGTCGAAATCTGCCACAGCAGGAAGGTCTAATGGGACATCGGATGGTTCGCCAATATATTTATGATGAGCAAGTAGCAGTTCGTGACGAACGGTAGCATCCGATAAGTGGTAGTAGATCTGCGTACTGGAAATCTGACTGTGATGCAGCATCCCTTGAAGCTTTGTGATGTCTATCTTCAACACAGTGGCGCAATAAAATCCGAATAAATGCCTTAATGAATGCAAACCATAGCCTTTTCCTGCCAGCCCCATTTTTGCGAGTGAACGTTTTAATGAGGCATTGATAGCGGATATCGTAAGAGGCAACCCATACTCATCGTCGGTTATTTTGATGAACAGCCAAGGATGCCACGGCCAGCCATTAGGGTTTGCTTTTCCTGTACTAGGGTTGCGATAAATGTAGGTGTTCATATATTCTTCAAACACTTTAGCGGCATAACGACCTATTTCTGGGGAGCACCAGAACACTTCGCCATCTCTGCTTGATGCTTCCGAAGGGGTAAACGATGCTTCTAAAAACGTCATTCCTTTAAAACCAGAATGCAACCCGTCATTACGATTCAATACCTGATCTCTGGTTTGTAGGTGCCTTAGTGGGTGATTCGGTGGTAACTGCTCATTCGCGTAATTCTCTTCCATGTATTCTTTTCTGGTGGTTTTCCTGATGTTGCCATCAGAATCTTTCCACGAGATTTCACCATAAGTCGGGTCATCCAGACGAACTCGAAGCATATGATTGTTATCGATACCAATAACATCATCAAAAAAGGTATGTAGAGGTTCAGATCTTCGAAGAGAGCCTCCGCCATACATCAAAAACACTAATTTATCTCTGGGATTGCCAAGGGTCTCTATCAGCTCTATAAAACGGTCAGCGGGAAAACACTTATTTATTCTGTCTTGTAAGCGCTTCGCTCGCTTATGGACTCGGTCTTCTCGAACAGAAATAGAAAATTCTTCTTTTTCATGCTCTTGAGCTGGGAAAAGGTGCAATAAAGCGTCCCAACCTGAACGTTGTTTAAAGGCAAGGTACTTTTCATAAGAGGATAGAAAGACAGTTTCAGAAGGATTTAACCTGTCAGCACCGTGAAATGCACTTTGAAACTTATCGAAATCATTAATGTGTCGAAGGTACGTTGTTTTTATGCTTTTGGCTTTGACGGGCTTCCAGCCAAGAAAGGCTGATTTAAGATAAGAATCCGATGTTAACGTACAGAAGTGATCAGTCCCAAACATCTTAGCATCAAGAAACTTTTCAATTAGTCGATTGGTGTCATAATCGTCACCTTCATGGATGGTGAGCACTTTATGGAAATTATACAAATGACCAATTGCTCTCATTGCTTCTTCTAGTGATGAAGGAGTGACTCCTTGCTTTATCATCCCACTAATCCATTGGTTAACACCAATTGCAGGCTCTCCATCAAAAAACATGATAGGGATATCGAACTTGGGGTATTCGGTGGTTCTGACCCACTTGATTGAATAAAAACTGAAGAAATCCATCATAATCCCTTAAAGTACAGAAGTATTAAAGTATGATGCAGATGTCTTCATTTTGAAAGGTGTTTTTACTAGAATTATTTTTTGTTGCAATGTGAGATCTTACTGCTATAATGCGCCGAACTCTTCTTAAGGAAATGACTAACAAGGCTTAAGAGCATAATTCTCAGCGCTTTGAAGTTTCTAAAGCGGAGAGTATAGGGCAACATAAAGTATATCGTTTTAGGTCTACCTTTTTCGATTCCCGCTGCCCGCTCCA